>NZ_JBFBCI010000022.1:0-118497 GCF_040683095.1 Sphaerisporangium sp. NPDC051017
CAGCAGGTTCCACAGCGCGCGGGCGGTGTGCGCCTGACCGTCCAGCACCGCCGCCTGGGCCGTGCTCAACTCCAGGCGGGCCACATGCGCCCGCGTCTGCTTTACCTTCGCCACACCGTGATCGTATCGTTTCGTTGCGTCACCGCGAGGGAAACCGAACCCTGATGTATGCAGCGGACGGCATGTCGTCTACGACCTTCACGCGCACTTGGTGTTCGTCACCAAGTATCGGCGGGGGCACAAACCAGATGCCGGCCCGCTGCGAGGAGATCATGCGGGAGGTGTGCGCGGACTTCGAGGTCGAGTTGCGTGAGTTCAACGGCGAACACGACCATGTCCACCTGCTGATCCACCACCCGCCGAAGGTCGCCCTGTCCAAACTGGTCAACAGTCTCAAGGGCGTCTCGGCACGGCTCCTGCGCAAGGAGTATGCCGCGCATGTCCGCCAGTACCTGTGGAGTGGGCACTTCTGGTCCGGGTCCTACTTCGCCGGATCAGTCGGCGGTGCACCGCTCACGGTAGTCAAGCAGTACATCGAGCAGCAGCAACGCCCACTGTGACCTGCGGGTGAAGGCACGCTCGCGCTCTAGCGGGCACTCCCGCGCGGGCCTTCACCCCCGGCCTGACGGCCGGAGCACTGGCCCGCATTTCGGTAGAGGTCGGGCTTGTCCTCGCGGTCCTCGCGGACGCTGCCGGGCGAGACGACCTCGGCCACCATGACCAGGCCGGACGAAAGCAGCTCACGCCCCCATCGCGGGCAGTCGGGGGGAGCGAGCACGAAGTCCGGAACGACGGGATCACGGGGACCGTCGATGCAGACGTCGACGTTGCCGGTGAACGCGTCCAATCCGTGTGCGTCAATGATCGGCCACAGGGCGCGGCAAAGGTTCATCGCGGCATCGGCGTGCTCGGGAGTGCCCATAGGGCTCACGAGCATTCTCCCGTTGATGATTTCAGTGCGGAGGGGAAGGGGAGGTAGGGCGTCGAAGAGCTCTCTCGGAGTCGTCGGCAGTGGCCGGCCCGCCGTCTCCGGCGTCGGAGCCAGCTTCGCGTGCGACCTCGCGCCGGGGGACGGTCGCGGCGCGATCTCCGAGGCACTCCCCGTCTGGCCGTCGATCGTCGTCGGCTCGAGCGTGGGCTCGGGTTCGGCTTCCGGCCGAGAAGTCGGGTCCGGGGGAACGGCAGGTTTCGTGTGCGACCTTCGCGGCATCATGACCATCTTTCCTGCCCCTTCGTAGTTAAGTGGACACGCTGAGTATCTCGGTAATCACTGAACAGGTGCTCGGATATCAGAGATGCGGTCGCCCTCGGTGGGCCTGCGGGGATGAGCGGCGAGTAGGGTCCGGGTAGTGCGTTGAGGAGGGGGAGTCGTGGTGGTCCGGGCGCTGGTGTTCGATGTCGGGGAGACGCTGGTCGACGAGACGCGCATCTGGTCGCGGTGGGCCGACCGGCTGGGGGTGCCCCGGTTCGTCATGATGGGCGTGCTCGGGGGGATGGCTGCGCTCGACCGGTCCCACCGCGACGCCTTCCAGGTCGTGCGGCCGGGCATCGACCTGTCCGCCGAGCTGGACGCCTGGCGGCGGGAGGAGCCGGGCGGGCTGCGGGAGAACTTCGACGAGGACGACCTGTACCCCGACGTGCGGCCGGGGCTCGCCGCGCTGCGGGAGGCCGGGTACGAGCTGGTCATCGCCGGCAACCAGCCCCCGCAGGCGTACGACCAGCTCGCCGCGATGGACCTGCCGGTGGACGGCATTCACACCTCGGCGGGCTGGGGTGTCAGCAAGCCGGACCCGGAGTTCTTCGCCAAGGTCGCCGCCGTGGCGGGCCGCGAGCCGGGTGAGATCCTCTACGTCGGGGATCGGCTGGACAACGACGTGCTCCCCGCCGCCGAGGCGGGTATGCGCACGGCCCTGCTCCGCAGGGGCCCCTGGGGCTACCTGCACGCCGAGCGCCCCGAGGCACGGCGGGCCGATGTGATCATCGACGGCATCCCCGAGCTGGTCACCGTCCTGGCCGAGGGCCGCGTCCAGTAGCCCGGCGCCCGGCGGATCAGGCGAAGACGGTGCCGGTTTCGCCGCGTCCTGACGAAGCCCTGATGGAGCCCTGACGAAGCCCTGACGAGACGGGACCTCAGCGGCGGTTGGTCGGGTCCGAGCCCTGCTCCAGGGCGATGACGGCGGGCATCGAGCCGGTGTCCGGGCCGGTGAGCTCGTCGTCCAGGCCCGCGGGGATCACCAGGCCGTGGGGGAGCAGGACGACGGCGGTGGTGCCCCCGTACGGGGAGCGGCGCAGGGAGGCCGTGATGCCGTGGCGGGCGGCCAGGCGGCTGACGACGAACAGGCCGAGGCGGTCGCTGTCGGTGAGGTCGAACTCCGGCGGGTCGGCCAGCCGCCGGTTGATCTCCTCACGGGCCTCCGGCGTCAGGCCGAGGCCGCGGTCCTCGATCTCGACGGCGAAGCCCCGGCCGACGAGGTCGCCCTTGATGTAGACCTGGGTGCTGGGCGGGGAGAACACCGTCGCGTTCTCGATCAGCTCGGCCAGCAGGTGGATCACGTCGGCGACGGCCGTGCCGACCAGCGAGGCGTCCGACATCGGCATGACGGTGACGCGGGTGTAGTCCTCCACCTCGGCCACCGTGCCGCGCACCACGTCGTGTATCGGCACCGGCTTGCGCCACGCGCGGCCGGCGGGCGCGCCGGACAGGATGATCAGACCCTCGGCCTGGCGGCGCATGCGCGTGGTCAGGTGGTCCAGCCGGAACAGGTCGGCGAGGGCGTCGGGCGCGTTGGTCTTGCGCTGCATCGTGTCCAGGTGGGTGAGCTGGCGGTGCAGCAGCGACTGGTTGCGCCGCGCCAGGTTGCGGAAGACCAGGCTGACGCCCTTGCGCAGGTCCGCCTGCCCGACCGCCGCCTCGACGGCCGTGCGGCGCACGGTCGAGAACGCCTGGGCGACGTCCTGCACCTCCAGGGTGGTGCCGGTGATGTGGATCGGCGGTGCCTCGGTGTCGACCTCGACGGGCTCGCCGTCGCGTAGCTTGCGGACGACGCCGGGAAGCCGCACGTCGGCGAGGTCCAGGGCGGCGCTGCGCAGGTCGGCGAGCTCTTGGGCCAGGCCCCGGCCGAGCCGCGCGGACAGGGCCACGGCCAGCAGGATCGCGACGAGCCCGAGCCCGCCCGCGATGACGATCTGGGCGACGATGCCCCAGGAGACGCCGTCGGCGAGGGAGTTCAGCAGGGCGGTGCGGTCGGCGGTGAGCCGGTCCACGCGCGTGCCGAGCGTCCCGGCGAGCCCCTTCCACGCGGTGGCCTGGCCCAAGGCGGCGCGCCGCGCGCCGACCTCGTTCTCGATGGCGGTGAGGTGCTTGTAGTCGGCGGAGGCGAGCAGATCGTCGTACGGCCGCCGCAGCTCGGGGTCGAGCTGCTGCGTGCCGCGGTCGAACAGGAGCCTGCGCGCGGCGACGATCTGGGCGAACAGGCGCTGCTCCTCGGCGCCGAGCCGCCCGCGCAGCAGCGCGCCGGACAGCAGGGCGTCCTCCTGGGACAGCAGTTCGCGTGATTCGGCGATGGTCTGCAGCCCGTTCGCCTGCCGGTACCGCGCGGGGTCGGGGACGGTCACCAGCCCGTCGGTCATCCGGTAGAGCGACCGCTGGATCTCGGTGTACTGCTGGACGGCGCCCAGCCGGTCGAGGGCGCGGGAGTCGACCTGCTCCCGCAGGCCGCCGAGCCGTTGCAGCTCGCGCTCCAGCGCGGTGAGGTCGTCCACGATGTCGGGCCCGGTGGCGCTCGATCCCTCCTGGGAGGTCGCGCGCTGGTGGAGCAGCACCACGGCCCGGTCGGTCTCCTGCCGGGCGGTCGCCAGGCGCCCGCCGTCGGGGCCCGTCCCACTGAGGACGACGGCGGACCGGTGGCGCTCCTCGCGCAGGCGGTCGGCCAGGGCGGAGGCGGGCGCCGCGACCTGCTCGAACTGCGTGACGGCCCTGCGCAGCGCGAACAGGTCGCTCATCAGGTGGCCGGTGATGAACGTCCAGAGCAGGATCAGCGCGACGATCGGCAGGCTGAGCAGCGAGTACAGCTTGAAGCGCAGCGTCCTCTGGCGGCGGGCCAGATCGCCGGCACGGGTCGCCGGCGCGAGGAGCCCGCGTAACAGGCCGCCGAGTCTGGTCATCGTCGACGTGAGGCTAGCGCCCACGTGGTACCTCCGGGGTGAAGTTCGCGAGGCGGTCGCGGCCGGTGTGGACGCCGCCGGTGACCGTGGCGACGCACCGCCCCGGACCGTCCTCGATGAGCGTGCGGTACGGGTCCGGGTCGCCGGGGTCGCCGGGATCCACGTTGAAGACGGCGAAGTCGCAGCGCGCGCCGGCGTCCAGGGAGCCGATCCGGCCCGGCCCGGCGGACAGGCCGACCGCCTCGCCCGCGTCGCTCACGGGACCCATACCGTCCCCGTGAGGCCGAGGAATCGGGCGACGGTCATGGCCGCGGCCATCGCGGCGAAGCCGCCGAGCACGAGCCGGTCGGCGCGGTCGAAGGCCAGCTCGCGCGTCCACGTGCGGTGCCGTCCGCCGAAGGCGCGCAGGTCCATGGCGTTGACGGTGTCCTCGGCGTCGACCAGCGCGTTCACCGTCACGGGCACCACCACAGGCTTCAGCGTGAGGAGCCGTTTGACCGGGTTGCGGCTGCGGCTGTGCTCGTACCCGCGGAGGCGCTGGGCGTCCACGGTCTCGCGCAGGCTCGCCCAGGTCGAGGGCAGGAATCGGAAGGTGAGGTCCACCCCGTACGCCAGGCGCTGGGAGAGCCCGAGCCGCGCGAAGGCCACGCCGAAGTCGGCGGGCGCGATGGCGAACGCCACCGGGAAGCCGACCAGGGCCAGGGAGACGTACCGGACCAGGATCGTCGCCGCGTACGACAGCGTGGCCCAGGTCACGTCGGTGTGCGCGAGCGGGACGGTGAACAGGACGCTCCCCCCGGAGCGCGTGTCCGCCGGCGTCAGCACGCTGTTCGCGAGGACCAGCAGCGTGGTGAACCCCAGCATGAACGTCCAGTTCGCCCGCACGCCGCGCCATGGGATGCCCGCGGCGCGGTAGTACAGCACGGCGACGACCGTGCAGGCGAGCACCGGGCGCAGGTCGTCGACGCCCGCCACGGCCGCGAGGTACAGCACGGGCACCAGCAGGAGCACGCGCGGATCGCGGCGGCTCAGGAAGGAGCCCGCGCCCAGGTAGCGCGGCGTGACGTCCATCAGGTCACCGGCCGGCGCGCTTGGACAGCGGCTCCCAGATCGCGTCGAGCGCCGGGGTGAGGATGACGACGGCGACGGCGTCGGCCAGCAGCGCGGGCCCGTAGTTCAGCGTCAGGAAGGTGTTGAAGTCGATGCCCTGCAGCGGGATGTCGGTGATGACGAACAGCAGGCCGGCGGCGGTGGCGACCAGGGCCCCGAGGGCGGTCACCACCAGGCGCAGGGCCTCGTTGGCGATCGGCGGCAGGTAGGCGAAGATGAGCCCCGCGACGGCTCCGACGAGGCCGTTGGCGACGCTCCAGTTGAAGTACGTCAGGCCGCCGCCCTGGATCAGGTCGATCACGACGTTGCCGACGAAGCCCACGAAGAACCCCGCGACCACGCCGAACCGCTTGCCGAAGAACGGCACCAGGGCGAAGGCGGGACGCACCGTGACGTACTGGGTGCCGGGGATGAGGAAGCTGAACAGGCCGAGCGCGGCGTACAGGGCCGCGCCGACCGCGCCGTAGACGACCGTGCGTGACGATATCTCCAGTAACGGCCCTCGGCGGGCCGCGGCGTCTGCGCTCATGAGGGGGTGGTTCCTTCCTCGGGGGACGGGTTGGAACTGTGCGCGTCCGTACCCGGTGTACGGAATGCGAGGTCGCGGGCGAGGTCGAACGGGTGAGGTATCGACCCGGCTGGGGCCGGCGGATGGTCGCGGACCGCGCGCACCAGGCTCGTGGCGCGCAGCCCGGCCCCCGACCAGACGCTCTCGTCACGGGCCAGTTCGGCGGGGGAGGCGTCGGCGACCACCCGCCCGCCGTCCACGACGACGACACGGTCGGCGTAGGTCAGGGCGAGGTCGACGTCGTGGGTGATGAAGTAGACGCTCTCCACGCTTTCGGCCGCGAGGGCGTGACCGAGGAACGCCGTGGTGGTGCGCAGGTCCTGCCCGGCGGTGGGCTCGTCCAGGATCAGCGTGCGCGGGCGCATGGCGAGCGCCAGGGCGACGGTGAGGCGGCGCTGCTGCCCGAACGACAGCGTCCTAGGCGGCCGGTCCATGATGTCCTTCTCGCCGTCGAGCAGCATCGCCCGCAGGACGTCCGCCGAGTCCCTGGCGATCTCCTCGGGGTCGCGGCCGAGGTTGCGCGGGCCGAAGGCGAGCTCCTGGCCGACGGTGGCGCTGAACAGGGCCTGCCCGGGGTTCTGGAAGACGTAGCCGAAGGTCGTGGCGAGGCTGACGGTCGAGCGGCCGGCCACGGGGGACCCGTCCACCAGCACCTCGCCACGCGCGGCGGCGACGAGCATGACGGCGGCGCGCAGCAGCGTGGACTTGCCGGCGCCGTTCGGCCCGAGGACCGCGACCCGCTCACGCGCGTCGAGGGCGAGATCGACGTCGGCGAGCACCGTGCGCGGGCCGTACGCGAGGGCGACCCGCCGGTACTCCAGGCGGGGCACGGCCTGCCCTGACGGTGCGGCACCGCCCTCGCGGCGGGACGGAGGGGTCACGGCGGGCAGCTCGCCGGCGCGGGACACCAGGGTCGGGAAGGGCAGGTTGACGTCGCCGGCCGGGGCCATGCGCAGGAAACCCTCGACGGGGCCGAGGTAGCGGGGGGCGCCGTCCTCCAGGTACAGCACCTCGTCCGGTTCGAACTCCAGGATCTCCTCGACGCGGTGCTCGACGACCACGGCGGCGCCGCCCTCGTCGACGAACCTCCTGATCTCGCGCATGAGACGCAGGCTCGCGGCGGGGTCGAGGTTGGCCAGCGGCTCGTCCACGACCACGACCCGCGGATCCATCGCCAGCACGCCCGCGAAGGCCACCATCTGGAGCTCGCCGCCGCTGAGCCCGGCGGTCGCCCGGTCGAGCAGGTGGGTGACGCCGACGCGGGCGGCGACGTCTCCGACGCGGCGGCGGATCTCCTCGCGGGGCAGTCCGAGGTTCTCCGGGCCGAACGCGATCTCGGCCGCGACGGTGGTGCCGACGATCTGGCGGCGCGGGTCCTGGAGCATGGTGCCGACGATGGTGGAGATGTCGCGGATCGTCCTGCCCGCGACCGGACGGCCGCCGACGAGCACCTCGCCGGAGACCTCGGCCCGGTAGGCGTGCGGGATCAGCCCGTTGAGCAGCCGCAGCAGCGTGCTCTTGCCGCATCCGGACGGCCCGCTCACCAGCGTGAGGTCGCCGGGGTTGACGGTCAGCGAGGTCGCGCCGAGCGCGGCCTGGCCGGTGGAAAGGTAGCGGACGCTCGCGTCACGGACCTCGATGAGCGCGGTCATGACGGATCGACTGGTTCCTTCCGAGGTGCCCCGAGGTAGTGGCCGGCGTGGACCGAATCACGATGTCCAGAAGGAGATTAAAGGGGACGGTGTGTTGCGAGCGCAATTGCTGGTGAAACGAGCGTATTAGGCACACTGACCGAATTGTGTGCTTTCGGGTAGCTCAATTAAGGGCATGTGAATGCACGGGAGGTCACTGGTTAAGCGGGTGTTTCGGGCCACGGCCGCCCAGGTCCACCGGGGTGCGACCACCACGGCCCATACCTCTGGACCTCTGGCGGACGGCCGGTCGGCCGAGAGCAGGTGGCTCCCCGCCCAGCCAGGCCTCGTCCACGCTCGCGCGGAACACGCGCTCCACCTCCCCGTGCCTGCCCGCCGAGCCGCGCGGTCTCGGGCACGGCCGGCCGGTCCTCACGCCACGAACGCGCCCGCGTCACGGTGGCGATCGCCACGTGATGGACATGTCTTTTGACGCTTTGCCCCGCGCCGCGTTCTCCACGCGGACATACAGCGCATATAGGCTGGCAACTGATGAACGAACTAACGAGGTGGATAGCCCTTGACGGGGCCGTGAACGTGAGGGACCTCGGCGGTCTCCCCACGGAGGACGGCCGGACCACACAGTTCGGGCGGGTGCTCCGCTCGGACAACCTGCAGGGACTGACGGAGGCCGACGTGCGAAAGCTCGTCGGCGAGATGAAGCTCCGCGACGTGATCGACCTGCGCTCCAACGCCGAGGTCGCCCTCGAAGGCCCCGGCCCGCTGACCCGCGTACCCGAGGTCGGCATCCATCACCTGACGCTCTTCGCCGAAGGTGGCCGCCACACCGACGTCGAGGCCGACACCGGCGACCTCGCCGACGACACGCGCCGCCGTCGCCGCATCGACGGTGACCGGGTGCTCCCCTGGCAGGGCAAGCGTGAGCACGACCTGGCCGAGGTCCGGGTCATCGGCTTCTACCACGCCTACCTGCGCGACCGGCCCGACTCGGTCCTCGCCGCGCTGCGGGTGCTCGCCCGGGGCGACGGCGCGGCCATCGTCCACTGCGCGGCCGGCAAGGACAGGACGGGCGTCGTCAGCGCGCTGGCGCTCTCGGTGGCCGGCGTCGCCCGCGAGGCGATCGTCGCCGACTACGCGGCCACCGGCGACCGGCTGGAGCCCCTGCTCGCGCGGCTGCGGGCCAGTTCGACCTACCGGGACGACCTGGACGCCCAGCCCGCGGAGAACCACCTGCCGCGGCCGGAGTACATGGAGTACTTCCTCGGCGTGCTCGACGAGACCTACGGCGGGCCGCTCGGCTGGCTGGAGCGTAACGGCTGGACGCCCGACGACGCGGCGGCCCTGCGCGTCCGCCTGCTCGGCTAGATTCAGGCGATTCAGGCCCCCCTGCTCGCCTGAATCAGGCCCGCAGAGGGGTCCAGCGCGACGACGCGGCGCTCGGCGGCCGAGGTCCGCGCGGCGTGCAGCACGGCCAGCGCCCCGGCCACCTCGGCCGGGTCCACCGGCGGCGGCGCGCCGTCCCGCAGGCAGGCCACCACCCCGGCGTAGAACTCCTGGTAGGCCCCCGGCACGGTCTCGACACGGCGGCTCTCGGCGTCGGTGCCGAGCACGCCCCAGCGGTCGGCGGGCTCGGTACCCCAGCCGGGGCCGCCCGGCCGCTCGCCCGCCCGCAGGCGCTCCTCCTGTGGATCAAGCCCCCACTTGACGTACGCGGCGCGCGAGCCGAGCACCCGCAGGCGCGGCCCGAGCCGGGCGGCGACCGAGCTCATCCACAGGTGCGAGCGCGCGCCCGAGGCGTGCGTCAGCGCCACGAAGGCGTCGTCGTCCGCGCCGACGCCGGCCCGCCGGACGTCGGTCTCGGCGTAGACGTCGGTCGCCGGGCCGAGGTAGCGCAGGGCCTGGTCCACCAGGTGGCTGCCCAGGTCGTACAGCAGGCCGCCGAGCTCCTCCGGGCCGCCGTTCTCGCGCCAGCCGCCCTTGGGGACCGGCCGCCACCGCTCGAACCGCGACTCGAAGCGGTGGACCTCGCCGAGGTCGAGGGTGCGCAGCGTCAGGAAGTCGCCGTCCCAGCGGCGGTTCTGGAACACCGTCAACATCACGCCGCGCTCGCGCGCGAGATCGGCCAGCTCCAGCGCCTCGGCCGCCGTGGCGGCCAGCGGCTTGTCCACCACGACCGGCAGGCCCGCCGACAGCGCCGCCCGCGCCAGCGGGACGTGCGTCCGGTTGGGCGAGGCGATCACGATCAGGTCGAGGCCGAGCCCGAGCAGATCGTCCGCGGACGGGACGACCCGCGCGTCCGGATGATCACGGGCGGCGCGGGCCGCGCGCTCCGGGTCGCGCGTCACGACGGCGGCGAGCCGGAGCCCGTCCGCCGCGGCGATCAGCGGGGCGTGGAAGAACTCTCCGGCCGTGCCGTACCCGACCAGGCCGGTGGCGATCATGAGTCGCTCTCGTCGCGCTCGGCGAGGAACCGCTCGAACTGCGCGGCGAGCTCGTCCCCCGTGGGCATCGGCGTGGTCTCGGCCATGAGGTTCTCGCGCTCCGCCCCGGCGGTGAACGCGTCGTACTGCTGTTCGAGGCCCTGGATGGCCGTGGACAGCTCCGCAGAGGCGACGATCTGCTCCTCGATCTCGGCCGTGGTCTTCTCGGCGGCGTCCCGCAGGCCGTCCATCGGGAACACCAGCCCGGTGCCGCGGGTCACCGCCTCCAGGGCCGTCACCGCCGCCCGCGGGTACTCGGCCTGGGCGAGGTAGTGCGGGACGTGGACGGCGTAGCCGAGGGCGGCGTGCCCCCGGGCGCCGAGCCTCAGCTCGATCAGCGCCGCCGCGCTGCCCGGCACCTGGATCTTGCCGAACGGGCTGCCGGGCCCGGTGACCAGCTCGGGCCGCGTGCCGTGCGCGGTCACCCCGAGAGGACGCGTGTGCGGCGCGGCCATGGGGATGCCGTGCACGGTGACCAGCTTGCCGATGTTGAGGCGGGTGACGAGGGCGCCGATGGCCTCGGTGAACAGCTCCCACTCGCGATCGGGTTCGGGGCCGCTCATCAGCAGGAACGGCGTCCCGGTCGCGTCGTGGGCGAGGTGGACGGCCAGCTCGGGCGTCTCGCAGTCGACCCAGCGATCGGTGTCGAAGGTCATCAGGGGGCGCCGCGACCGGTAGTCGAGGAGGCGGTCCACGTCGAACGTCGCCACGACCCGGTGCTCCAGTTCGGCGAGCAGGTGGCCGACGGCGAGCCTTCCGGCCCCTCCGGCGTCCACGAAACCGTCAAAGTGGTAGAGCAGCACCGGATCGGTCAGCTCAGGGACGTCGCCGCTGAGCCGGTAAAGATCCGTCGGGTCGAACACCTTGGGTCCCAGCCTTTCTTTCGTCTCTCAAGAGAGAACCTATGGGATGTGGCGAGGATTCCGCCGGGCGAGTCGCCCGCTACCCGCTGTCCGCCACCCGCCGTCCGGGCCCCCGCACCCGCCTGGGCAGAATGGATGACGTGCCACACCGCGCTGAGGGCGACGCCGGCGACGCGGACGTCGTGGAGCTGGCCACCCGGTTGTTCCAGATGGCGAGATCGGGGGAGACCGACCGGCTGTGCGCCTACGTCGACGCGGGGGTCCCGGCCGACCTCCACAACGACAAGGGCGACACGCTGCTGATGCTCGCCGCCTACCACGGCCACGCCGAGACCGTCCGGGCCCTGCTGGAGCGCGGGGCCGATCCGGGGCGCGCCAACGAGCGCGGGCAGACGCCGCTGGCGGGCGCGGTCCTCAAGAAGCAGCCCGATGTGGTGCGGGCGCTCCTGGAGGCCGGGGCCGATCCGTCCGAGGGGTCGCCGTCGGCGGCCGACACCGCGCGGATGTTCGGGCAGACCGAAATCCTGGCATTGTTCGCGGACAAAGGCCGATAATGTCACATACGGACCCGTCGCGGAGTGGTTACGGGCTGTCTTTGTTGCCATGATGTGGGGATGGCTGATTTAGCGCATTCCCAGATGCTTCTACCCGATTTGTCGAGCCCTTTCCCCAGTCTGATCAGCCCGTACGCCGCCCAGGTCGACCGGGAGACCTTCTCCTGGCTGCGGGCCAGCCGAATGATCGTCGACCAGGCCGAGCTGGAGCGCTACCGCGAGGCCGCCTACGGAATCCTCGGCGCCCGCACCTACCCCTACGCCCCGTACGACGCGCTCCGACTGGTGACCGACTGGTGCGTGTGGCTCTTCGCCTTCGACGACGCCTTCTGCGAGTCCGACCGGCGTGCCGCCGAAATCGCCCGCGCGCTGCCGCAATTGCTCTGCGTCCTGGACGACTCCGACGCCGGGATCCCCGTGGAGGGCCCCTTCGCGCGGGCGATGCGCGACATCATGGCCCGCGTCGGCGCGGCCGGGGACGCCGACCAGCTCGACCGGTGGCGGACCGTCACCAAGGACTACCTGTTCGCCCAGGTCTGGGAGGCCGCGAACCGCGAGGACGCCGTCGTCCCCACCTACGGCGACTACGTCTTCATGCGGCGCAGGACCGGCGCCATGCTGACCGTCTTCGCCCTCATCGACCTCGCCACCGGGCACGCCCTCACCCCCGGCGAGTGGCGCCACCCGTGGGTGCGCGCGATCACCGAGTGCGCCAACGACGTCGTGGTCTGGGACAACGACCTGCTGTCCTACGCCAAGGAGCGCGACGGCGTGAACGCCGGGAACAACCTGGTCAGCGTCCTGGCCCGGCACGGCGACCGGTCGATCCAGAACGCCATGGACCAGATCGGCCGCATGCGCGACCAGTCCGTCGCCCGCATGCTGTCCCTGCGCGACGAACTCGCCGGGCTGGGGTCGGAGGCGGTGACGGCCTACGTGCGCGGCCTCGAACACTGGGTCAGCGGCAGCGTGGCCTACTCGCTCACCAGCACGAGGTACACCCGCGCCTGGAAGGGGACCACCCTGCCCGTCCGCGGCCACAACTGACGGCCCGTCCGCGTATCGACGCCGTCCCGCGGAGACGAGACCGCCCCGCGCGGGCCGTCACGCGGGGGTCGTCACTGTGGGGTCGTCACTGTGGGTCGTCACGCCGCGCCGTCGTGGGCGTCGTCCGGCTCGGCCTCGCCCATGGCGTAGCTCACGGCCTCCTCGAACTCCATGCGCGCGCCCTGCCGGTAGGCCTCGGCGTAGGCCTCTTCGCCGAGCAGGCGCTTGCACTCCTTGACGCACTGCTCGTGCTCGGTGCCGAAGAACGGCGAGCCGAACAGCGGCAGGCCGAACATCTGCCAGTTCGCCTGCCCCGCGCCCAGCATGCGCGCCGCCCGCGCCGCGTCCCCCTGGTCGAGGGCGAGCTGGGAGAGCGTCTCCATCGCCACCACGACCCCGAGCACGTCGTGGAAGTGCCGCTTGATGCGCAGAGCCTCCTGGGCGCTGAACACGGCGTCCGCGGTGCGACCGGTCATGCGCTCGATCGCCGAGGTCGCCCAGACGGCGTACGACCGCAGCCACAGCTCGCCGCGCTCGGCGCAGAGCTGGCGGCAGTCGCGCAGCAGCCCCTCGGCCTCCTCCAGCTCGCCCTGCTGGGTGAGCACCACCGCGAGCTCCACGATGGCGGGAAGCAGGCCGGGGTTCAGCTCGCGCCCGCTGCGGTGGAACTCGATCGCCACGCCGATCAGCGCGGTCGCCTTGCGCAGGTCGCCCTGGAGCCACGCGGCGGTGCCCTGCATCTTCGTGGCCAGGATCACCGCGATCGAGTCGCCCACCCGCACCGCGTCGCTCGCGCACTGCTCCGCCGCCTCCAGCGCCCCCGCCGTGTCGCCCTGCGCGCTGCGGACGTACGCGAGCACCCACAGCGCCTTGCAGCGCTGCCGGCTCGGATCGGGGGAGGCGACCAGCGCCCGTTCGAGGTACAGGCGGCCCTCGCGGGCGAACCCGCAGGCCACCCACATGAACCACAGGGAGGACAGCAGCGTGAGACCGGTGCTCGCCTCGGCCGGGTCGCGCAGGCAGTAGTCCAGCGCGGACCTGATGTTGTCGTGCTCCTGGCGCATGCGGCCGAACCAGTAGACCTGCCTCGGCCCCGACCACGCGCCCTCGCCGCGCTCGGCGAGCCCCAGGTAGTAGTCGCGGTGGCGGCGGCGCGTGGCGTCGGTCTCGCCGAGCTTGTCCAGCCATTCCCCGCCGTACTGGCGAAGCGTGTCGATGAGCCGGTAGCGGACGCCCGGCCGCTCGCTGGAGCTCAGCAGGATGGACTTCTCGATCAGGCCGGAGATCAGGTCCATCACGTCGGCCTCCGGCAGGGTCTCGCCGGAGCAGACGTACTGGGCGGCCTCCAGCTCGAAGTCGCCGGAGAACACCGACAGGCGCGCCCACAGAAGCCGCTCGGCCGGCTCGCACAGCTCGTGGCTCCAGCCGATCGCCGCGCGCAGCGTCTGGTGGCGCGGCAGCGCCGTACGGCTGGCGCCCGCGAGCAGGCTGAAGCGGTCGATCAGCAGCGCGAGGATCTGCTCCACCGACAGCGCCCGCAGGCGGACCGCCGCCAGCTCGATCGCCAGCGGGATGCCGTCCAGCCGCCGGCACAGCTCGGAGACGGCCGTGACGTTCTCCTCGTCCACCACGAACCCGGGGACGACCGCCGAGGCGCGCTCGGCGAAAAGCTGGACCGACTCGTTGAGGTACGGGCTCTCGTCGCGGTCATCGCCCGGCACCAGCAGCGGGGCGATCGGGACCGACTGCTCGCCCTGGACGGCGAGGGACTGCCGGCTGGTCGCCAGCACCCGCACGCCCGGGGCGGCGCGGAGCACCCGCTCGACGAGCTCCGCGGTCGCGGCCAGGACATGCTCGCAGGAGTCGATGACCAGCAGCAGCTCGCGCCCGGCCAGCCAGTCGGCCAGCGTCTCGGTCTCCGGGCGGGCCGACTGGTCGGCGATGCCGAGGGCCGCGTTGACCGCGTGCGGCACCATGAACGGGTCCTGCAGGCGGGACAGGTCGGCGTACCAGACGCCGTCGCGGAACTGCGGAAGCATCTGGTGGGCGACGCGCAGCGCCGTGCGCGACTTGCCGACGCCGCCGATGCCCGTCACCGTCACCAGGCGGGCCTCCAGCAGGCGCTGCCTGAGGGCGGCGAGCAGCCGGTCTCGGCCGACGAAGCTGGTGAGCTCCGCGGGGAGGTTTCCGTCTCTTCGCCATGCTCCCGGCGATGCCATGGCCGCCTCACGTGGGGGTCGTTCCGGCGTTCTACCTGCTTCCGTATCGTACCCGCGCGGGCGGTTCCGCGCGGTGCCCGCGGGCGTGAGCACGCCCGAGATGTGGAGCCTGACGATCGGTGCACGGCAACGAGCCGGGAATCACTTTTGGGGGGAATCGAGGAAGCCTTGACAGGGGCAGCGATCAGACCTCGCCAGCGGCGCGTAGCATTGGGCCCGTGACTGTGCATGAGCCGGATGACCTGCGTCCGGTGGACCTCTCCGAAGAGGGGCTGCCGGTGCTACCCGACCAGACGAGCGACGACACCGACTCCGGCTGGGGCGAGTGGCGCTCGTCAGACGACGTCTCCCGGTTGCTGGAGGAGCGACCCCCGCACTGGGACTGACGCCCGTCGTCCGGGCCGCGCGGAAACGTCCGCCGGGCCCACCGCGAAAGCCGCGGTCCGAAGGCTCCTGCCTCCGGGCCGCGGCTTCTCGCCGTCCTCACATCGGTGAGCGCGGCGCTCAGACGCCGGCCGTGTGGGCCGGGCCGGAGCCGTTCATGCTGCCGGAGCCGTTCATGCTCAGCACCGGCTCCTCATGGTCGGAGCGGTCGGAGCGGTCGGAGCGGTCGGAGCGGTCGCCCGAGTCGGAACCGTCCGGCACCACGATGGCGGGGAACGTCCCGGTGTCGATGATGCCGTGCTCGTTGTAGGCGGCCTCGATCAGCGCGTGCGCCCGGGGCTCCAGCTTCCACAGGGCGCGGTACTCCCGGGCCGTGGCCAGCGAGATGCCGGTCTCCTTGGCGATGTCCGCCGCGCGGGGGACGAACCTGCGCTCGATCTGCTTGTCCCAGTACTGGCGCGCCGCGCGCATCAGGGCCGCGCGCTGGGCCGTGTCGACCACCTGCGGGGCCGCCGTCACGGCGTCATCGTCGTCGTCCTCGATGTAGGCCGCACGAGTGCCCGCCACGGGCAGGGCGTGCGGCGCGGGCGGCTCCTCCGGCTCCGGCTCCCACGGGACGGGCGGGCGCAGGTCGATGAGGGCGCTGGTGTTGTACAGGGCGCCGATCTGCGACAGCAGCGCCTCCTGGCGGCCCGGGTCGACCGCGAGTCCGGTGTGCTCCACGGCCTGGTCCATCACGCGGTCCAGCTTGGCGAGCGCGGTCCGCATCTTACGGTCGGAGGCGCCCGCCTCGCGCAGCGCGCGGGCGCGCTTGGCGGCCAGGGCCACGCGGGTGAGCCGGCGGTGGGCGTCCACCTCGGTCACGGTGCGGTCGCTGACCTCGGCCAGGCCGAGGCGGACCATCGCCCGTTCCGGGGTGAACCGCCACTTGATGCGGGAACGGCCGGTGATGCGGTGCCGCTCGATGGCCATGCCGCGCTCCCACAGCCACGCGGCGACCAGCGGGGCGGCGAGCCGGAAGATGGCCTCGGCGAGGCTGCGGGCGTCCAGACTGGACAGCACCGCCGACAGGCCGGTGAGCACCCACACCGCCATGCCGTCGATGCCGGCCGAGTAGTTCTCACGCATGTTGCGGCGCGCGCGCACCGCGCTGGTGATCACCGCGACCTCGATGAACGCGAAGAGAAGCAGGCGCAGCGGCCCGTCGAAGCCGAGCACGTCACCGGAGAAGCGCCACATGCCCTGCGCGGACACCCCGGTCGCGATGCTGGCCGCGACGATGGTGAGGATGTCCTCAGCCGGACGGTTCTCGGCGAACTTGCGGTATCCGCTGGATGCCGCGCGGTAGGCCGCGCGAAGGGCGAAGAACGCGAGCACGAGGGCGACCAGAGCGGACACGCAGATGATGGCCGCTCCGAGCGGGTTGGCCGCCGCGTACGTTGTCAATTGATCGATGGGGGGCATCAGTCACTGTCCGTCATTCTCGATGTCCGACAGGATTACCGAGAGGATCATTTCAGACCAGCGCCACCAATGTTCCCTCAAACCCACTTTGCCCTAGCAGAAAGTCACCACCCACCACCCCCAATTGCCACAAAACGGCCGCCGGGGGGCGGTGGACGCCGTCAGGAGGAGGTGGGGTTGGTCAGGAGACGACGTCCTTGTTGCGGAAGCGGCGGAAGGCCAGGGCGGTGAGGATGGCGGCGTAGGTGACGGACAGGGAGGCACCTTTGAGCATGCCGCTCCAGTCGAGTTCGGGGGCGAGGGCGTCCAGCCAGGCCGTGTTCCAGAAGGTCGGCAGGAACTCGCGGATGACGCCGAGCGCCTCGACCGCCTGGAGGATGTTGCTCACGATGACCAGCCCGACGGCGCCACCGACCGCGCCCAGCGGGGAGTCGGTGTTCACCGAGAGCAGGAACGCCAGGGCCGCCACGACGAGCTGGCTCACCAGGGCGTAGCCGATGACGATGCCGAAGCGCGGCAGGACCGTCGTGGCCGCGATGGCCTCGCCCGTGCCCGGCAGGCGGATGTCGTTCCAGCCGAAGGCCACCGTGCCGGCCAGCAACGCCATGAGCGGCAGCATGATGACCGCTGCCGCCGAGTAGCCGAGCGCCACCACGAGCTTCTGCCGCAGCAGGCGGTCCCGGGGAACCGGCGCGGCGAGCAGGTAGCGCAGTGACGACCAGTTCGCCTCGCTGGCCACGGTGTCCCCGCAGAACAGGGCCACGGCCACCACCAGCAGCAGCGTCGCCGAGACCGACAGCGTGAACGCGGCGAAGTTCAGGCCGCCCTGCGTGGCGAGGTCGGACAGGCGCAGGGTGCTCTGCTGCGTCGGCGCGGGGCCGAACGAGAACGCCACCACGAGGATCCACGGCAGCGCCAGCAGCAGGCCGAACATGACGAGCGTGCGGCGACGCCGGAACTGCCGGACGATCTCCACCCGCAACGGCAGAGTGCGCCCCGCCGCGTAGGTTCCCGAGCCTCGACCCGTCGCATCTCTTCCCGAATCGCGCCCGGCTTCGTACGTTTCCGAGTCGCGCCCGGCCGAATCCGCGTTCCGGTCGGGCGGCCCTTTACGCGCCGTTGCCGGGTTTCCGGCGGTCGTGTCTGCGGGGCTGACGCCGTTTCCGGTGTCGTCCTCCGCGGCCCCGGTCGTTTCGTTCGCCTTGCCCGTTGTGCTCATTCCGGCTGTTTCGTCTCCCGTGTCGGGTGCGTGTTCTCCGACGCCCTGGCCGCGCGCGCCCGTCGTCATGGCTTGGTGCCGATCAGGTCGAGGAAGACGTCCTCCAGGCGGCCCGGCGCGCCGTTGGACGGGCTCGCGGCGAGCAGGTCGGTGACCGGGCCCGCCGTGACCAGACGGCCGCGATGCATGACGACGACGTGGTCGCAGGTCTGCTCGACCTCGGCCAGCAGGTGGCTGGAGACGATCACCGTGCGCCCGCGCGCGGCGTAGCGGATCAGCACGCGGCGCATCTCGGCGATCTGCGGCGGGTCCAGCCCGTTGGTGGGCTCGTCCAGCACGAGCAGATCGGGCAGCCCGAGCATGGCCTGCGCGATGGCCAGGCGCTGCCGCATGCCCTGGGAGTACGTGCGCACCGCGCGGTCCAGGGCCGCGCCGAGCCCGGCGATCTCCAGGGCCTCCTCGATGTGGGCCTCCTCGCGCGGGCGTCCCGTCGCCTGCCAGTACAGGTCGATGTTCTCCCGGCCGGACAGGTGGGGCAGGAACCCGGGGCCCTCGACGAACGAGCCGAGCCGGGCGAGCACGGCGTCGCCCGGCGTCACGCGGTGCCCGAAGACGCGGATCTCTCCCGCGTCCGGGTGGATCAGCCCGAGCAGCATGCGCATCGTGGTCGTCTTGCCCGCGCCGTTCGGCCCGAGCAGGCCGAGGACCTGGCCCCGCTCGACCCGGAACGACAGATCGTCCACGGCGAGCTCGCCGTTGCGGTACCTCTTGGTGAGGCCGGTGATCTGCAGTGGGACGTCGGCGAGCGCGGGGTCCGGCGCGTCGTGGCGCCGGGCGCGCCCGGTCAGCCCCAGGGCGACGGCGACGACGAGCGCGGCGAGTGGCAGCGCCCACGTCCACCATGACAGGCCCGCCGCGGCGGCCTTGAGCGCCGGATCGGTCGGGACGGTCAGCGGTGCCGGGGAGGCCGCGACGCGGAACACGGCCGGGGCGGTGCCCGAGGCGTACCCCATGTCGGTGGTGCTCACCACCAGGCGCAGCCGGTGCCCGGCGGCGAAGCGGTAGTCGATCGCCGGAAGCGTCACCCTGACCGGCGTGCCCTCCGGCCGGGCGGTGACGCGGAACGGTGCCACCAGGCCCTGCGGGAGCGCGGGACGCTGCCCGCCGACGTCGTAGATCTTGGCGAAGAGCGTGACCTCACCCTCGCCGCTCACCGTGAGATCGGCCACCGGCGTGCCGGTCACGTCGAGCGGCGCGGTCAGCGGGGCCGATTCGAACGCGGCGGCCTGGCCCGGCATGTCCAGCGTCAGCCCGCCTCCGGCCGAGCCGCCGAGGTTGCCCAGCAGCCCGCCGATGCCCGGCACGCTGGAGATCGACGCGGGGGACCCGCCGGGCGGGACGGCCACCGGCTGGGCGGGGCCGGCGAGCGCGACCGGCGTGGCCGCCGTGCCGGACAACCCTGGATATTTCCCGGAAACCGCGTGGACGAGCACGGGACGCCGGGTGCCAGGATCGCGCCCGCCGTCACGGGTGACGGTGAATGCCTGCGCGGCGTCGCCTCCGGAGGGGGCTTCCTTCTTCAGCCAGCGGTCGAACCAGCCGATCGTGCGGCCGGCCACCCAGTCGGCCTCGCCGTCCCCGCCGTCGTGGCCGCCCTCGAACCAGGCGACCTCCACGGGGGCGCCGGTGGAGGCGATGGCCTTGGCGTTGGCGTCGGCGTGGCCGAGCGGGAAGAGCGAGTCGCGCTTGCCCTGGATCAGCAGGCTCGGCACGCGGATCCTGCCCGGCACCGAGACGGGGCTGGACCGGCGCAGCGTCTGGACGGCGGCGTCGGTGGCCCGGCCGGTCGACGCGACCTCGGTGTACATCGCGCAGATCTCCGGGAGGAACCGCCCGCACTGGACGTCCTGCGGCCCGCCGGAGGGGCCGGGACGGCCGGACGCGCCCGCCCCGCCCGCCCCGCCCGCCGCGAGCGCCGCCGCGCCGCCCGCGCCGGGCGCGAGGGGGGAATCGACCGCGCGGGTGAAGAACAGCCCGGCCCACATGCGCTTGAACACGCCGTCGCGCGGCCCGGCGCCCGTGGCGTCGGGGAACAGCGCGTCGGCGAGGTCGTACCAGGTGATCTGCGGGACGATCGCGTCGACGCGGTCGTCATAGGCGGCGGCCATCAGCGTGATCGCCCCGCCGTAGGAGCCCCCGGCGGCGCCGAGGCGCGGGTCGCCGGGCTTGTCGAGCAGGACCTCGGGCCGCTTGGCGAGCCAGTCGATCAGCTGCTTGACGTCCTTGACCTCGTAGTCGGGGGAGTTGAGCGCGATCTGGCCGGTCGAGGCGCCGAAGCCCCGCGCCGACCAGGTCAGAACGGCGTACCCCGCCTGCGCCAGCCGCACGGCCTCGTCGCGCACGCTCGCCTTGCTGCCGCCGAACCCGTGGGCGAGCAGGATCGCGGGACGCCTGCCGCCCCCGGCGGGCGGGAAGAACGTGGTGTCCAGCGTCACCCGCTGGTCGTCGCGCGGGCCGTCCACCACGGGGATCATCTGGTCGAGCCCTGTCGGCGGCGGGGGCGACGGCCACAGGGCCCACACCACCGCCCCGGCCGCCACGAGCGCCGCGGTGATCAACGCGGCGGACCGCCTCCCCCAAAGCTTCATGACCGCGAGCCTACTGATCCGCCCTGAGAGCTCGCTGAGATGCGCCTCCCGCGAGCGGGATCTCCGGGTAAACCCCGATTGCGGTACATGTCGAGGACCGGCATCATTTCTTCGCGTGAAGCCGAGGGCACGCATCAAGGACAGGGTCACTCAGATGGTCGAGTGGGCCCTGCCGTACTGGACGCGAGGACCGGCGGGCAGGGAGACGCCCCCGGACCTGTTCCGCGTCCTCTACTACGGGTGGATCGCCGCTTTCATCCTGAAGGTCCTCGGCGCCTCCTGGGACGTCTCCTGGCACTTCAAGTGGCTGCGCGACGACTTCGCCCCTCCGCACCTGATCAACAGCGTCGGGACGGCCATCGTCGTCGCCCTCACGATCGTGCACTCCTACACCGGCTACGGCGTCGACCGCCCGGCGCAGCGGCTGATCCAGTGGGGCACGGGGACGTTCCTGATCGCGATCCCCATCGACCTGATCAACCACCGGGTGAACGGCGTCGACATCACCTCGTGGAGCCCCTCCCACGTGCTCCTCTACCTCGGCACCGCCTTCATGATCACGGGCGTGATCCGCGGGTGGTACGTGTACGCGGCCCCGGGCCGCCTGCGCTCGATCGTGCTCGGCGGCTTCTTCGTGTTCTTCCTGGAGAACGTGCTGTTCCCCAGCGAGCACCAGGAGTACGGCGTCCTGGAGCTCGCCTCGTGGGACCGGCACCAGCCGTACGCCGAGAAGACGCTGCTGGACTTCGCCGCGAACCAGATGGGCCGGGCCGTCGACCGCGGCATGGTCGAGAAGTTCTCGCTGCCCGTCCCCGACTGGGTGTACCCGATGTGGTTCGGCGTCGCCGCCGTCCTCGTCCTGGTCCTCGCGCGCACGCTGGTCGGCCGCAGGTGGACGGCCACAGCTGTCGCGGGCGTCTACGTCGCCTTCAGGACCGCCATCTGGCCGCTTTTGTACGCGTTCCACTTCCCGCCGTCGGCCGTGCCGTTCTTCCTGCTCGCCGCGGCCGTGTGCGTGGACGTCGCGTTCATTCTGCGCGTCCCCGCCGTCCGCGCGGCGGCCGGCGCCGTGCTGGTCACCGCCGCCGTCTACGTCGGCCTCGCGATCCAGGACCTCCTGCTGGACGCCCCGCCGTTCATGGTCGCCTCCGCGCCCGTCAGCGCGGTCCTGCTCGCCGCGGCCTGGTACGGCGCCGAGCGCTTCACCCGCGGGCGCTCGGGCGGCCGACCGGCCACCGCGGACGCCGCCGTCCCGCCCCTTCGCGCTCCCGCCACCCCCTAGCCCCCTCGTGCGGGGAGCTGTGCCTGTGGCCGCGCCTCCGGCACGGCGGTTCGGGGCGCTCCTTTAGGCGGTGTTCTTCCGTCGTCACTCGGAAGGGGTTGGTTCCTCACCCCTTCCTCCCTTCTCCTCCAGAACACCGCCGCGCCCTGTGCCTATTGCCGCGCCTCCGGCACGGCGGTTCGGGGCGCTCCTTTAGGCGGTGTTCTTCCGTCGTCACTCGGAAGGGGCTCGTTCCTCACCCCTTCCTCCCTCCTCCTCCAGAACACCGCCGCGCCCCGAACAGGTCAGACGACGGCGGCGCGGGTCAGCGCGACCGCGACGCCGTACGCCAGGCCCATCACGGTGATCTCCAGTAGCGCCCAGGCGGCGAACGCCGTGGCCTCCCGCCGCGCGACCCCGGGCAGCAGGCGCCAGCGGATGTTGGCCCCCAGCGCCGCGATCACGCCCGCGAACACGGTCTTGGCGACGACGAGCAGCCCGTAGTGGGTGGTGAACAGCGAACCGGGAAGCCGCGTCGTGGGCGAGAGCGCGAGCTCGATCAGCCCGTTGAACAGCCCGGACACGGCGACCACCACCAGCGCGACCGTGGCCAGCCGCGAGAACCTCGGCAGGGCGCGGGCCAGCAGCTCCCGGTCGCGGGCGAGCAGAACGCCCAGCGCCACCAGGCCCCCCGTCCACGCCGACGCCGCGGCGACGTGCAGCTCCATCGACACCATGCTGATGTCGTGCCAGTACCAGTTGGACGCGTGGCCGCTGACCGGCAGCGGCAGCAGCCCGAAGATCGCCACGGCGATCCGCAGCTCGGCCGGGACCTTCTCGCCGAAGCGCACGGCCAGCAACCCGAAGCATGTGTAGACCAGGGCGCACGCCGCGCTGATCACCAGCCCCTGGCCGGCGCCGATGCGGGCGACGTACGCGGCCGGGTCGGGGGCCTCGCCGGGGGTCACCTCTGCGGCGCTCAGCACCATGGCCGTCAGGGCGGCCAGCGCCCACCCGAACGCCGCGAGGACCGCCCAGCTCCGCGCCCGGGACAGCATCGCCTCCGTCCGCTCGGGATCGTCGAAGCCCACGAACCTCGGCAGCAGGCTCAGGCCCACGGTCGCGAGCGCGCACAGGTCCAGGGCCAGCCGGGCCACGGGCAGGCCGTACTCGATCAGCGGGCCGGGCGCGGCGAGCCCCGGAACGGCCCCCGGCAGCGTCCACCACGTCGCGACCAGCAGGGTCAGCAGCGCGCCGCCCGCCATCGCCCACGCGGGCGGCCACCGCACGCCCACCTCGGGAGAAGCCACGCGTGCGGCGGAATCCGGATCGAGCGGACCGGAGGCCGAGGTGGACGTCGAGACCGAGGGGGACCCGGATTCCGTCAGGGTGGCGGCCTCGGCCGGCGTCGTGGAGACGGGGCCCTGGCCCGCGCCGGTCGTGGTCACGCGCCCTCGCCCCTCACCGGGCGTCCCTGACGGGCGACGACGAGGATGCCGAGCCCGGACAGCAGCAGGGCGACCACGAGCAGCCCCCACACCCAGCCGCCGCCGCTCGCCGGGACCGCGGCGACCTGGTCCGCCACGGGCGCCCCCGTCGAGGTCTGGACGGGAGGCGAGGGCGGCGCCGCGCCGGCCGGCGCGTCCAGCGTGAAGCCGATCTTCCCGCTCACGGGGTGGCCGTCGTTGGAGAGGATCTGATACCCGATGAGGTAGGCGCCGGGCTTGTCGGAGTACGGCAGCGTGGCGATCACATCGTCACCGGAGACCCGGACGTCCAGCTTGGAGACCTGCCCGCCGGGAAAGGTCAGCGCCATCTGGGCGAAGTCCGCGCGCACCGGCTGGTCGAACGTCAGCGTGGCGTGGCCGGGCATGGCGGCGAACCGGGCGCCGTCCTTGGGGTCGCTCCCTGTCAGCACGTTGTGGGCCAGCGCGGGCGCCGCCCCCACGGCCAGGGCCGCACAAGCCGCGAGCAGCACCGTAAGGAATCGCCTCACCGCGAAGTGACCTTCCTGGGGATTTGTCGGATGCTGCCATCGTGCCATCTCCACGGGGGCGGTGCGTCCGCAAGGCCAGTGGCTCAGGAGAAGAGAGTGATCGTACGGAGGGGGTTTCTCGCGGGGGCCGCCGAGACTACTATCCCAGCACCCCTCATCACTAGGAGCTATGCCGGTGAGCACGCCACCCCCCGTGAAGTCGCCCGCAGACGTCCCCCTGGCGCTCGCCGAGCCGGTGACCCGGGTGGGGCCGCGCTGGATCGGCCTCATCTCGCTGGCGAATCTCGCGCTGTGGATGGGCTACTTCGGCCCGCTGCAGGTGCTGCTGCCGCAGCAGATGGAGGCGGTCGCCCCCGCGGGCAAGGAGACGGCACTGGCGTGGGTGACCGGCATCGGCGCCGCGGTCGCCATGGTGTCCAACCCACTGGCCGGAGCCCTGTCCGACCGGACGGCGGGCCGCTACGGCCGGCGTCACCCGTGGACGCTGCTCGGGGCGCTCGCGGGCGGCCTCGGCCTCGTCCTGCTCGCCGTCCAGGGGACGGTGGCGGGTGTCGTGATCGGATGGTGCCTGGCCCAGGCCGGGCTGAACGCGATGCAGGCCGCGCTGACGGCGGGCGTGCCCGACCACGTCCCGGTACGCCAGCGCGGCGCGGTGTCGGGGTGGATCGGCATCCCGCAGACGCTGGGCGTGGTGCTGGCCGTCGTGCTGGTGACGACGGTGGTCACGACCACCGGGGCCGGATTTCTGATGATCGGCGCGCTCGTGCCGCTGTGCGCGCTGCCGTTCGTCCTCGCCACGCCCGACCCGCCGCTGCCCGCCGGGCACCGCCCGCCGTTCAGCGCGGGCGGCTTCCTGCGCGGCTTCTGGATCAGCCCCCGCGCCCATCCCGACTTCGCCTGGGCCTGGCTGACCCGGTTCCTGATGCAGCTCGGCAACGCCGTCACCTTGCTGTACCTGCTGTACTTCCTCACCGACGCGGTGCACTACGAACGGGAGTTCCCCGGCGCGAAGGCCGAGGACGGCCTGCTCGTCCTCATCCTGATCTACACGGTCGCGGTGATCCTCACGACGGTGGCCGCCGGCGCGATCTCCGACCGGCTCGGGCGCCGCAGGACGCTCGTCACGCTGTCCGGCGCGATCAGCGCGGTCCCCGCCGTGATGCTCGCCCTCTGGCCGCAGTGGACGGTCGTCATGGTGGCCGCGGCCGTCATGGGTGTCGGCTTCGGCGTCTACCTGTCGGTGGACAATGCCCTGATCACGCAGGTGCTGCCCGCCGCCGCGGGCCGCGCCAAGGACCTCGGCGTGATCAACATCGCCAACTCGGGCCCGCAGGTCCTCGCCCCCGTGATCGCCGGGCCGATCGTCGCGAGCCTCGGCGGCTACCCGGTCCTGTACCTGACGGCGGGCGCCCTGACGCTCCTCGGCGCCGGCCTGGTCTGGAAGATCCGCTCAGTGCCCTAGCCTCGGTGCCTTAGGGGGGCGGGTTCGAGGGGATGGTCGCGCACGTACGCCTCCAGCCGCCGCTGGTCCCAGAACCCGTCCCCGATCACCACGCGGTAGCGGTGGCTCCACGTCGCGCCGGGCGCCGGCTCGACCTCCTCGTGGAAGGCCGGCGAGGGGTTCACGGCGGCGAACGGGGTCGTTCCGCAAAAAACACCCGGCCGTCTGCCGAAACCTTTCGGATGGGAGGGGACGGCTACCGCGGCGGGGCCGTACTGTCGCGGATCACCAGGTCGGTGGCCAGTTCCACCCTGCGCGTCTCGGGCGTCTCGCCGCGCGAGATGTCCAGGGCCATGCGCGTCGCGAGCGCCGCCATCTCCTCCAGCGGCTGGCGGACGGTGGTGAGCGTCGGCCACGCCGAGCGGGCCAGCGGCAGGTCGTCGAACCCGACCACGCTGAGATCGTCCGGCACGCGCAGCCCGGCGCGCCGCGCGGCCTCGAACACGCCGAACGCCTGCATGTCGCAGCCCGCGAAGATCGCCGAGCGCCGCAGTCGTTTCGAGGGCGTCAGCGGCACCATTGCTGGTTTCACCGAGGCGGTGGATGTCGAGGCGTGTCGTGAAAGCTGGAGCGCCTGAACAACGTCCGTCGCAACCTCGCCACTGCGGCCGTCCAGCTGTGAATGGGCCATCCGCCCCTGGAAATGGGCCTCGCCTTCGGCTCGGGCTGTTTTCCCGGGCCTCCGGCCCGCTGACGTCGTCGCCTCTGCCGATCTCGCGAGCTTCATTTCAGAAAAGTTCTTGGAAGGCCCAGGAGATCGGTTTGATTTTCGAGACCCCGATCGCGAGACCGGTGAGATGGGTGTCTATGGTTGCGACGTCGGTGACATGAAGGCGCTCTGCCATGGCGATGACCGTGGCATCCACGTATCCCATAGGCACGTCGACGAAGCGTCGTACCAGTTCGGTCGCTCTGGCCCGATCCTCGTGGGTGGGGTTGACGATCTGCCAGTCCGTGCTTTCGTGCACCATCTGCTGAAGCAGATCGGCTTCCAGTAAGGCGCCGCGACGCACGCCGTTACGCAGGAAATTACAGGTCTCGCCCAGCACGGGCTCAGGGATGATCACCTTTCCGGGCCACGCGGCAAGCAGGCGAACGCACTTGGCGTGGTGCTTGTCATCTCGGTCGCTGGTTGCGATGAGAGGTCCGGAGTCGCAGAGCAGAGTTCTCATTCGCTCTGCCGGATCGCGTCGATGGCCTCGACTATCTCCCGATCCTTCCGTGCCTCGGCCATGATGTGGCGATACCGCTGGGAAAGATCGCGCTCGCCGCTGGCGATGCAGCCGACCCACGGGAACCGCTTCCGGATGGCTTCGTACTCGAACGGAGCCTCGTCAGTGGGTTCAGTGGTCTCTTCCATACTGCGAGTGTAGACAAACACGTTCCGATCATAGACGGCTACTGTGTGTCGTGCTGGTCTTTCTGCTCCGCAGGACGAGCGGACTCGACCAAGAGGAAGAACGCGGCCTATGAACGCCATCGCCGGATGAGCCGGTGGGCCAGGGTGGGCAGGTCTGGTGCTACGAGGTTGGGCCGGGGCAGCGAGGCGATGGGCAGAGGCGCGTTGCCCGGCCGAGTGATCAGGCCCGCGGTGTAACCGGCGCTTTGGGCGCCCACGGTGTCCCAGACGTGGCAGGCGACCATGAAGCAGGTGGACGGTGGCACCGCCAGTTCCTGGGCGACCATGTGGTACGCCCACGGAGCGGGCTTGTAGGCGCGGACGGTCTCGATGGTGAGCCGCCGCTCGAAGAACGGTCGGAGTGCGTGGAGGTCGCGATGGCCGACGTCGCTTCCGGGGCGCGGGCGTCCGCGGTCTTCCTGCGCGACAGCAAGAACCCATCCGGCCCGGTCATCACCCTCACGTCTCTCCAATGGCGCGCCTTCATCGCAGGGGTGAAGGAGGGAAGTATCGGCTGAGATCCCCTGTTAGCAGGGGCGAGCGCTGGACGACGAGAGCCAGTGCCGCTTGGAGGGGATGGGTCGGTGAGTTACGAGGAGTTTCGGCGTGGGGTGATGTTCTTCGAGGCGAAGGACTATCCCGAGGCGGCGCGGATTCTGGCCTCGATCGTCGAGGCGGAGCCCGCCAACCGGGCGGCCGTCGAGTTGCTGGGGCGGGCGTACTTCCACAGCGCGCAGCTCGGGCGGGCCGAGGAGACGTTCCGGCGGCTGGTCGAGCTGGACCCGGTGAACGGCTGGGCGTGTGAAGCGCTGGCGCGAACCCTGGAGCGCCGCAGCCGCCCGGAGGAGGCGGAACGATACCGCAAGCTGGCCGTCGCCATGGGCGCGGAGCAGGTGACGGCGGTCGACGTTTCGGTGTACGCGGCCAACCTCGACTAGACACCCCCGGAATGGCGCCGGTGGCGCGAGCGGTGGTGGCCCCCTGCCGTAACGACCACATCGAGCCGCCGGCCCCGGGGAGGGTAGCCGAAACGTCGATTGATCGCTCCGCTCAAGGAGCACCCGTGATGCCCCGCCGTGGTCGCCTTCGGTGGTGACGCGAGCGGGTGATTGCGATGGCTATGATAGTTGTAACTATCATAGCCATCGCATACCTAGCGGTGGTTCGTGTCATTGACCTGGAGAGCCTTGTCGTTGTTGCGGAAGCCGGAGCGATTGTTCGGCCGAGATACCGAATGGGACGATCTCGCCGACTTCGTTGCATCCCCCTCGCCTGGGGCGACCCTCGGGCTGGTGTACGGCCGGCGTCGGCAAGGCAAGACCCTGATGCTCGAACTACTGGCCCAGCAGACCGGCGGGTTCCTGTTCGGCGCGACCCAACAGACCGAGACGCAGAACCTCGCGGACCTCGGGGTGGCCTATTCCGCCTATCGCGGGCTGCGCCAGCCCATCATCTTCCGCACATGGCGGGAGGCGATCGACGAACTGCTCCGGATCGGGGAGGACCAGGCCACTCCTCTTATCATCGACGAATTTCCCTACCTCGTCTCGGCCACACCCGCGCTGCCCTCCTACCTCCAGCAGGCGCTCAGCCCGCTCGGGTACGCCAAGGAGCACACCCGAACGCGCATGATCCTCTGTGGTAGCGCCCTGACCACGATGGCGCAGCTACTCGCCGGCGGTGCGCCCCTGCGCGGGCGGGCGGCGATGGAGTTGATCGTGCGGCCCTTCAGGTACCGCGAGGCAGCCGCTTTCTGGGGCACGGATCACGATCCAGAGCTGGCGTTTCGACTACACGCTCTGCTCGGTGGAACGCCCGCCTATCTGGAGATGAGCGGCGGATCGGGACCCGCCGAAATGGGTCAGCTCGACCGCTGGGTTCAGCGACGCCTGCTGAACCCGGCGTCCGCGATGTTCCGTGAGGGTGCCCTGCTGCTCCGAGAAGAGCCTTCCATTGCCGATCCGACCTCGTACTCCGCCACGCTGAGCGCGATCAGCGCCGGAAACCACCGGCGCTCGGAGATAGCGGCGACACTTGGGCGGCCCAGCAGCGCACTCGCCCACCTGTTGACCGGCCTGCAGGACATCGGCTTGATCGAGCAGATCGACGATGCCCTGCGAGGCAAGCGGAGCGTCTTTCGCATCGCAGAACCCGTCGTACGGTTGCATCAACTCCTCATCCAGCGCCACGAGGCCGAACTGATCGCGGGCTACGCGGATCGTGTCTGGCGTGCCAACTCGGACACCGTCGCCTCTCAGATCTACGGCCCCCATTTCGAGGACCTCGCACGGCAGTGGTGTTTCATGCACGCGGTGCCTGAAACGCTCGGCGGCACCGCCACCTCTGTACGTCCCACGGAGTTGCCGTGCCGCGAACACCGCCAAGGCCACGAACTCGATGTCGTGGTGACGGAGACGACCTCCTTCGCCGCCGATCGAATCACCGCGATCGGCGAGGCCAAGAGCACCGAGGCCCCCGTCGACACCCCTGAGCTGGAAAGACTGGAACACCTGCGCGGACTGTTGCCCAGCGCCAAGGTAGGCCCCCTTCCCAAGCTCCTGTTGTTCTCCCGTTCCGGCTTCTCAGCCACCCTTTCTCGACTCGCCGCCCAACGCCCCGATGTCGAACTCATCGACCTGAAACGCCTATACGCCGGAGCATGAGGACAAAGTGCGGCTAGCAGGGTCAGGGCGTCAGGAGCTTGGTGGCGATTTCGGCTGCGACGGCGAGGTCTTCCATGGCGAGGCCTACCGACTTGAAGAGTGTGGGGCGGTCCGGGCGGGTCCATGGTTCGGTGACGACGTGGTGCAGGTCGACGTCGAAGACGGAGTCGTCCGCCGCGCCGGACTTCACCGCCATGATCAGGTCTCCGGCCTCGCGGCGGGCCGGGCCGGGCTGCTCGACCACGACGAAGGCCCGCCGTACGGTCTCGCCGTCGACCTCCCGGACCTCGGGATGGTGGCTGCCGATGGCGTTGACGTGTGCCACGTCGGTGAGCAGCCGGCCGTCGAACAGGGGAGTGGCCGAACTCGTGCACGTGCAGACGATGTCGGCGGTCGCCACGTCGGCCGGGGTGCCGGGCGTGACGGCCAGCCCGTGTTCCGCGGTGAGCTCGCCGGCCAGCCGCGCGGCCCGCGCCCGGTCGCGGGAGACGACGCGCACCTCGGCGAGTTGCCGGACGCCGAGCATGGCCCGCACGTGCGACCGGGCCTGCGGGCCGGTGCCGAAGACCACCAGGGTCCGCGCGTCGGTGTGGGCCAGGTAGCGGGTCGCCAGCGCGCTCACGGCGGCGGTCCGCAGCGTGGTCAGTTCGGAGGCGTCCAGCAGCAGCCGGGGGACCAGGGTCGCGGCGTCGAAGAGGACGTAGACGCCGTTGATCCGGTCCGCGGAGAGCGCGGCGTTGCCGGGGGCGACGGTGACGAGCTTGGTGCCCGTCCATGCGCCGTGCTCGCTCGGCATCACCAGCAGTTCGCCGTGGTTCCATGGGACGGCCGTGCGGGGCGGGTCGTCCTCGCCGGCGCGGGCGCGGAACGCCTGCTCCAGCGCCATGACCGCGTGCTCCATGGGCAGTACGCGGCGGATCTGCTCGGCCGTGACGTACGGCGGCGGGGGCGTCATGCGCGGTCCCGGGAGAACGAGTCGGTCGCGAGCGATTCCAGCAGGCGGGTGAGGGTGAGCACGCCGAAGCCGGTGGCGCCGCGGCCGGAGGCCGGTCCGCGCCATGCCGGTCCGGTGATGTCCAGATGGGCGAACGGGATCTCCTCCGGGACGAACTCGCCGAGCAGCAGGGCCGCCGTGATCGCACGGCCGGTGTCGGCCTCGGGGAAGTTCCGCACTTCGGCGTAGCCGGACGTGATCTGGTCCCGGTAGCGGCGCGCCCAGGGCAGGGCCCACAGCGGCTCGCCGGCGAGGGCGCCCGCGCGGAGCACCCGCCGCGTCAGGCCCGGGTCACGTCCGAGCACTCCGCCGATCTCCGGTCCGAGCGCCGTCACCACCTGGTAGGTCAGCGTGGCGATGTCGACGATCGCGTCGGGGCGTTCCTGGGCGGCGAGGGCGAGCGCGTCGGCCAGTGTCACCCGGCCCTCGAAGTCGGTGTCGAGCACCTGGATCCTCTGGCCGTCGCAGGCGCGCAGCACGTCCCCTGGCCGTACGCCGTGCGGGCCGATCATGTTCTCGGCGAGCGGGAGCAGGCCGCGGACGGCGACCGGGAGACCCCGCCTGGCCAGCACGGACATCACGGCGAGTACGACGGCGGCGCCCGCCATGTCGCAGCGCATTGCCATCATGGCCGCCGGTGACTTCAGGGACAGGCCCCCGGAGTCGAAGGTGATGCCCTTGCCCACCAGCGTGACCGAACACCACGCGTCCGGCGGCTCGTGCCGCAGGTCCACCAGCCGCGGCGGGTGTGGAGATCCGGCGCCCATGCCGAGCAGGGCTCCCATCCCGAGCTCGCGCAGGTCGCGCTCGTCCAGCACCCGCGCGGTCAGGCCTTCCCGGGTGGCGACGTCCCGCGCGAGGGAGGCCAGATCGCCGGGGACGAGCTCACTCGGCGGGCGGTTGGTCAGGTCCCGGGCGAGCAGCAGGGCCTCCGCGTCCAGCAGCCCGGCGGTGACGTGGTCGTCCTCGGGCCCGGCGAGCCCGGTGAGCGTCACGCCGAGCGGGCGCGCGGCCGTGAGGGCCAGCCCGGCCACGACCGCGCGGACGGACTCGCCGGCGCCGACCGGGCCCGCGCCGCGGCTCGCCAGGTCGACCCGCACGGTGTCGCCGGGGATCAGCGCCGCCGCGGCGGCCGCGGCGGCGCGCAGCCGTTCGGCGTCGCATCCGTCCCGCGGCCCGAGTCCGGCCAGCAGCACCGGCCCTCCGTCCTCGACCGGCGCGGTGGAGCCCGGTTCGGCCGTGAACCCCTCCCACCTCAGCAGGCCCGCCACGCGCAGGCTCTCCACCTCCTCGGTGAAGACCCCGCGCACCTCGGGCGCATCCGCCCGACCCGGCCCGACCGAGACGTCCATCGCCTACCTCCCCCTGTGACGGCGCGCCCAGTTTCCCGCAGCGGTCGCGGCCCTCGCAGGGCGCCTCGCACGGTGACCCGGCGATGTGGTGGTCGCCGTGCACATCCCGGGCCGTCCCGCCGGAGTTACGGTCACCGCTACGCCTTGCAGAAAGGAGTTCCTTAATGAGCCGTTTCCGGGTCTCCATGGACATCGGCGGCACGTTCACCGACGTCATCGGCTACGACGAGGCCACCGGCCGCTACCAGGTCGGCAAATCGTCCACTACGCCAGAAGATCTGACCGAGGGAGTGCTGACAGCGCTGGAGTCCCTGGTGGACTCTCCCAGCGACATCGCGTTCACGGTGCACGGCACCACACAGGGGCTTAATGCCTTCCTGGAACGGCGCGGTGTGAAGGTGCTGCTGCTGTCCACCGCGGGCGCGGGGGACACCTACCACATCGCGCGCGGTCCGCGCACCCGGCTGTACGACCTGCACTTCCGCAAGCCGGAGCCGCTGGTCCCGCTGCGTGACATCGTCGAGATCGGCGGCCGGTTCGACGCCGCCGGCGCGGAGCTGGAACCCCTGGACGAGCAGGCGGTGCGGCAGGCCGCCCGGCGCTACCGCGACGGCGGGTTCGGCGCGATCGCCGTCGCCTATCTGTTCAGCTACCTGGACCCGTCGCACGAGCTGCGCACCCGCGAGATCCTGGGCGAGGAACTCGGCGAGGACGTCACGATCTCGCTGTCGCACGAGGCCGCGAAGGAGTGGCGGGAGTATGAGCGGACCTCCTCGGCGGTCGTCGAGGCGTACACCGGTCCGGTGGTGCGACGCTACCTGGAGCGCCTGGAGACGAATCTGAAGGAGCGGGGGCTCGCCGTACCGCTGCACGTCATGCAGTCCTCCGGGGGCGTCCTCACCGCCGAGTCGGCCCGCCGCCGCCCGTTGCAGACGCTGCTGTCCGGCCCTGTCGGCGGGACCATGGGCGGGGTCGAGCTGGCCCGCGCGATCGGCCGGCCGAACCTCATCTGCGTGGACATGGGGGGCACGTCCTTCGACGTGTCGCTGATCATCGACGGGCAGCCGGACATCTCGGCGGAGGCCAAGATCGAGGGCCTGCCGATGCTGATGAGCGTGGTGAACATCCACACCATCGGAGCCGGCGGCGGTTCGGTCGCCTGGCTGGAGGCCGGCGGCCTGCGGGTGGGCCCGCGCTCGGCGGGCGCCAACCCCGGCCCGGCGTGCTACCGCCGCGGCGGCACCGAGCCGACCGTGACGGACGCCAACCTCGTGCTCGGCCGCATCGACCCGGAGTGGTTCGCCGGCGGCTCGCTCACGCTGGACACCGGGGCCGCGCGGACCGCGCTGGAGGGCCTGGCCGAGGCCCTCGGCCTGGACACCATGGCCATGGCCGAGGGCGTCTGCGACGTCGCCAACGCCAAGATGGCGCAGGCGATCAGGACCATCACCGTCTCGCGGGGCATCGAGCCGCGCGACTTCACCCTCGTCGCCTTCGGCGGCGCCGGGCCGATGCACGCGGTGTTCCTGGCCAGGGAGCTCGGCATCGGCGAGGTCGTGGTGCCGCGCTTCCCCGGCGCGTTCTCCGCGTGGGGCATGCTGCAGACCGACATCCGCAAGGACGCCTCGGACACCTACTTCTACCTCGACGCCGACCTGGACACCGCCGACATGGCGGCCAGGCTCGCGGCCATGGCCGAGGCCGCCCTGGCCTCGCTCGCCGACGAGGGGGTGCCCGAGCGGAACCGCCGGGCGGAGTGCGCGGTCGACATCCGCTACGCCGCTCAGGAGTACACCTTGACGGTGCCGCTGCTCGACGCGGACGAGCCGGCCAGGGACGACTTCGTGGAGATCATCGCCAAGCGGTTCGGGCAGCAGCACATGTCGCGTTACGGCCACGCGAACCTGGGCGCGCCGATCGAGTTCGTCACGCTGCGCACCACCGCGTTCGGCGACCTCGGCCGCGGTGCCGCCGAGCAGGTCGAGCGGGCCACCGGGACGGAATTCCCGCATGAGCTTCGCGAGGTCGTGTTCGACGGCGAGAGCCGCTCGACCCCGCTCGTCCGCCGCGAGGACCTGGCGGCCGGGCACGCGTTCGAGGGCCCGGCGATCATCGTGGAGGGCACGGCCACCACCGTGGTCCCTCCGGGCTTCTCGGTGTCGGTGGACCCCATCGGCTCCCTGGTGATTCGGGCCGGTACGGACGCGGCGCTGTGACAAACGGTATGGGACAGGAGGAATCATGACCGACAACAGGACCGTCGACCCCGTCGTGGTAGAGATCATCCGCAATGCGCTCGCCGCGGCCGCCGACGACATGAACGCCACCCTCATCCGGTCGGCGTACACCCCGATCATCTACGAGTGCGGCGACTGCGTCGTCGCGCTGCTGGACGACCGGCACCAGGTGCTGGGCCAGTCCGCCGGGCTGCCGATCTTCCTGGGCAACCTGGAGACCTGCACCAAGGCCACCGAGGAGCAGTTCGGCCGCGAGGTGTGGCAGCCGGGCGACGTGTGGATCCTCAACGACAGCTATCTCGGCGGCACCCACCTGAACGACGTCACCATCTTCGGCCCGGTCTTCGTCGACGAGGAGCTGGTCGGCTTCACCGCCACCCGGGCGCACTGGATCGACGTGGGCTCCAAGGACCCGGGCGGGTCGATGGACTCGGTGAACATCTACCAGGAGGGCCTGCGGCTCGGCGCGCAGAAGCTGGTCGAGGGCGGCCGCGACGTGCCCGGGGTGATGAGCACGATCGCCACGAACGTGCGCTTCCCCTACCAGACCAGCGGCGACATGCACGCGATGATCGCCACCATCAAGATGGGCCAGGCCCGTCTGGAGGAGATCGTCCGGCGCTTCGGCCTCGACACGCTGCGCGCCGCCCGCGACGAGATCTTCGCCCAGACCGAGGCGCTGGAGCGCGAGGTCATCGCGGCGATCCCGGACGGGGTCTACACCGCGGAGGGCTGCCTGGACAACGACGGCATCGACCTCGGCACCACCGTCCCGATCAAGCTCAAGATCACCGTCAGCGGCTCGGACATCGACTTCGACGTCACCGAGTCGGCCGACCAGACCACAGGGCCGGTCAACTGTGGCGTCTCCCAGACGGTGTCGGCCTGCCGGGTCGGGTACAAGCTGCTCGTCAGCCCGGACGTGCCCGGCAACGGCGGGTCCTTCCGCCCGATGACGGTCCAGGTCCGGGAGGGCTCGGTGTTCGGCGCGGTCGCCCCGGCGGCCTGCCAGTGGTACTTCTCCCACCTGGGGATGCTCATCGACATGGTGGCCAAGGCGCTCGCCCCCGCGATGCCGGACAAGGTGGCGGGGGCAAGCCACGGCGACTCGATGATCGTGCTGCTGGCCGGCACCGACCCGCGAACCAGGCGCGACTACGTCAGCCTGGAGGCCACCCTCGGCGGGTGGGGAGCCTGGGACGGCTCGGACGGCGAGACCGCGCTCATCAACAGCACGAACGGCTCGCTCAAGGACATCCCGGTGGAGGTGTTCGAGACCCGGTACCCGTTCCGCATCAGCCGGTACGAGATCCGGCCGGACTCCGGCGGCTCCGGCCGCTTCCGCGGGGGCAACGGCGTGGTCCGCGAGTACACGGTGCTGCACGACTGCACGGTCTCGCTGTGGTTCGAGCGGTCGGCCACCCCCGCGTGGGGCCTGTTCGGCGGGCACGACGCCGTCCCGCCGGAGATCGTCATCAACCCCGGCCGTCCCGGCGAGCGGCGCATCCTCAAGTGCAACGGCCTGCGCCTGGCCGCCGGCGACGTGATCCGCTGCATGACCGGTGGTGGCGGCGGCTTCGGCGACCCCGCCGACCGCGACGCCGAGGCCGTCCGGACGGACGTGCTCGACGGCCACGTCTCCGCCGCGCGGGCGGCCGAGCTCTACGCCGTGACCGTCTGAGCGACCGTCCGGGTGTCCGTCTGAGCCGGGCATCCGGTCACGGTACGGCGGCGCAGGGCCCGGCGCCCGCGCCGCCGTACCGGTCTCGACCCGCAGGGTCAGCCCAGCTCGGGCAGCAGCGCGTAGCAGGCGAGGTGCAGCGCGAGCCGCTGGTCGGGGCGGTCGGGGTCGACGCCGCGCGCCTTGATGCGCTCGACCCGGCCGAGCACCGTGTTGCGGTGCACGCCGAGCCGGGCGGCGGCCTGGCTGGTGGAGTTCGCGCAGTCCAGCAGCGCGGCCAGCGTGGTCACCAGCACCGGACCGTCCGGCGCCGAGAGCAGGTCGGCGAGCACCGTCCGGGCGGACCCGGCCAGCTCCGGCTGCGACAGCGAGGCGAGCAGCACCCGGAAGCCGAGCTCGTCGAACGAGCGCACCGTGCCGTGGCCGTCCCGTACCGTCACCCCGGCCGCGAGCATCGCCTGCGACAGCGACTCCCGCAGCCCTTCGGCCCCCTCGGCGGCGCGGCCCACGCCCGCGCTCAGCGGGATCGGCGAGCGCATCCGGGCGAGATGCCGGCGCAGCGCCGACGCCACCTGCTCCACCTCGATCCGGTCGCCGGTCCACCAGCTGGCCCAGCCGGTGTCCCACGGCACCAGCGGCAGGTCGTCGACGGCCTCCTGCCAGGCCGAGATCACGCCGGGACCGGCGGCGGCGGTGTCCAGCGGGGTGCTGGACCGCAGGAAGACCGCGACGTGCCGCCCGCCGACGCGCCATCCGAGCGCCTCCTCGGGTACGGCCAGCCCGTCGTCTCCCCGGTCACGACCGGCCGGCCCCTTCTGCGCCGCCGGACCGGGATCGGCCCCGGCCGAGGCGAACAGGGCGCGAAGAGCCGCCCGGCCGCGTTCGGCTCCGTGCACCGCCTCAAGGCGTTCCCTGGCGACCGACGCGGCCAGCGGTCCCCGGGCCAGCCGCAGGATGAGAAGCACGGTCTCGGACCAGCTCGGCGAGGAAGGGCCGGTCGTGGCGGCGACCAGCTCGGCCCAGCGACGCCCGTCCGGGCCCGGCACGTCCACCTGGACGCGGTGCTCGGCCCGGTCGACGGACGCCTGACCCGCCAGCACGCGGCCGTCCGGGGCCACCAGCGCGGCCGTCACGCCGGGAACCTCCGAGTTGATCACCCCGACGATGCCGCGGGCGTTGCTCCGCTCGGCGAACAGCTCCGCGCAGCGCGCCGCCAGGCGGGCGCGGGCGGCGTCGGGGCTGGCGATGGCCGCGGCCAGGTCCAGGGCGCAGGCCGCCGTGTCCCCGGTCACGACGAACACCGGCAGCCGCATCCGCCGGGCGAGCTGGGCGGTGGCCTGGTCGAGCCCGGCGACGGCGGGACTGACCAGGCAGGCGGCGCTGCGCTCCCAGGCCAGGCGCAGCGCCGACTCGACCGCCCACGCTCCCTGCGCGAGCCCCCGGGAGAGCACCACCGCGGTGCCGGGGCCGCAGTGGCGGACCTGGTCGAGATCGGAGATGAGCGCCACCCGGGACACCGGCCGGGCGAGATTCTCCCCGACCAGCGTCTCGGCGCGGCCGAGCGGCCCGTACCTGACGAGCTCGTCCACGGTGAGCTGCTCCGAGGGGCGTCCGGCGCGCTTCATCGGCCCTCCTGGCGCGGGTGGCGCAGGGGGAAGCCGAAGGCTCCCGGCCCGCCGAGGCCGAGCCCGTGGACGCTGTGCCACACGGGCGCGGCCGGCACGCACAGCACGTCCACCTGGTCGCCGACGGTGAGCCGTTCCGGCCCGGTCATCCGCAGCGTGCCCCGGTCGAGCAGGCAGAGCAGGTCGGGCACGGCCGCGGTGAGCGCGCCGTCGGCGAGGGCGAGCACCAACTCGTTGTGCGCCTCCAGCCGGATCAGGCGGCCGCTGTCGTGGTCGTGGACCACCATGCTCATCGGGTTACCCGGATAGACGATTCCCGCCTGCCGTGGGGAAGGGCCGAGCTCGACCACCCGGCCGCCACCGAGGACGGTCGCGCCGGTGGCCGCGGTGAGGTCACGCAGCAGGCGCTCGTGCGGCGCGGTCCCGCGCCGGGACCATTCGCCGTCGCCGGGGCCCGCGTGCGCGGGCCAGGGGGAGGCGCCGCCCCACGGAGGGTCGCCGACGAGCGCCTGCGCCGTGGCGCCGTCGGAGGCGTGTTCGCGCAGCAGCCGGCCGACCTTGAGCGTGCGGCTCACCGAACCGTGGATCGCGGCCTCGCGCAAGCGTCCCACTCGGGTCGGGTACATCCCGCAGAGCAGCCACCCGCCGGCGGCCTGCGTGATCGACCGGGCGATCTGCTCGGCGCGCGCCGAACCGGTGTCCAGCAGCAGCGAGTCGTTCCCGGCGCTGACGGCCGCGAGGGGGCTGAGCGAGAGGCCGGCCAGCTCGTAGGTGGTCTGGTGGATCAGCGGGAACACCCGGCCCATGCCGTCACAGTCGATCAGCGGCAGGCCGAGCACCGCGGCGGCGGCCACCGGCTGCAGCGCGTTCACGCTGGCCGCGTTGAGGGGCATGATCGCGCCCAGCGGGGCGCCGAACCGGCCGGCCAGGCTGCGCGCCAGAACCAGGGGCTCCTCCCCGGAGGGCGGCAGCTCGGCCATGGCCACGGTCGAGCCCATCGCGCCGACCGCCGCGCACGGCGTGTCCGGGTCGAGCTCGTCGGCCGTGACCAGCTCCACCGGCCCGGTCCGCGCGAGGATGTCCTCCAACCAGAAGCCGGCGAACTCGATGCCCTCGCCCGCCGCGTTGGTCGAGAAGAACTCCGCCCCCGCCAGCAGGGCGGGGACGTCCGCCACGGTGATGGATCGGCCGGTCACGCGTCGTCCTCCGCCCGGCCGCCCGCGCGTACCAGCAGCCGGTAGGAGCCGCTGCGCAGGAACGACAACGACAGGGCGCGGGAGCTGACCACGCGCTCGCTGCCGAGCCGCGCGCCGCTCTCGGCCACCAGGGTGAGCGCCCGCTGCTCCGCCGCGGCCCGCTTGCGGGCCAGCACCTCGGAGGTCTCGGCGTACAGGACGGTGTCGAGCCAGGCGCTCGGCTCGGTCCCCGCGGCGCCGATGGCGGCCAGCTCGGCCGGCGGCTCCACCAGCACCGACGTGGACGGCAGCCGGGCCGCGGCGGACCGCGCCCGGCCGGTCGCGGCCTCGTCGGGGGCGTCGCCGTCCGGGCCGCCCCCGGCGACGGCGATGACCGCGGTGTGCTGGTCGTGCTCGGCAAGCAGGGCGAAGGCCGACGCCGTGTCCGCGTGCGAGCCGCGGATCGGTGTCAGCGACGCCTGCGGGACGGCCATCCGCACCCCGCCGGGGCCGGGCCGGTCGGTCGCCACGTTCGGAAGGCCGTCCCGGACGTGTCCCACAGACAGCCCGTCCGGCCCGGCCAGCCCGACGACCGCGTCGTCCACTCCGGCCAGCCGCGCGGCGCCGGTCAGGGCGGCGGCGCCGGTGGCCGACAGTCCCAGCACCGGCAGCAGCCGCAGCCGTTCGGCGGAGATCCGGCCGCCGTCCCCGGCCACGAACCAGGCCGAGGTGGAGGCCCCGAGCCGGCCCGAGATCCGCACGCAGCGTGCCACCACCTGCTCGGCGCGGCTCAGCAGCGCGGCGTTGATCACCGTCGCGGCCTCGCGGTCGAGCAGGCCGAGCCCGCCGACCTGATGCGAGAGCGAGACTCTGAGCTGCGGAAACGCCTCACGGACCACCTCGGCGGCGGTGAGCTCGTGGTGGGGGCATCCGACGGCCCCCGTGGCCGTCAGCGCCAGCGCGCCGATCCCCTCCGCCTGTGCCGCCGCCGCGACGCGGAACACCTCGTAGATGTCCAGTGTGGCGAGTTCGACCCCGAACAGGTCGTGTCCTCCCATCACCGCGGCCTGGAGCCTGACGAGCGCCGGGAGCAAGGGGGAAGGATGCCCGGTCCCGAGGCCGCGCGCCGGCGGCCGGGGCGTGACCCGCACGGACGCCACCGGCGAGCCGGAGCTCGCAGGGTCCAGCTCGGCGGAGACGTCCCAGGTCACCGACCGGACCGGCGTACCCTGAGCGAGATCGCGGAGCATGCGCGAGAGGCCGCGGCCGTCGCCGGACCGGCACACGGCATGACGGATGCGACCGCCGCCGACGAGGGCGGCCCGAGCTTGGCCGGCGCCCAGCCGGACGCCGATCCGCGCGCCAGCCACCTAACTCCTTCGGCCTCGCAGCGAACGGTCGAAACCGACCGCTCCGAGGATCAGCGCACCCTGCACGACCTGCTGGTAGATGGTATCCCAGCCCAGCACCGGGTACACGATGGCGCCGGCCGTCAGGGTCACGGCCAGCCCCCGGTACATGATGCTCAGGGCGAGCGCGGGAAAGGGGCGCTGAAATGGGTTCCTCGCCCTGGCCGCCGTATCCGTCGCGTGCGGCCGGTCGACCGTCAGGGGCGGCGGTCCTGGGGGAGGGGGAGGGTGGGCATCCGGAAGACGAACCGGGCGCCCTTCGGGGAGTCTTCGATGGTCAGGGTGCCCTCGTGGCGTTGGGCGATCTCGCGGGCTATGGCGAGGCCGAGGCCGGTGCCCTGCACGTCCTTCTCGCGGCCGGCGGCCAGGCGGGTGAAGCGCTGGAACACCACCTCCCGGTGTTCCGGCCGGATGCCCTCGCCGTCGTCGATGACCTCCATCACGGCGTCGCCGCCCTCGTGGCGCAGGCGCACGGTGACGGTCGAGGCCGCGTGTCGTTCGCCGTTGTCCAGCAGGTTGGTGAGCAGCCGCGCGAGCTGCAGCCGGTCGCCGCTCACGATCACGCCCGGCCGGAGGTCCGCCACGAGCCGCTTGCCCCGGGACCGGCGGCCGGTCTCGCCGCGCACGAGTTCGGTCAGGTCGATGTAGTCGCGGGTGACCCGCTCCTCGGAGTCGAGCCGGGCGATGACCAGCAGGTCGCTGACGATGGCCTGCAGGCGGTCGAGGCTTCCGGTCATCGCCTCGGCGGTCTTGGACCAGTCGGCGTCGTCACGGTTGGCCAGGGCGTCCTCGACCTGGGCGCGCATTGCGGTGATGGGGCTGCGCAGGTCGTGGGAGGCGTCCGAGGCGAAGCGGCGCTGCCGTTCCACGGCCTGTTGCAGCCGGTCCAGCGTCTGGTTCACCGTCTCGGCGAGGCCGCGCAGCTCGTCGCGGTGCGGGGGCAGGGGGACGCGTCGGCTGAGGTCCGAAACGGTGATCTCGGCGAGCTCGGCGCGGAGGGCGTCGACGGGCGCGAGGGTGCGGTTGACCACCCGGTACGTCCCGTACGCGGTGATCCCGACCAGCGTCAGCGCCGTCGCCGTGAGCAGGGCGAACAGCGCGGGGTGGACGAACCAGGGGATCGTCGGGTCGGCGCCGTAGATCAGCAGGTTCCCCGTGTCGCGGTAGTGCCGCATGACGACGACGTGCACGCAGTCGTCGGGGAAGCCCGGGGAGGAGCAGGTGAGCGTGTGTCCTACGGCCTTCGTGTCGGGGGGCGTGAAGGAGGGCATCAGCTCCCGCCCGGCCATGTTGCGCGTGGTGGCGATGATCCGGCCGGTCTCGTCGAGCACCTGGACGGCCGAGATGTCCTGGTCGGGGATCATATGTGTGAGACGCCGGAGCTTGATCATATGGGACACGTGCAGGTCGGCGAGGATGATGTCCTGGATGCGCTGCGCGACGGCCAGGCTGTGCGCGCCCATGAACACGAGCGCACTGACGCCCACGCAGGCCAACGCCGTGACGATGCTCGCGACCCACGTGAGCCGAGTCCGCACGGACCAGTCGCGCAACAAGCCCACCGCGCCCCCTTGTCCGCCCAACGATCACCCTAAATGCGGATCACGCGAGGTCAGGGCGCGGGGAGGGCGCGGGGAGGGCAAGGCGTCAGAAACTATGGGTCAAGCACGCGGGAACCAGGGATCGAGCACATGCAGGGCGACCGGCGGGGCCCAGCGGCGGCCTCGCCGGGGTTCCGCTACGGCCGGCCCTTGCGGCAGCTCGCGTAGAGCACGGCCAGGTTGTCGGTGGAGAGCTCGTATAGCCGCAGGATTATCAGCGAGATTCGGCGCAGAGTTCGAGCCACGACAGGAACCCGAGAGGCGTAGCGCCCGTTTCGCCCGAGTAGAACTCGCGGGTCTCCGGGATGTCGACGTCGCCGGTGCGCCACAGCCGCCCGGCCTGCTCGCCGGTCACGACGAGCACCGTGAAGTCGTTGCCCCCGTGACCGGCGACGGTCAGGCACCCGTCCGGGGCGCCGTCCTTCTGGAGCGCGGCCAGACGCTCGTCCTCGAGGAGGCTTCCGTCCTCGGGGATCGCCACGATCGCCGCTCTGATCGCGTCGGCGTCGGCGTTCGTGTACCAGAACGGGCCCGCGGGATCGGTGCGGTCGCCCACGATCTCGTGGGCCATGTCTTCGAGGCCGTACAACCAGGGTTCGTCGTCCGACCAGAGGCCGTCCGCGACCTCCAGGAGGAACGCGCGGAACTCCGGGGGCAGGAGAACCCCGAAACGCTCCTCGAACGCGGCCACCTGCTCCTCGGTCGCCGGAGGACGCGCCTCGAAATCGTCGGCGTCCAGCAAGGCGGAACGCACGCGCGACAGTTCGTCGCGAAGGGGCGGCACCGGCCCGTCACCGGTCATGAGGTCGTCCATGTGGGTTTCGTCCTTACTGTTCCACGCTGTCGCCGTGCTCTTACGCGTCCGGCCGAGAGCGTACGGCATCGGAGACGCGCCGGGCGCGTCGGTACGGCGGGGACCATCACGCCTCAGTCCGTCTCCGCGGACGTGCCGGAGGTCATCCGCGTCCCGCGAGGATCGCCTCGACCAGCCCCGCCAGCAGAGCCGAGCGGCGCGGCATCTCTTCGACGATCACGTGCTCGTGGGCCGCGTGCGCGCCGTCGCCGACCGCGCCGAGGCCGTCCAGCGTCGGACAGCCCACCCCGGCCGAGAAGTTGCCGTCCGAGCCGCCGCCCACGGCCACGCCGCGCAGCGGGCCGAGCCCGAGCTCGCCCGCGACCTGCTCGGCCAGCTTGAACAGCGCGGCCGAGGACGCCGGGTCCATCGGCGGCCGGTTCGGGCCGCCTTCCAGCTCCAGCCGGGTGCCGGGCACGCGCGGGGTCAGCGCCCGCATCCGCGCGTCCACCGCCTCCTGCGCGGCCCGGTCGGCGGCGCGCGAGTCCACGGCGATGAACGCCTCCGCCGGGACGGTGTTCACGCTGGTCCCGGCGCCCGCCAGCGTGGGTGTCACCGTGATGGAGCCGTCCGGGTCCGCCATCGCCGCGATGGCGAGGATCTGGTGGGCCAGCTCGACCCCCGCGTTCACCCCCTTGTGGGGCTCCAGGCCCGCGTGCGCGGCCAGCCCGCGCACCTTGAGCCGGTAGTTGGACACGCCCTTGCGCGCGGTCTTCAGCGCTCCGCCGTCGGCGCTCGCCTCCAGGACCAGCGCCGCCTCGCAGGCCTGCGCGGCCTCCTCGATCAGCGTGCGCGACGTGCGCGAGCCGAGCTCCTCGTCCCCGGTGACCAGCACGCACACCCCGTCCAGGGACGGCAGCGAGCGCAGGGCGTGGAAGAGCTGGACCAGCCCGGACTTCATGTCGAACACCCCCGGACCGCGGGCGACGCCGTCGGCCACCGACCACGGGTGCTCGCGCAGCGAGCCGATCGGCCACACCGTGTCGTGGTGGCCGAGCAGCAGCACGCGGGGCACGCCGAAACTCCAGCGCAGGTGGGTCACGCCGTCCACGACCAGCGTCTCCGGCCCCGTCCCGAGGTGCCTGGCGCCGACCTCGGCCACCACCGCCGCGCTCGCCGCCACCGCGGCGTGGTCGGAGGAGAACGACTCCTGGAGCACCAGCGCCTCCAGGTCGTCCAGCATGGCGGGCAGGTCGCCGGGCGTCACGGCGCGGCCTGCGGCTCGGCGGGGGACGGCCGTCCCATCTCGGCGCGGAACAGGCGCATCACGTTGCCGCCGAGGATCTTGCGGATCTCGTCCTCGCCGAGACCCCGCCGCACGAGCTCCTCGGTGACCAGGGGCATGCCGCTCGGGCCGTCCAGCCCCGGGACGGACGCCAGGGCGTCCAGGCCGCTGACGCTCGTCTCGCAGCACGGCGGCGTCAGGTCGATCATCACTTCCCTGATGAAGTCGGGGCCGAGGCCGACGTGGTCGATGCCCGCGACACGGGCGATGTGGAGGATGTGGTCGGCGAGCCGTTCGATGGTGTACCCCTCGGGCTTCTCGTCCAGGAACGCCGCCAGGAAGTTGACGCAGACCACGCCGCCGTTCGCCGCGACCGCGCGGAGCTGGTCGTCGGTGAGGTTGCGGTGGTGGTCGCGCAGCGAGCGGGCCGAGGAATGCGTCGCGATCACCGGCCGCGTGGCCAGCTCCAGGACGTGCGCCACGCCCGACGCGCTCAGGTGCGAGATGTCGAAGACCATGCCGAGCCGTTCCATCTCGGCCAGCGCCGCGACGCCCTCGCTGGTCAGGCGGCTGCCGGTGGCGTCCTGCCCGCTGCCGTCGGCCAGCGGCGTGCGCCCCCAGTGCGCGATGGACGCGACGCGGACGCCCAGGCGGTGCAGCGTGGGGATCAGTTCGACGCTGGCGTCCACGCCGGGCATGCTCTCCAGGGCGATGACCAGCGCGATCTTGCCGAGCGCGACGGTCTCGTCGATCTGCCGCCCGTCGAGGCAGATGCCGACCTCGTCCGGGTTGCCCTCGGCGATGACGTGGGCGCACTCGATCATCCGCAGTGTCTGGCGCAGCGCGCCCTCCGGGCGGTACTGGTCGTCGATGAAGACCGGCAGCACCTGCACGTCGACGCCGCCCGCGCGGAGCTGGGGCAGCCATCGCTCCCGGAAGAACGACGCCCACCGGTCCGGCGGCCTCGCCGAGACCGCCATCAGAAGATCGTTGTGGGTGTCCGCCACGATCGCGTCCCGGTGAAGGTCGGTGAACACGCGTGGACTCCTCTCGCCCGCGGGCGTCTCCGTTCTCCGTGGCGGGGCCCGGGTCACCCTGATGGTCCGATGTCATCCGACCGTATACGTACGGCGGGCAAAGAGAAATCCGAGACCAGGGGCCCGGGTGCGGACGTCCTGCAGTCGACCTGCCCGTCCTTACCCGGGGAACGGCTCGTCAGGGGTCATCCGAAGGTGTAGGAGTCCGGGCGCGGGGCCCTGGTGATCCTGCGGTACATCGACGCCGTCCCCGGCCAGTTGTTGGTCACCCGCCCCGCGGCGTTCTTGTACCAGCTGTCGCAGTCCCCCCGCCAGACCGTGCGCGCCAGCGCCTGGTCCAGCGCCCGGCGCCACGCGTCCATGGCGGGCCGCCGCACCTCCATCGGACCGCGCGCCGCCAGCAGCGGCAGACACCCCATGATGTACCTGACCTGCGCCTCGATCATCAGGACGATCGAGTTGTGGCCGAGGTTGGTGTTCGGGCCGTACAGCAGGAACAGGTTCGGGAACGAGGGTACGGCGACGCCCAGGTACGCCTCGGCGCCGTCCTTCCACACCTCGTGCAGAGCCGCCCCGCCCCGCCCGGCGATCTCGATCGGGGCCAGGAAGTCGGTCGACTGGAAGCCGGTCGCGAAGACGATCGTGTCCGCCTCGCGGAGCGTGCCGCCCGCCGTCTCGATGCCCTCCGGCGTCACGCGGACGATCGGGTCGGTGACGAGCTCGACGTTGCCCCTGGTCAGGGCGGGATAGAAGTCGTTGTCCAGCACGATCCGCTTGCAGCCGATCGGGTACGCCGGGGTGAGCCTCGCGCGCAGCCCGGGGTCCCGGATCTGCCGCCTGAGGTGCTCCTCCGCCCGTTTGATCATCAACGGCCGGCTCCAGCCGTCCACCAGCGCCGGGTACACCACGCCCTCGATGAACCGGTAGACCCGCCGGCGGTCGGCCGACCGCAGGAGCGGCACGCGACGGAAGGCCAGCCGCTCACCCGGCCCGTACTCGCCGTCCGGCTTGGGGATGACCCAGCTCGGCGTGCGCTGGTAGACGTCCAGATGGGCGACCACAGGGGCGACGCGCGGGATGATCTGCGCGGCCGACGAGCCGTTGCCGACCACCGCCACGCGGCGTCCGGTCAGGTCGTGGGCGTGGTTCCAGCAGGCCGAGTGGAAGCTCGTCCCCGCGAACGTCGACAGACCCGGAATGTCGGGCAGACGGGGCCGGTTGAGCTGCCCCACCCCCGACACCACCACGTCGAACACCTGCTCCTCGCCGCCCGCGACCGTCAGCCGCCAGCGGTTCACCGCCTCGTCGAAGACGGCGGCCGTCACCTCCGCGCCGAGCCGCAGCCGGGCGTGCAGGCCGTACTTCCCGGCGCAGCGATCGAGATAGGCGAGGATCTCCGGCTGGCGCGGGTAGCGCCGCGTCCAGTCGTGCGCCTGCTCGAAGGAATAGGAGTACAGATGGGACGGCACATCGCAGGCGGCCCCGGGATAGGTGTTGTCCCGCCACGTCCCCCCGAGGCGGCCGGCCTTCTCGAAGATCGTGTAGTCGGTGATCCCGGCCTTCTCGAGCTGGATGGCCATGCACAGCCCGCCGAAGCCCGCCCCGATGATCGCTACGCTTGGTGCCATTCGCCGGCCCTCCGGGTGTCAGACCCGCTCACGGTAAATCGTGGCGGTAGTCTGCGCACGTGTCCCCGACAGCGTTGTCCGCGATCATCGCGGAACTTGAATCGTCGTATGACCCCGCTTGGGCGGAGCCCTGGGACGCTGTGGGCCTGGTTTGCGGAGACCCGGCGCAACCCGTACGCAAGATCCTGTTCGCGGTCGACCCCGTGGCCGCCGTCGGCGGCGAGGCCGTGGCCTGGGGAGCCGACCTGATCGTCACCCACCACCCCCTCTACCTGCGCGGCACCACCACCGTCGCCGCCGGCACGGCCAAGGGCGCCCTGGTGCACACGCTGATCAAGAACGACATCGCCCTCTACACCGCTCACACCAACGCCGACGTCGCCGACCCCGGCGTGTCCGACGCCCTCGCCAGAGCAGTCGGCCTCACCGGGCCCCTGCGCCCCCTCCAGCCGTCCCCCGACGACCCCCGCCGGGGGCTTGGCCGCGTCGGCGAGCTGGAGACCCCGATGTCCTTACGCGACTTCACCCGCCAGGCCGTCCAGGGGCTGCCGCGCACGGCCTGGGGCCTGCGCGTCGCCGGCGAACCCGAGCGCGTCGTGCGCACCGTCGCCGTCAGCGGGGGAGCGGGCGACTCCCTGCTCGGCCTCGGCGCCGTGCGCGCCGCCGACGTCTTCCTCACCGCCGACCTCCGGCACCACCCCGCCGCCGAGTTCCTGCAGTCCGGCGCGTTCGGCGGCGGCCCCGCGCTGATCGACGCCGCCCACTGGGCGACCGAATGGCCCTGGCTGCCCCAGGCGGCCGAGCTGCTCGCGTCCGGGTTGGCCGCGAAGGGGATTAATGTTGAGACGCGCGTCTCACGGACGGTCACGGACGCCTGGACCACAACAGCACAGTGCGAGGATTAAGTGAAAGCAGCCCCGGAAGCACAGAAGCGCCTGCTCGAACTGGCCGAGCTCGACGCGGTCCTCGACCGGCTGGCCCACCGCCGCCGCACGCTGCCCGAGCTCGCCGAGATCGAGGAACGCTCGGCCAAGCTCGCCCGCCTCGCCACCGAGGTGATCGCCGCGGAGACCGAGGCCGGTGACCTCGCCCGAGAGCAGACCAAGGCCGAGTCCGACGTCGAGGCCGTGCGCGTGCGCGCCGACCGCGACCAGAAGCGCCTCGACTCCGGCCAGGTGACCTCCTCCAAGGACCTGTCCAACCTGCAGTCCGAGATCGCCTCGCTCCACCGCCGCCAAGGCGACCTGGAGGACGTCGTCCTGGAGATCATGGAGCGCCGCGAGGCCGCCGACGCCACCGTCACCCGGCTCAGGGCCGAGTGCGGCGAGATCAACGCCGGCCTCGCCACGCTGGAGGAGAAGCGCGACGCCGCCATCGGCGAGCTCGACCGCGAGAGCGGCGAGACCAAGGGCAGGCGCGGCGGCGTCACGCCCGACATCCCCGCCGACCTGCTCGCCCTGTACGAGAAGCTGCGCGAGCAGTACGGCGTCGGCGCGGCCATGCTGCAGGGCGGCCGCTGCCAGGGCTGCAAGGTGTCGCTGTCCATCGCCGACCTCAATCGCCTCCGCGCCGCCGCCAAGGACGAGGTGCTGCGCTGCGAGGAATGCCGCCGCATCCTCGTCCGCACCCCCGAGTCGGGCCTGTGAATCTCGTCGTCGAAGCCGACGGCGGCTCGCGCGGCAACCCCGGGCCCGCCGGGTACGGCGCGGTCGTCAAGGACGCCGACGGCCAGGTGCTCGCCGAGGCCGCCGACGCGCTCGGCATCACGACCAACAACGTCGCCGAATACCAAGGCCTGATCGCCGGCCTGCGCTCGGCGCTCGCGCTCGCCGGCGACGGCGCCCCCGTCGAGGTCCGCATGGACTCCAAGCTGGTCATCGAGCAGATGGCCGGCCGCTGGAAGATCAAGAACGAGGGTCTGCGCCCGCTCGCCCAGGAGGCCCGCGAGCTCGCCCGGCGCCTGCGCGTCACCTGGAAGTGGATCCCCCGCGAACGCAACCGCGACGCCGACCGCCTGGCCAACGAAGCCATGGACGCCGCCGCCCGCGGCACCAGATGGCAGAGCAAGACCTTCCCCCGGCCCCCCTCCCAGGGTCCCCGGGGTTCCTCCGAGCCGACCGGGGGGATCCCGTCGGCCCTCACACGCGAGCCGGGCGGTGACGGCGACTCGGCCATCCCGGCCACCTCGGCCGGGCAGGCGCGGATCGTGGCGCAGAAGCCGACGCGGTCCACGCCCGCCAGCGGCTGGACGGCCTCCGCCACCACCGCCGCCACGTCCTTCCTCCTGCTCCGCCACGGCGAGACGCCCTTCTCGATCGACCGCCGCTTCTCCGGCACCGGCGACCCCGAGCTCACGCCCGCCGGGCTCGCCCAGGCCGAGGCCGCCGCCGCGCGGCTGTCCCGCGCGCCGTACGCCATCGACGCGATCGTCAGCTCCCCGCTGCGGCGCGCCCGCCAGACCGCCGAGGCCGTCGCCGCCCACACGGGCCTGAAGGTCGCCGTGGAGGACGGCCTGCGCGAGGTCGACTTCGGCGCCTGGGAAGGCCACACGTTCACCGAGATCCAGCGCCGGTGGCCGGACGAACTGGCGGCCTGGCTCGCCGACCCGTCCGTGACCCCGCCCGGCGGCGAGAGCTTCACCCAGGCGGAGGTCCGCGTCCAGGAGGCCAAGGACCGGCTGCTGCTCGACCATCAGGGCAAGACCGTGCTGGTGGTCTCGCACGTCAGCCCCATCAAGCTGCTGCTGGCCTCAGCCCTGCTGGCACCCCCGGCCGCACTGTACCGCATGCACCTCGACCTCGCGGCGCTCTCCGTGATCGACTACTTCCCCGACGGCCCCCAACTCGTGAGAACCCTCAACGACACCGCCCACCTCGGCTGATCCTGTTCGGGACGCGGCGGCGTTCTGGAGGAGGAGGGAGGAAGGGGTGAGGAACGAGCCCCTTCCGAGTGACGACGGAAGAACGCCGCCTAAAACCGCCGTGCCGGAGGCGCGGCAATAGGCACGGCGGGCAGCCTCCCTCCGGAGTCGACGAGGTAGCTGATCGGCTAAACTTATTTGGCAGCGGACGAGTCGGCCGGGCGACCGCGTCAGGGCTTTCGAGCCCTGCCGAGGAAGGTCCGGGCTCCGCAGGGCAGGGTGGTCGGTAACACCGACCCGGGGTGACCCGCGGGACAGTGCCACAGAAAACAAACCGCCTCCCCTTGCGGGAGGTAAGGGTGAAACGGTGGTGTAAGAGACCACCAGCGCCCACGGTGACGTGGGCGGCTCGGTAAACCCCACCCGGAGCAAGGTCAAGAAGGGGCCCTCCTCGGAGGACCCCGCGCGCGGCGTTCGAGGGTGACCCGCCCGAGCCGCGCGGGTAGACCGCTTGAGACCGCCGGCAACGGCGGCCCTAGATGGATGGTCGCCCCTTTGCAACGCAAAGGACAAAACCCGGCCTACAGGCCGACTCGCCCGCCTTCCCTGCCTCTGGGCTTGCACGGATGTGCGCTCCCGGCAAGACCCAACAGCCGGGAGGGCACAATCGGGGCACATCGTTAGTGACGCGCCCCGGGTTTGTTGGAGACTCCCAAGACTGGAAGGCTGGGAGCCGTGCCCGCACAGAGGAAGTACCCCCCAAGAGCTTCGTGATCGTGCCGTGAAGATGGTGTTCGAGCTGTGCCAGGAGACCGGCTGCCCATCGCACACGCCCTCTGGTTCTGCTCGCGATCAGGGGCCATCGGTAGGACTAAGCTCTATGTTGCCACGTCGAAGTATGTCGATGACGGGAGTCTTGGCGCCAATCTTCTGAGCGCCGCCATAGATCGCCTCGCGAAGAAATGGAAATATGGTTGGGACTCCAACATTTTCGGCAAATGCTCTCAGGGCGTCATCGTCAGGCTCAACCCGGTTTCGCCCATCCTCTGCAGGGTTCCGAGAATCCCCTGCTTCGGGTTTGACCTCGTAAACAGCCGCAGCGTCGGCAATTAGTAGCGCTTGGGGAGTCTTGACGGTCAGTCGGCTCCGCACAGAGATTTTTTCCTCGCTCACGCTCTGTAGAACGAGGAGTTGCAGTGATGACTTCTCCGGAGGAGTCTCATTTTCCCCTGGAGTGCAGTTCCATCGTCGGCTGGAGGATTCGATGAAATAGATGGTCTTGAGCTCCAGTGCAGCTTCGAGATCTATTTGATCAGCGGGCTGACGGGTAGTCATCGTAGGGCAACTTCGCGATTGAGAGATCCTGAGGTGCTCCACTTCTGAGCTGCGGTGGAGGATGATTGGATCACTTCTTCGGCATCCACCAGTTCAAGGGTCGTCTCATATGTTGCCACGGCACTGAAGTTTCGATTACGGAGCCAGCGTTCCATTGCTAGCTTCGTTCTGTGCTGCAGTCCACAGTTCAGTGCGGAGTCGATGTCGGCAATTTCGTTCCGATCGGGCCTGTTCGCGCCATCGTCCATGCTTAGTTGCTTTAGCCAGGCGTTGACTTCTACCCACAGCCACACTTGGGCGCGACCAGCTGTTCCTTCGGGAGCCGGAAAGGGTGCTACACCTCTGCGCCGACGTTGACCAGTGACCCACTGATGTACGTTCTGGCGCGTCACCTCGGCCCGCTCAGCGATCTCCGTGATTCCTACCAAATCTCGATGTAGGCGGAGCAACCGGAGGTCAGGAACATGCCTGGCAACCGACCTTGCAGCGTGCATCGCTGCATCGAACGCATCCTCCCCCTCGAAGGCAATGTCCAGGAGGTCTACTCCTCCGCCCCGGAACAGCATGGCGTCGAGTTCGCGTTCCAAAACTTCCACGGCTGCAGTGTGATCGACAGACGCGCCTTCAACCACGAAGCGAAACTCGTACTCCACCGCGCCTCCTCCCACACGCTCAGGTTCTCAGACCTGTTGACATCCGTCAACGACAAGCTATCCCCGATCCATGCCGGTCAGCGCCCTCCGGGGGTCATCTGGGTCCTTGGGGCACAGCTGAGCCGCATCGTTGATTCGACGGCTGGCCCGTCCAGGGTTGGCGGGTGTGCTCGCGACGGGGATCGTTGTGCACTTGTTCTCGCACGGGCAGTAGAGCCGAAAGCCGTGGCCCTCGTGGCGAAGGCTCCATCCCAGGGCTACCCACCGCTTGAGGGCCTTGCGCATGTCCTTGTCGGTGTGCTCGGACGGGTCCGCCAGCCTTCCCGTCATCGCCTGCCCCCTCTGCGTAGCCAAGGCCTAGTTGGCTATGTCTTTACGTGCGCCATGGGCGACCAACACCCGGGACTTGCTTACGACAGCCACGCCCACCGGATGCCATGACCGGCACGTACGTGCCCATGGAGTGGGAGCGGCACGGGGACAGCGCGGAGAGCGTATCGCACCGTCGACAAAGTCCACAATCATGCCTGCTATTGTGCATCTGTGGGCGATGAGAGTGATCCTCTGCTGACGGTTCGCGAGACGGCGAAGCGCCTGCAAGTGCATGAGAACACCGTGCGGAACTGGGCGGCCAAAGGCACTCTGCAGTCGGCCGGAGTTCCGGGAGGAACTCACCGGTTCAGGGCGAGCGAGGTCGACAGGCTCGTACGGCAGCGCGGCGCGCGTGTGGCGTCCGTCGAACATGACCGGCGGGCGGCGGGGCCTGAGCTGGTGGACGCGACTCAGCTCGCGCAGTGGGCGGCTTCGCGAGATGCCCAAGGACGGTTTCCGGAACTGGTCCGACGATTGCTTGCCGCTACTCCTGGCGTGACTCAAGTCCTGATACGAGCAGGTGACGGGGTAGCGCTGGAGGGATGGGATGGGCTGGCAGAGTCAACGGGTACGACCTTTCTCCCGGCAGGAAGGCTGCGTTTCGAGTTTGGAGTCGACAAGGACCGAAAGGGCAAGGCCGACCGCGAATATCAGAAGCGTTTGAAAGAGGCCGGTCCCGATGAGGATCTCGGGGAACTCGTCTTCGTTTTCTGCACTCCTAGGCGATGGGCAGGAGGAGACGAGTGGGCTCGTGCTCGGCGAGAGGAGGGAAAATTCGCGAACGTCCACGTGCTCGACGCGGATGCTCTCGAAGGGTGGCTACAGGCGACGCCCTCGGTCCACGTGTGGATCTCCGAGCACCTGGACCGCCGGCCGCGAGACGCAGAGAGCCTGGATCGTTGGTGGGCACGGTTCCAGTCGCGTACGTCGCCCAACCTCAGCAGCGCCTTTCTCCTGGCCGGACGCGAGGAGGAAGCGGGGCGTCTTGAGCGAACTCTGACTGCCGGCCCGGCTGTGATCGCCGTCAAAGCAGCGTGGCGGGACGAGGCGGTGGCGTTCTTGGCGGCCGCGATCGAAGCGCGGATGCCAGAAGCGCCGATCGCCGTGGTCGTGTCGTCCGCCGCGGTCTGGGATCGGGTCATCGCTGAGTCCGGACGGGCGACCCTGGTCCCAGTGTTCGACGGAGCTGATTTCGCCGGTGCCCAGGTCCGTGGTCACCATGTGGTCGTGCCTGTGGGACGCAACCATGTCGTGGATCACGCTGTGACGATTGACCTTCCACCGGTCGGCCGCCAGCAGGCCATTACTGCCCTCCAGGAGTTGGGGGTGGCTGCGGACCGTGCATACACCCTTTCTGCGTTGGCTCGCCGGAGCATGCCGTCCCTGGTCCGTGAGCTGGCTCTGGACCCAGCCTTCGCAACGCCGCCCTGGGCTCGAACAGCGGTGGACACCGCGATTCTTACCTCGTTGGCGCTCATAGGTGCGTGGACTGCGAATCCGAGTGATCTATCTATTATCGAGCGGATGACGGGTCGGCCCTGGGCCGATGTCGAATCGGTGCTCCTGCATTGGCAGAACACCGAGGATCCACCTTTCGTACGGTCCGGCACTCAGTGGCACGCTGCCTCCGCTCATCAGATCTTCCACGTTTTGCACCCCCTCATTTCGGTTTCGGTACTGGAACGCTGGCGCCAAACCGCGATCGACGTTCTCCTCGGCGCAGGCTCGGGTGTGCTCCGACGGGGGCTCGCGTCGGGGCTCGCTCTAATGGGCGCCGAAGGCGACCGGCCGATGCCGGACGGAAGCAACTGCGCCGATCAGGCCACTCGCGTTGCGGCCTTGGTCCTCCGGGCTGCTCTAGAAGACGAGACCTCGAGCACGTGGAGCGCGTTGACAGATGTCTTGCCCCTCATCGCTGAGGCGGCACCGGACGTGTTTCTCGCATCGGTCCATGACGATCTCGATCGGAAAGACCTGCTGGGAGGTTTGTTCCAGGATAGTGACGGAGGTTTCGGAGCGTCCCCGCATACTGGCCTACTTTGGGCTCTGGAGACTGTCTGCTGGCATACCGAGCACCTGATCGACGGGACATTCGCGCTGGCTCGCCTGGACTCGATCGACCCTGGCGGCCGGACCAGGAATCGTCCGCTGGAGAGTCTGGCCAGCATCCTCGCGTGTCGGATCCGCCACACGGCTGCCCCAGTAGAGACAAAGGCGAAGGCAGTGTCTCTGATCTGTCGACGTCGGCCCGAAATTGGCTGGAGAACTGTCCTGGCGTTGCTGCCCTCCCCTCATCGGGTCATCACTCCTCCGGCGAGTCCGGTGTTCCGTGACTGGAGACCGGAGGACCAGACGGTGACTCTCGCCGAACTGATCTCCTATGTCGGCAGTCTCATGACCAACGCCCTCGAAGCCGTCGGCGCCGACGCCGGACGATGGATCGAGCTAATCGGACACATCTGGGCGTTGCCGCCGGGAGAACAGACACGTCTGCTGGACGCGCTATCGGCGCTGGCCGACGACCATGACATGCCCATCAGCGAGCAGGCACGGTTGTGGGAGAAACTGCGTGCGATGGTCGCCAACAGGAAGCGTTTCGGCGAGGCCAGGCAGGCCAACGATTGGGTGCTGGCGCGGTTGCGCGACATCTCGGTTCGGCTCGAACCAGTCAAGGGGGCGCTACGGCTTGGCTATTTGTTCGACTGGCAGCCTGACCTGCCCGGTCTGGATGTGACCGTTGACTACAAACGGTACATCGACGGGCTGGTCACGGCGCGGCGGAACGCGGTAATCGAGGTCCTCGCAGAATCTTCGCTCGACGGTGTCCGGCAGTTCGCCGGAGTGGCCCCCGTGCCGAATCATCTGGGTTTGGCGCTAGGTGAGGTCGCATCGGATGAGCTGACACCTTCTTTGCTTGAATGGTTGGACTCCTCGGAGCCGCCCCTGCGCGACGTCGCGGCTGGCTGGGCGCAACGCAAGCTGATCGAAAACGGTCCATCTTGGCTGCACGACGTCCTACTTCGTCCGGAAATGGAGCCTCATGCGAGGCGGTTGGCCTTCATGTTGAACGCACCTCCTCGTCGTGAGATATGGGATGTTATTGCGGTCGTGGACCCTGCCCTCCACACGGCTTACTGGGAGTCAATGTCTGCAGCCGTGGTGGCCGCGGAAGACCTCGAACGGGCAGTAGAGGAGTTGGTCCGGCACGGTCGGCCATGGACTGCCCTGGACCTGCTGCAGGTGGGTATTCATAGTGCGGAGAACCACCCTTTGATTACGTCTGCGATGGTGCGTAAGGCATTGGATGGCGCGATGGTCGACGATACGTCCGCCGTCCACTCTCCTCGCCACGAATATGGCGTGGGACGCCTGATCGATTACCTGGCCGCTCAGGACACTGACCTAGAAATCATCGCACGCTATGAGTTCGCGTTCGCTCGGGTGACCGACGACAGGCGCGAGAAGAAGGCGCTCTACTCAGTACTCGGCCGTGATCCTGACCTGTTCGCTGAGATCGTGTCCTATGCCTACAAGGGGAAGAACGAGACTCGTCGGCAACTTGATGACGGTCAACTTGCTGTTGGAATCCTAGCCTTTGACGTGCTGAGCTCCTGGTCGATGGTGCCCGGCACTCAGGAGAACGGCGCCATCGATGGCGAACATCTACGCGACTGGGTCCAACGGGCGCGTCTGAGGCTCACCGAGATCGACCGCGGAGATGTGGGTGACGAGATCATCGGCCAGATCCTCTCAGCCAGCCCTGACGGCGCCGACGGTTCCTGGCCGGCAGAAGAGGTAAGAGAGGTGATCGACGGCATCGGTAGCCCAGGGATTGATTCTGGCCTGTATGTCGGGATCTTAAACCGCCGCGGAATGACATCCCGAGGCGTGTTCGAAGGTGGCCAGCAAGAACGTGACCTTGCCGACAAGTATCGAGACCTCGCGCGCCGGATCGCAGGTGACTGGCCTCGGACCGCACGTGTATTGCGCGGCGTGGCCGACACCTACGAGCGCCGCGCCCGGAGTGAGGACGCGGAGGCAGGGACGAGCGCCGACACGGAATAACTCGGGGCTGCTGTCCCACAAGCCTCCACTTGACCGGTAGCGCTTCGGAGTTGGAGGAACATCCCGGCAAGGGGCGGGTGCGGGCACATTGAGGGCACATCGCTTTGGAAGTCGGGGGCAAACGATTACAGCGGCATCAACGTTTCGCAGGTGAATAGCCCTTCAGCTTAGAAGGGTCCAGGTCAGAGGTTCGCGGAAATTGAACCGGCCTACAGGTCGGCTCGCCCGCCTTCCCTGCCCCTGACCTGCGGCGGAGCTCTCCTTGAGGAGGCTTGAAACCCCGAGAGGGCACATCGGGGGCTGCCGCCAGGAGCAGCCGGTCCGGACCACGTACGAGGTCGCGTCCGCCGAGGTCGCGTCCGCGATGTCCCGGTGGGGATGCTTCAGACCGACGCTCAATCGTCACCGTGGTCGCCGGTAGTGTGGATCTGGCTCAGACCGAATTGGGAGAGAACCCGATCGACCTCCTCGTCATCGGCGTCTTCGATGTCGATGACGTCGCCCACGTACAGATCAAGATGCCCGAATCTGGGTGCCAGTTCGGCCAGCGCGGTTAGCGGATCCCCCTCGCAGTCCATCTGGCTGATCGTCAGGTCACGGATGGACAGAGACCTGAGCAGAGGAAGGACCGAGGAATCGGCGAGGGCTGAAACCACCTCATACGAGGTGTCATCGAATTCCGCCTCGCTGAGGTCGAGGTTTTCGAGGTTGGGGTACTTGGAGGCCTTGAGCTCGTCGAGCTGCTCAACCGGGCAGAGGCAACCGAAAACGTCACTACCGATTTCAACTTCCAATGACTGCAGGCCGGTAGTCCATCCGAAATCGAAAATTGAGCCGTCGGAGATGACAGGGCCCCGCGCCCGCAGTCGGGTCAGGCTGTCGTGCTTCACGAAGTGAAACAGGAACGCGCCTTCGAGCTCCAGTGTGCGCAGGGCGGGAAGCGAGTCCCACACATCGGCCTGAACAAGTCCTTTGTGATGGTAGTCCAGGGGGTTGATCCGGTTACCCGTCGATCCCTCACTGTCTTCGTAGAGGTATTCGAAGTCGTAGCCGAAGTACATGCGCTCCAGACGGGGGCGTCGCCGGCCGGCAAGTGAGATCGCGGAGTGCTCGGCAGAGCGGTGGTAGTCGGTGAGGTGCAGTTCGAGGGCGCGCAGTCGGTGGGCGGCGGGGTGGGAGAGCAGGACGTCGATCAGTGCGCCTTCCCACTGTTCAGGGTCGGTCAGGTCGACGGTCGCGGTGCGTGGGTGATCTGTCAGGAGCCGTTCCACCAGTTCTCGGCGTTGCGGCTGTGTGTCCTTGGCCAGGCGGAAGCATGCCTCGTCAATGAAGCCGCGGGACCAGGTGAGCCGCCACGAGCCGTCCTCCCGCAGCCCGTCCAGCCCCCACTGCCGCTCCACCTCCGCGTACGCCGCGGCCAGCCGGGCTGGATCCCCATCCCCGATCTCACAGTGGTGCTCCAGCCGGATCGCCTCACCTCGGAGATCACCCGCCCCGGTCAGCAGATCCGCGTAGGCGAGCCACGCTTCCCAGTGATCTGTCTCCGGAACGTCTGCGGCATCGAAAAAGTGCACGTCATTCTCCAGGTCTTGGCGGCAGTGCCCGGACGGATCTGGGTGCGCCATCGTCAACAGCACCATAAATGCGGCCTCCGACATTAGCCCCTCACGACCACCCCCACCGCGATGTTCAGCAGCCGGTTACGCGGTTCCACTACCTCGCGCGAGAACATCCGGGAGTCGACGCTCGAAGGGCTCGACACCGCTGCCCGCAAGAGCAGGCAGTGGCTGACCGCCGGTCATCACCGACGACAGATGCGCACCGTGCTCCACCGGAGGGCTCTCGCGAGCCCGTCGAGCAGATCCAGCCCAACCTGCCCATCCCCACGTCACCGTGAACGGCTTCCTCTTCGACGTGGCCGGGGTCTTCGAGGACTTCGTCACCGTCGCCGTGCGCGATGCCCTCACGGGCAGCGGCGGCCACTGTGTCCTTCAGGCCACCCACCACCTCGACGAACGTCACGCGATCCGGATGGTTCCCGACCTCGTGTGGTACGCCGACGACGGCACTCCACTCGCCGTGGCCGACGCCAAGTACAAGGCCGGGAAACCCAAGGGCTTCCCGGACGCCGACCTCTACCAGATGCTCGCCTACTGCACCGCGCTCAACCTGCCGGAAGGGCACCTCGTCTACGCCAAGGGGAACGCCCCGCACGCCGCCCACCGTATCCGGCACGCGCGCATCACCATTCACCAGCACGCACTCGAACTCGACCAGTCACCGGCCGGGCTGCTCGCCGAGATGGAAGCCTTGGCCCAGCGGCTCGCCGCCGTCGCACCCGTACCGCGGGTGACCGTCAGCCGAACTCGCCACCCTTGACACCCCTGATGAAGGCGTTCCATCCGCCCGGGGTGAACGTCAGGATCGGGCCGCCGGGGTTCTTGGAGTCCCGTACGGCCTGGCCTCCGTCGGGGCGCGCCGCGACCTCAACACAATTCTGTCCCTCTGCTGAGCTGAGGGAGGATTTTCGCCAGTTGAGCTCAGAATGGGCAAGGTCCATGATTTTCCACCTTCGACAGGTGTCTATTGGTCGAATCCGCCATTCTTTATGGCGATGATGAAATCTGACCACTCTAATTGAGTGAAGATCAGACGTGATCCGTCGGTGGCCTTGGAGTCACGCACCGCGACGATGCGGGGAAGGTTTTGGGCGACCTCCACGCAGTTGTTGCCGCCACCTTGGCTGAGGGTGCTCCTACGCCATTCGGCGCCGGACAGGTCCATCGGTGCCTCACAACCGGTCGATAAGCTTGGACAGGTAGGCGATTGATGCGTCAGCTCCCAGTGCGTCGGCGACGAGGCGCTGCATCATCAGGGTATACCGTTCGAGATGCTCGGGCTCTTCGAGGTAGAGGCCGTCCGTAGGGGTTTCGACGTAGACGACGTTTCGGTCAGCGGGGTCGGGAAATCCGAGAATAACGAACTGGCCCCATAAACCGATGTGCGGCCCGGCTGACATCGGCATCACCTGGATGGTCACGTGTTCAAGTGGATGTGTGTCGATCAACTTGCGGAGTTGGCCGTGCATCACCTCGGCGTCGCCGACCGGTCGTAGAAGAGCCGCCTCGTCGATGACCGCCCAGTAGCGGGGCGGAATCGGACGCCGCAGAATCTCCTGTCGCCGCATCCTCGCTTCCACGTGTTTGTCGATCTCGGCCGGATCGCGGACCAGTGAGGTCCGAGTCAGCTCGGCAGCGTACGCGGCAGTCTGCATCAGACCGGGGATCACGAGGGGCTCGAAGGTGTTGATCGAGGACGCCTCCGCTTCGAGCCCTACGTAGGCGCCGGTGAAGACGCCTTTGTACTGCTCCCACCATCCTCGCTCGCGAGCGCCTCGGGCGAGATCCATGAGGGCCTCTCGCTGAGTGACTTCCACCTCGTACAGGTCGAGCATGTCTCGAATGTCGCGAGGCCGTGGTCTGGCTGTTTTGCCCGCTTCGAGGCGTGAGATCGTGGCGCGCGACATGTCCAGCGACTGAGCGGCCTCCTCCATGGTCAGACCTGCGCTCTCGCGTAGGCGTCGCAGCTCGGAAGCCAACCGTCGGCGGCGCACTGTCGGACTCCGGCCACTGTATGTCATCACTTACCTCCGCTGCGTAGGGATGTCGCGATCGTAGAGCAACTCGGTGCGAGAGAAGACATAACGGTCGAGTTTCAGATTGAGAGTTGCATTGCGCTCGGTGCAGGCCACATCATAGGTCGCGGCAATGAACGCGGTGCGTGAGCGCACCGTAACGAGACGTAGCCGCGGATCGTCGGCTTCCGGCTTCGCTTCTGAACCCGCGTGCGGTATGCGCGGTCCCCACTGTTCGGTCTCGCTCCGCTGGAGAACTCATGAAGACACCTCACGATGCCCTTGAGGCGTGCTGGGATCTGGCCGCCGATCTCAGAGCGGCCGGCACGGCGCGTCGGCTCGCACGTGAAGTCCTGACCGCCTGGGGCATGTCCGCCCTGGTGGAGGACGTGACCGTGGTCGTGTCCGAGCTGGTTGGCAACGCGCTCGTCCACGGCAGGGCGCCGATCACCCTATCCCTGCACCGGCACGGGCGGATCGTGCGCGGGGAGGTCACCGACCACGGCGCCATGTGGCCGACTCCGCTCCCGGCCTGTTCTGGCGAGGAGCACGGCCGTGGGCTGACGATCGTCGCGGCCTGTGCCGACCGGTGGGGCGTCGAGCCTGCGCAGGAGGGCAAGACCGTATGGTTCGTCTGCGCGGAGTGGAGATCCCGGTGAGCGGCACGCTGTCCGTTCTGGACATGCCCGATGACGTCCGCGTCTGCGCGCGGTGCGGCACCCCTATCGTCACGCTGGCCGCCGCCGTACGCGCGATCTGGGCCGATGTCACAGACGACATGATCCCGGCCGCCGTCGTCGAGCGGATCACCGCGCCCGTCACCGATGTCTGGGTCGACGTACTGTGCGACCCGTCCTGTCCGCCGGGCGCCCACGAGCCGTACCGGGACTGACCACGATGTCGCCGGGCGGTCGCCTCTCACCGCCCGGTCTCGGGCCTCAGGGTGCCACCGGTGAGGCCGTCGCGCGCCAGCGAGGCGGCACGGTCACTCAGCTCCGTGAGCTCCTTCACGCGCCGCTCGAACTCTTCGAGGGCGCGGAAGGCGGCGCCGTACAGCCGCTGGTCGTCGATGCTCATCCGGGGAACGCGCGAGCCGCGAACGTCGGCGCGGAAACTACCGCTGGCGCTCGTGGCGCGCCGGGTGTTCGCGGCGCCGCGCAGGAAGCCGTGCAGATAGTCGGTGTCGAGCTGGTCGCTCGTGGAGACGACTTCCCCTTCGGTGACCTCGACGAGTCCGGCGCGGGCCAGTTCGGCCACCTTGACGGCGACGCCGTCGAGGGAGCCGGGTCCGGAGGTGAGAGGCGGCAACAGGCTCAGCAGCTCGTGGAGCCGGCTCACCAGGGCCTCACGCGTGGACAGGTACTCCGCCAGATGGTCGGTGCGGCATGCCACGACGTGAGGCGTCGGGGTGAGATCCACCGTCTCGTCGAGCAGATCGATCAGTGGTACGTCCACGACCTGGTCCGCGGTGGGTTCGAACGGCCCTTCCGGGTCGTTGGCCGTAAGGTCGACCATGCGGACGGAGGACACCGCGTCGTCGTCAGGGGAGGAAGGGCGTCTTAACAGCCACAGATGCACGGACTGGGCATGTGCCGCGACCATTCCGGCGGGCAGCGCGACGAGCTGGGTGAGGATGCCGCGCCGTACGAGCTCGGCGCGGATCCGGCGGGCGGCGTTGCGGTAGGCGACGGAGGCGGGCATCACGAGGATCGCCCGGCCGCCGGGTGCGAGGTGCGCGTAACAGTGCTGCAGCCAGGCGAGCTCGCTCTCCGCCCGGGTGGGAACGCCGAGTTGCCAGCGGGCGTCGAGTAACAGGTCTTCGCGCCCCCAGTCGGGTACGTTCGCGGGCGGGTCGCACACCACGAGTGCCGCTTGGAGTTCCGGCCAGCGGTCTTCGCGCAGGGAGTCGCCCACCCTGATCGTCACGTCCGTCCGCCCGGCGAGCCCCGCACGTGCCTCGGCGAGCCGGGCGGCCGACGGATCGACATCCTGCCCGGCCAGGACGGCCCCGGGGCCTTCCCCTAGCGCGAGGAGCAGGGATCCGATTCCACAGGCTGGGTCGAAGACGGTGCCGCTCACCGCGCCCGCGAAGTGTCTCACCGCACGGGTCAGGCGAGGGGTCGGCACCTGCTCCGAGCCCGCCCGGCCCGCCGAGTCGATGAAGCGTTCCGTGAGGCCCGCGACGACTTCGGCCGGTGAGCTCTGGGCGGCCAGATCTTCCACCAGCGACCGGAGTCCGTTGTCCAGGGCCTCGGAGGATCCGGTGGTGAACAGTTCGGAGACGTCGGCGAGGCCGCGCGCCATGTCGTCGCCGTACGCGCCGCGCAGAGCCTGCCAGACGAGCACCTCGCCGGAGACGTCGTCACCCTTGCGGTGCCGGTCCAGCCAGGCGTGAACCTCGGGCAGGGCGAACAGGGCGGTGCCCGCTCCGCCGCCGGCCGGCGTAGGGAAGTCGGCATGCCGCTTGCGCCAGTTGGAGACCGCGGCCCGTGTCACCCCGGCCAGTCTCGCGATCTCCGCAGCTGAGACCAGGGAATCGGGGCCGGACCGGGAATCGGCGTTCATGGGAGTAACAGTACACGCGACGGTAAGCCGCCCAAGAGATCAATACATTGACATCGTCAACAAGGAAGGTCGATGCAACCAATCTTCATTCAAGATTCGGTTCGCTCGAGCGACTTCACGGTGGCTGGTTCCAGGCCGGTTTCGGACAGGTGGTGCGCGCTTTGGGTCAAGGAGTGGGGAGCAGGGGCTCGGCGGCGGTGCGCATTTCTTCGGTGAACGGGGTCGGGCGCATCGTTGCGGGGTCCAGGTTGACGTTCACGCGGCGGCCTTCGGCGTGGATGGTCCGGCCGTCGGGGGACAGGACGCGGAAGCCGTAGACGCCGCTGCTCGTGCCCATGTGCTCCAGCCAGAAGTGCACCAGCGGCTCGCCCACGCCCTTGATCGGCACGTGGTAGGTGATCTGGAACTCGCGGACGGCGAGGAAGACGTCCTTGAAGCGGGACAGGGCCGGGTCGTAGTGCCAGCCGAGCTCGGCCCAGAAGGCGCCGATCGCGCGTTCGACGAGCACGCCGTAACGGGCGTTGTGCAGCAGGCCCATGGCGTCGAGGTCGTCGAAGTGGACCTGGACGGGACGGGTGTGGGACACGGTCAGTCCTCCGGGAGGATCGAGGGGTCGGTGGCGAGCGCGCGCAACCGGTCGAGGACGGCTCTGCGGGCGTGGCGGTAGGCGGCGTCGGCGTCGCGCAGCCGGGCGTGGGTCACGGCGGCCTCGCCCAGCGCGTCGATCTCGTACGCGAGCTGCGCCGGGTCGGCGGTCAGTTCCCCGAGGTCGACGGCGTCCTGGACGCGGCGTTCGAGGTAACCGAGCCAGTCGGCCATGGCGGCGGCGACGGCGTCCCTGACCGGGCCGGGACGGTCGTCGAACTCCACCTGGGCGACGAAGAAGAAGCAGCCGCCGGGCAGGACGCCGTCGGTGTAGAAGGCGAGGCGGGCCTCGTGGAGGGCGAACAGCCGTCTGAGGCCCTTGGGGGCGGTGGCCGTCGGGGCGATCACGCGGTCCTGCCAGAGGCGGCGGGCCCGGTCGACGCAGTCGAGCTGCAGTTGCTCCTTGTCGCGCCAGTGGGCGAAGAACCCCGACTTGCTGACGCCGGCGGCCTCGGCCAGGCGCCCCAGGGAGAGCCCGCCGAGCCCGTCGACGGAGGCCAGGGAGACGGCCTGGTCGAGGATCGCTTCACGGCTGCGCTGACCACGCAGCCTCCGTCCGTCCGGCATGGCGGAAACGTTAGCACGAAATACGAACGATCGGTCGTTCTTTTTTCGACCCGGCGACCCCGTGAGGGGCGGACCCCGGGATGGGGGCAGGGGTCCTCGCCGAGTCACCCGCGCCGCGGCCTCGTGCGTACCTGCTCACATACCCCCCGCCTCAGACCACCGCGCACGGCGGCCACCGCGATCAGCTCCTGAGCAGGCGGCTGTCGAACCCCGCCTCCAGCAGACGCCGATAGGCCGCCCCCACCTTTTCGGGCACGTCCTGGGCGACGGCGAACCCGAGCGCCGGGTATTGGATGACCCGCTGGAGGTCACCAACGAGCATGTCGATGACGAGCTTGTCGTCGCCGATCGACTTGAGGTAGTCGGCGAAGGTGAGCGGTTCGGACGCGCACACGGCCTCCACCTGCGGCCAGACCTTGCGGGCGGTCGCGTATGCCCGCCGCTCCATATACGGCTTGGAGATCAGCAGCACCGAGTCGGCCTCGATCCCGGCCTCGGTGAGCGCCTGCCGGGAGTAGTCGATGTTCTGGCCGGTGCTGGCGGCCCGGGGTTCGACGATGATCGCGGATTCGGGGACGCCGAGGCCGATGGCGTGCTCGGCGAAGTGGACGGCCTCGCCGCGGGGGAACCGGGCTGCGGTGGTGGGGCTGTTGGCGCCGGAGAACACCAAGATCGGAAACAGGCCCGCGTGGAACAGATGGGCGGCCAGCGCCGCCACGCCGAGGTCGTGGCTGCCCAGGCCGATGGCCGCCGAGCAAGGGCGGGCCTGATGGTGCATCTGGTGGAAGTCCCAGATGGTCAGGGCGTCGGCCCGCTGGTCGTCGGTGATGGCGGCGTGTCGCTGGTCGGTCACGAAGTCCCTCGAAGTCCTTTTTGGTGTCGTGTTGATGTGGTGGTGCCGGTCCGGTCGCGTCAGATGGATCGTCCGCCGGAGCGTTCGTAGTCGTGGCGGATGGCCTGGATGCTGCGCAGCTGGTGGGTGAGTCCGCTAGCGCTAGCCCGGGGCTCTGCACTGGTCGGATGCCGTCGCGATCAGTACAGAGAACCCCAGGAGCGTCTAGGGCAGAGACCACATGTCGCCCGGCCGATCCAGCCACATGCGGGTGCCGTCGTCCTGGATCGTGAGCCCGAATCGGTCGGCCGCCGGGCTGCCCCAGGACAGCCACTTGAGGTAGGCGTCGGCGACCTCGTCCCACAGGCGGCGTGAGCCGTATTGGGTGACCTGGAAGTCATCGGCTCCCGGTACCGCGTCGCAGGCCGCCCACGAGCCCTCCGGGTTCCCCGCCTCCTGCAACAGCAGCGAGTACCCGTCCGGCTCGCTGACCACCAGCCAGTCGACGCCAGGAGCCAGGGCGATGCTGGCCAGGTGCGCCCCCAGATCGGCCGTGACGACGGTGCGTGGATGCAGCCGGGTCACGCTCGCCTCGGCATCCTCGCTGTGGTGGGAGTTCCACACATGGTCGCTCCTCTGGGACCGCACCATCATGTAGTTGGCCCGGCCGTGGAAGGATCCAGCAGCCGTGGAATCGTCGACCACCGTGACCCGCAGCTTGTGGCCGGTCGCGCCGCCCGGGTGCCAGGGGAGCACGATCACGCCCCCGGGCCGGGTCTGCTCGATCCAGGCAGCGGGAATGTCGGCCACGCCCGCCGTTACGTGGACGCGATCGAACGGCGCCCGCTCGGGGCAGCCCTTCAGCCCGTCGCCGACGACCAGGTGTGGAGCGAACCCGGCCGCTTCGATGTTGGCCGCCGCTCCTGCCGCTACGGCGGGGTCGATCTCGATGGACGTGACGTCGTCGGCTCCGACCCACCACGACAGCAGGGAGGCCGTCCAGCCTGATCCGGTGCCGATCTCCAGAATCCGGTCACCCTCGCGCGGTGCCAGCAGCTCCAAGAAGGGGAAGACCACACCCGGGGCTGACACCGAGGAACTGGACCGGCCACCTCCCTCAGCCGGGTCCGTGGCGCCGTCGTTGGCCTGGATGATGATGGCCGCGTCGGAGTAGACGGCCTGCCACCAGGCCGCCGCGTCCGTGGCGATGTCGATGCGGTGGCCGACGTCTTGCCAGCGGTCCGGCTTGGCCCAGGCCGCCATGGGCGTGAACAGGTGGCGCGGAACCTTCTCCAACGCCTCGGCCCACCGCTCATCCGTCAACCGCCCTCGGCTGCGAAGGTCGTCGGCCAGGCGCTGCGCCATCTCCTTGACGGCGGCCGTGTCGGGTGCGCTCAACTTGTCCACGCGGGTCCCTTCTCCAGGAGGTCGGCCAGCGCCACGGCGATCGGCAGGCCGGTTTCGTCAGCCAACCAGAACCATTCCCCGCGTTGGTTGGTCTCCAGGAAAATCCACTCCCCGGAGGTGTCGCAGATCAGGTCGGCCGCCCCGTAGACCAGGCCGAGGCGTCGATGCAGCTCGACCAGGGCCGTGCTGATCTCGGCGGGCAGCTCGATCGCCTGGTAGGTGAGGGAGTCATAGTCGCTGCGCCAGTCGGTTCGGCCCTGTTCGCTGCTGGAGTCGATGCGCACGGTGAAGACGCGGGAGCCGACGATGACGGTCCGTGCCTCGAAGCCCTTGCTGATCTGCTCTTGGAACAGGTGCGCGGTCAGGCTCAGCGCCGGGTCGAGCAGGCTTTCAGGGGCGGTGACGGGTGAGGTGTACAGGGCGCGGATACGTCCCTCGTCGGCGTGCCAAACGCCGTTCATGGGCTTGTAGACGATCGGCCGGTCCAGGTCCTTGGCCCAGGCGTGCGCAGCCTGGGGATCGGAGGTGATCAGGGTCTTGGGGATGGTCAGGCCGGACTGGGCGGCCGTGGTGAGCTGGACGGGCTTGTACTCGCAGCGCATCGCGGCCACCGGGTCATTGACCCACAGGCAGCCGCCCATTCCCAGGGCGATCAGGACGCCGCCGAAGCCGCGCCGAGCCTCTCCGTAGGCGAAAGCTCGTTCGGGGCTGGACATGCGCTCGTCCAGGGCGAACTGGGTCGGCCGCCGCCAGTAGACAGCCCCCACTTCCGCCAGGTCCAGCACGGTAGCCCGGGGCCCGTTCAGGGTTCCGGCCCAGCCGCAGGAGCCGGCGTCGATGGTGGCCGACATGCTGACGGCCCCCGGGAAGTCGGAGGTATCGACAGTGGACACCGGGACGCCTCGTCCGGTCAGCTCAGCGGCGATCCTCTGGGCGACGATGTCGGTTTCATCGGTGACGATCAGCACGGTGTGTGACATGGAGCCTCGTCTCAGTCCGTGCCGACCTCTTCCGGGGCGGTACCGTCCGGATTGCTGGCGCTGGTGGGCCGGGTCTGTCCCTCGTGTGCGCCCGCCGTGATCGGGGGCAGGACGAGGAAGCGCAGCCCCCATGGCCGGGCGTCGGGCAGGGGTGGCCGGAGCGGACAGGATGTGCCGGGTCGGCAGCATCGGGAAGACGTCGCCGACGCGGAAGATCAGCCCGCGTGACTCGCCGTCCGGGGAGTGGGTGATCAGGTCTAGCTCGGTCATGGTCTGGGACATGGTGAACCTTTCTCGTGGGGGTTCAACTGACCTTGCGGAGATGGCCGCCGGGCCGTCGGCCGGCCGTTTGTGCAGTCGGCTGACCTCGTTCTTCGGCCTCTAGAGCCAGCCGTAGCCCTTGGAGGCTGGAAGCGCAGTGCACGCTTGCCTTGCCTTGCCGGACGTGGGAACAACGACGTAAGGCGATCAAGGAACCGAGGACACCGCTCCCGGTGATCTCCCCGCGGGGAAAGGCGCGGAGGGAGGTTGCCAGTCCCTGATTGCTCATGACCGCCCGGCCAAGAGTGCCGCCTGCTCCACCCGCTGGACGTAGACGGTGCTCCCTGGCAGCCGCACAGCGAACTCGTCACCGGAGACGAGGATGGTGGTCCGCCACCTGCCCTGGTGGTCGCGGACGTTCAGCTCCGGTTCTAAGTGGGTCTGCGGCCTGGGGCTGCCCCCGGTCATCTCCCACCGGATGGACGACACGATGAGATATCGACAGCCTGGAGGCAGGTGCGGGATCACCTCTCGCAGGCGCCGCTCGTGGAACTGGGCGGTGTCGGCGGTGATCTTACGTGTGCTGGCGGTCTCGGCGGCTGCGGAGGTCATAACCTCAGGGTGGCGAGGGCTTGGAACAGGGGCTAGGAGATTTCACGAGATTGCAGAAGGTCGCGCGCCTGCTCGATGAGGGCCCGCGCTTCGTCCCCGTAGACGGCCTGCCCCTGAAGGGCCGTGAACGCCTTGAGGAAGAACGCGATGTCCTCGGCCCGTGTCGTCTGGAAACGGCCGGTCCACAGCTCGCTGCGCACGAGGGAGGAATCGAACATGTAGAAGCACTCGCCGCCCCAGAGCTTGCGGAAGCCGGGAGGGATGACCCCCAATGCGACGTTGGGCAGACGAGTGACATGTTCCAGAAAGTCGAACTGTTCGTTCATGGCGGCCATGTCGCCGAAGGCGTAGGTCAGAACGGCGGCCTCCACGACGAAGCTGAACATGTGGGCGGTGCCGCCGGTCACCAGGTATTGGCGCTCCAGCCGGGCTTGGACGGCCTCCTCCACGCCTTCGAGCGGCAGGCCGTGAAGGGTGGCATGCGTCTACGGCGTAGAAGTCGCGTTGCTCAAGCTTGAGGGTCTCGCGCACGTCCCTGAGCAGCTCGGACCGCTGCTTGACCGAGATCAATTCCATAGCGCTCCTCGACATACATGTGCACGAACCGCTCGGCCAGCGCCTCCGGGATCTCCACGAACGTCTCGTCGTCCCGCAGAGCGTGAAGCTGGACCGCGACGCTCTCGCCCTGGCGGTTGCCCTGCACCACCCAGCTTCCTCGATCGGTGAGATAGAAGCTGGGGCAATCGTCCTTGGTCTTGGAGTCGGGGTCCTTGCAGTAGAAGGTAAGCCGCAGGTTGTCGCTGGTGCCGGGGGATTGCATGAGATTGCACCTCCGAGGGTCGCGAATCGCCACCTTGAGGGTGCATGCCGTGCCGACCGGGGTCAAGCGGCTTGAGAAGAATGGGGGGCGGAGGTTCTCCGCCTTGGCGTTCACGCTGGGTTCCACTTCGCCCTGCCCAACTACCCGGTCAACGCCGCCGACGTCACCCTCGCCGCGAACCCGTCGGCCAATCTGCTGACCGTCACGGTGCGCACCCGGAACGGCCTCCTGCGCCAGACGACCTGCACGCTGAGCGTGAACGTCTCCTGGCCCGGCTGCCCCCCGTTCTCCGATGTCACTCCGCCGCTCTAGCCGCACCAGGGCTCACGGAGAGACGACGCGTGCCGTGCCGCGGGGACCGTCCCGGGGCACGGCACCGCCGTTGCCGGACCCGGACGGCGGCTCAGCCGTTGATGACCACCCCGGGCGGGACCAGCAGGAAGACCTTGTGAGCGATGCGGTCCATGTCGCCCTGGCGGCCGAAGACCAGCCCGGCGGCGAAGTCGACCAGCGGCTTGGCGTCCGCGTCCGACAGGCCGGTCAGGTCCATGACGACCGGCTGCCCCTTGCGGTAGAAGTGCCCGACGTACAGCACCTCGTTGTAGTCCTGCGGGCGTAGCGTCCTGATCGTCGACATGTCCGGCCGGGGAGCCGGATGGGCCGCGGGGGACGCGTGGTCGTCGGCACCGCTGGTGCTCCGGGGGTCTGCCACGTCGCCGACGTTAACACCCGGCGATCTTCTTGGGGAGGGTACGAGGGCGGTCCGCCGCGATCACCCCGTGGCTCACGTGGCCGGATCGGCGGGCGGTTCGTCCCGGACGCGCCTGCCGTAGATCTGGCTCGGTTCGTCTCGGACGCGCGTGCCGTGGTTCTCGCTGAGACACCTGACGATGGCCGACGGCCTCACCCACGCGATCTTCGCCCCGGGTGAGCCCGTCCGCGAGACGGTTCACGACCGCGGGGGCGACGGGCCGCGCCCGCGGGAGGTCAGCGCGCGTCCCAGTCGCTGAGGATGCGGGCCTCCTTGTCCGGCGCGAGGCCGTGCCGCCGCCAGTGGGGCAGCCGTTCCTCCAGGGCGGCGTGGTCGCGGTCCTTCAGCCAGTCCCACGTGTCGCGGACGGTCTCGCTCACCGGGCGGCACCGCAGGCCCGCCGCCTCGGCCTTGCCCGTCATGACGCCCCACACGCCGGCCTCCCCGGCGCCGATCGGCATCCACAGGGGCAGTTCGGTCCATGGCTCGACCTCGTGGTCCACCAGGAATCGGTCGTCCACCCAGACCAGCTCGGCGTCCGATCCGGTGACCTCCACGCAGTCGGCCAGCCACCTGCCGAACGTGGTGTTGCCGGCGGGCCCGGTGAGCATGAACCGGTCGCCCGTGCCCTTGACGGCCTGGTCGAGGGTGAACGCCGCGATGTCGCGGGCGTCGATGAGCTGCATCGGCAGCTCCGGGTCGCCCGGGGCCACGACCCGGCCTCCCCGGGAGATACGGCGCAGCCACGACGGGAGCCGGCCGACGTTCTCCCACGGCCCGAGGATCAGCCCCGGCTGGAGGATCAGGGCGTTCCCCTCGAAATAGCGCTCGACCGCGCGCTCGCAGCCGGCCTTCAGGGTGCCGTAGTCGCCGTCCTCGGGACCGGCGTCGGGCGAGCACTCCCACAGCGGCGCGGACTCGTCGACGTGCTCGGCCGGCCAGGTGGAGACCGCCGAGATGCTGGAAATGTACGCGTACGTCGCCGCGTGGTCGGACAGGGCGCGGGCGGAGGCGGCGACGACGCGCGGGGTGAATCCGCACACGTCGACGATCGCGTCCCATTCGCGGCCTTCGGCCAGCGCGGCGAGGTCGGCGTCCACCTCGCGGTCGCCGCGCACGGCCGTGACGCCCGGCACGTCCTCACCTGATTTGCCCCGATTGAACGTGGTCACCTCGTAGCCCCGTCGCAGGGCCTCCTCGACGATGGCCCGGCCAAGGAACACCGACCCGCCGATCACCAGAATTCTCATGCGACAACTGTGGTGGCGGACGGTCCGCACGGCCGAGGGTTTCACATTGAGCGGATCCGCCCACAGCGGACGCTCGCGCCCGTCACCCGGCGACACGGCCCGCGGGCACCTGGCCGGTCACGCCCGCGGACGCCGGCCGGTCGCACCCGTGGGCGCCCGGACGGTCACACCCGCGGACCCCCGCCGGTCACCCCGGCGGGCGTGTCGCCGGTCAGCCTCTGGGCGGCGCGGCCCCAGGGGCGGGGAGGCTGACGGCGGCGTGGCTCGACACCGGGGTGAAGCCGCCGGGCTCCAGCACGTGCACGCGGGCGGCGCCGATGTCGAAGTACAGGCCCACGAGCTCCAGCCGCCCCTCCACCTCCAGGCGCGCGACCTTCGGATGGGTGCGCAGGTTGTCGAGCTGCTGGGCGACGTTCACCCGGCACAGGCGGTCGAGCGGCCCCTCGTCCTCGCCGGCGGGATCGGACAGGATGTACCGCGCCAGCGTGTGGTCGCCGTGCCGCAGCCAGCGATTCAGCCCCGGCAGCCCGTCGATCTGCTCCCCGGCGCTGAGCAGGGCCGCCATCGCCCCGCACCCCGAATGCCCGCACACCGTGATGGTCCGGACGTTCAGCGCGGTGGTGGCGTACTCGATCGCCCCCAGCACCGAGTCGTCCGGGGAGGCCGCGCCGTAGCGGGGCACGAGGTTGCCGACGTTGCGCACCGTGAACAGGTCGCCGGGGCCGCTGGCGGTGATCAGGTTGGGCACCACCCGCGAGTCGGCGCACGCGATGAACAGGTGGGACGGATCCTGCGCGCGGGCCATGCGGGTGAGGAACGGCCGCACCAGCGGGGCCGTGCGCCGCTGGAAGTCGTTCGCGCCCGCCAGCAGATCGGGCACCGCCTGCTCGGTCCGGGAGGGCACCCACGCCCCCGCGTGCTTGACCGGGATCGCCGACAGCGGGCCGCCGCGCCGGTACGCCCGGGGGAGCCACCACCGGTCCGGTGCCTTCGGCGGCGTCTTCGCCGAGGAGGCCCGGGTGCCCTTCGTGGCGGAGGTGTACCACTCGTCGTGCATCTCGTCGATCGCCACCGTGCCCCCGGCGCGCTCGTGCTCCAGGCGCCAGCCGTGCAGCGCCTCGAACGCGGCGTTGTCCATGAAGTCGACGTTCAGGTCGAGGTCGACCGTGGCCCCGGCCGGGATCGCCCGCAGGCTGTCGGTCAGGCGCGGCACGCCCACGAAGGTCAGCGAGCCGGTCACCACGACGTGCCAGCGGTCGTCCGGCTCCAGCGACACGTGGACCCACACCTTGGTCAGGCGGCGCAGCGCGAACAGCGCGGCCAGGCCGAGGCCCAGCAGCACCCCCTCGGCCAGGCCGACCACGATGACGGCGCCCATCGTGAGCACGTATATCGGCAGCTCACCGTGCCCGTGCAGCCCGCGCATAGTGCCGAGGTTCACCATGCGCACGCCGATGAAGACCAGCAGCGCGGCCAGCGCCTCCAGCGGAATCAGCATCACCGTCCAGCCGAAGCCGACCGCGAACACGAGCACCCACACGCCGTGCAGGATCGCGGACCAGCGGCTGCGCGCCCCCGCCCGGACGTTCGTGGTCGTGCGGACGACGACCCCCGCGACCGGCAGGCCGCCGAGCGCCCCGGAGACCAGGTTCGCGACGCCCTGGCCGGTGAGCTCGCGGTCCAGGTCGGTGCGCGGGCCGTCGTGCAGATGGTCGGCCGCGACCGAGCACAGCAGCGACTCGACCCCGGCGAGCAGCGCCACGAGCAGGACGGCGCCCGCGATGCCGTGCCAGTCGCCGGACGGCAGCACCGGGGTCGCCCACTCGCTGAACCCCTTGGACAGATCGGCGCGGGCGACGTCCCAGCCGAGCAGCCCGGCGGTCAGCGCCGCGCACGTCAGCGCCGCCAGCGGGGCGGGGATCGCCCGGACCTTCGGCAGTCGCGGCCACAGCAGCAGCACCGCGATGGTCAGCACCCCGGCCGCCACCGCGTGGCTGTGGTTGTCGGCGATCTGCTTCGGCAGCTCCAGGATGTTCTCGATCGCGGAGTTCTGCGGCTGTCCGCCGAGCACCACGTGCAACTGGGACAGGGCGATCACCACGCCCACGCCGGCCAGCATGCCGTGGACCACCGCGGGCGAGACGGCGAGCGCCGTCCTCGCCACCTTGAACGCGCCCAGCACGATCTGCAGTACACCCGCCATCAGGGTGATCATGCAGGTGGCGCGCCAGCCGTACGTGCGCACGAGCTCCGCCACCACCAGCGCGAGCCCGGCCGCCGGTCCGCTCACCTGGACCACAGAACCGCCGAGGGCGCCCGCCACCAGGCCGCCGACCACGGCGGCGACCAGGCCCGCGACGAGCGGGGCCCCGGACGTCACGGCGATGCCGAGCGAGAGCGGCACCGCCACGAGGAACACCACCAGTGAGGCGGGAAGGTCGTGCCGCAGCATGGAGATGAGACGCTCGGTCGTCGTTCGGCTACTTTGCGTGTCCCCGGTCATGAGCCGACCATACGTCGCGACGGCCGATTGATTAAGCCTTTGCCGGGCGCGTTTTACAAGTGCCGGTGGAATTCTGGGTGATCAGCGGTAATAGTCCGGATAGTCGGTGTCGGCCGGGCGGTGGTGACCGCCCTGGGACGGGGACGCCTTCGACTGCGTCGGCTGCTCCTCGCCGTTGCCGTAGAGCTCGCCGTAGGACGGCCAGCTTCCGCCGGTGTTCTCGCGCGGCGGCGCCCAGGACGACGACACCGCGGCCGACCCGGTGGAGGAGCCCGCGCCGTACCCGCCGTAGCCCTGACCGCCGGACGGCCGCTCGTCGCCCCGCCCGCCGCCCGGCAGGTCCCGCGCGGCGGGCGTCTCGTACGCCGACGCGGCGCGTGAGGGCGCGGGGCCGGTCACCGTGTCGGAGTCGTCGATGGTCGCCCAGCCGGGACGCACCTCGTACGTCGGCGCCGTCGGCGCCGACGGCGTGGCCGCCGGGTAGGCGGGGTCGGGCGTGTAGGTCTCGCCGCGGGCGGCGTACCCGTCGTAGGAGGGCAGTTGGTAGTCCGCCGTGCTCCACTTCTCGTTGGAGGACGAGGACGGCGCGGCGGGCATGCCCGCCGCGGGGGTCGCCGGCTCGTCGAGGATGTCGTAGGAGCCGGTGGCCTGGTAGGCGGGCTGCGACGGCCAGGAGCCGCCCGCCGGGGCGGCCGTTCCGGTGCTCAGAGGGTCGGCCTGGCCGCTGTACGACGGCGAGGCGGGAAACGGGCCGGCCGGGTCGGCGCTCGCCGGGCGCGGGGTGTCGTACGAGCCCGTCGAGGAGCGGCCCGGGTCGAAACCGCCGGAACCACCCGTCCCGGAACGCCGCCGGGCGCCGTCGGAGGACGAGCCCGAGGGCTGGCGCCGTGACCCGGAACCGCCGGACGCCGGGGAGCCCGGCAGGGGCCCGCTCGTCAGCGGGTCGTTGCCGAGGGCCCCCGCGCCGAACTGGCCGCTGGACATGGGGCCGGTGGTGAGCGGGTTCCCGGCGTCGGAGCGCCCGGCCGCCGGACGCCCGGATTCCGGGCGTCCGGAGCCGGAAGAGCCGGAACGGCCGGGCTCGGCGGCCCTTCCGGAGCCGGTGCGCCGGGAGTCGGTCCTGCGCGAATCGGGCGTGCGCCCGGGCGCGGGGGTGCGGCCGGAGTCGCCGGACTCGCCGCGGCGGCGGGGCTTGGGACGTACCGCGTCGTTGACGCCCAGCGGGTCGGCCGGGTCGGGGCGCGAGCCGCGGCCGGTGCGCGCCGGCGGCTGCGCGGCGGCGGAAGGCTGTGCGGCGGGTGGCTGCGGAGTGCCGAGCGCGCCCAGAACGTCGGCGGCGGACGCCGCGGCCGCGGGGGCCTGCGGGACGGGGGCGGGGAAGGTCGCGGTGCGCTCGGATGCGGCGGCGGAAGCGGCCGGAGCCGGGGAGGCGGGGGTGGTGGTGCGCCGCGCGTCCCCCTGACCGGCGAGGCCGGCCGGCCGGGGCGGGAGCGGGGCCTGGATGGTGGCCGCGTTCGCGTCCACCTCGTCGCCGCTCTTCGCGGCGTCCTTCGCGGGCGCCGCCTTGGCGGCCGGGGATGTGGAGGACGGAGAGGCGAGGTCGGGGCGGCTCGCTCCCATGCGCGCGGCGATGGTGCCGCCGAAGGCGCCGTCGTCCGCACGGACGCGCGTCCAGTAGTCGTCGTCGTAGTCGTCGGCGTCGCCCCACTCGTCCACGCCGCGACGGCCGCGCGAGGAGGCGTTCTGCTTGCCGCGCGGCGCCGAACGTCCCCCGGGCCGGCCGGCGGGACGCGTCCCCGGCTTGCCGTTGCCCGGACGCAGCCGGGCCGTCGCGCGTTCGGGCTCCTGGAAGGCGTCGAAGCCCTCGGGGAAGCTCTCGAAGAAGGTCTCCTCGGCGGGCCGCCCCGGGCGTTTGGCGTTCGGATCCTCGGCCTGCTCGGCCATCTTGCGCAGCCGCTCTGGGGGCAGATTGCTTTCCCGGCGGTTCATCGACCGCATGCCCATCGCCACGACCATAAGCACAAGCAGCACGACGGCGACGAGGCCGACAATGACCGCGATAATCATTGCACCACCTTCATGGCCATGGCCTTCCAGTGGCGCTGGTGAGATCGCGCGGCCATCGACGCGACCTGCCCCCTTTGACCACCTGCGCTCAAGGATTGCACCTGATTCTGTCCGACCACTATGACCGTTGTCACACCCTACGAGAAGATCCGGTATCGACAATCACCTGGGGTACGCACCTCATCACTCGATGTGAGACGCCGAGAGGCGTCCCCGCGAGATGGTGTGCTGCGCGATCAGCTCCAACGTCTCCCGCAGGCCGGTGGCCTTCTTCGGGTCGAGCTTCTCGTCGAGCGCGTAGACGCTGAAACGGTAGATGTCGTCACGGCGGCACGGGGGCGAATAGCCCGGCTTGCCGCTCGACGTCATCCCTTCCACGGCGCCCCTCGGGACACTGTTCGGCGCCAGTTCGGTGGTGAGCGGGTCGATGTTGTACACCACCCAGTGCACCTCCGCCGTTCCCTGCGCGTTGTTGGCGTCGACCACCAGGGCGATCGACTTGGTCTGCTTCTGGATCACGCCGGACCACCTCAGCGGCGGCTTCCCGACCTTTCCGGCGCATGAGTAGTCGGCCGGGAGAGGAGCCCCGTCGCGGATCCTCGGGCTGGAGACGCTGAGCCCGTCGAGCGACCCGTCGGTCGGTGAACCGCCGCCCACGATGCCGCAGCCCGACGCCGCGGCGACGATGGCCGCGATCACGAGCACACGCCTGTCGCGTCCCCTGCGCCCAACGCGCACGGAATTTCTCGGCTGCCCCATGCCCGCTGATGCTACGCGGATCTGAGGAGTGCGCTGACCCCATCGCCCGAATGGACGTCCACGGCGACCGGTCGAATCGGCCACAATCGATGCATGGACGGGGCGACGGCGGGCGCGCGGACCGGCTATGCCGTGCTCGGCCCGCTGGAGGTGCGCCACGACGGCGTCCGGGTGCGCATCGGGGGAAGACGGCTGCGCGCCCTACTGGCATTGCTGCTGCTCACCCCCGGACGGACGGTCCCGTTCGACACGCTCGTCGCCGGGGTCTGGCCCGCCGATCCGCCGAGCGGCGTCGGCAACGCGTTGCAGGCGCTGGTGTCACGGTTGCGGGGATCGCTCGGGCGCGACTCGGTCGTCGCCGAGACCGCGGGATACCGTCTGGTGATATCGGCGGATCAGGTGGACACGCACCGCTTCGCCCGCCTCGCCGCCGCCGGGCGGACCGCGCTCGCGCGCGGAGACGCCGGGGAGGCGGCGCGGCTGTTCGGGGACGCGCTGGCGCTCTGGCGCGGACCCGCCCTCGCCGACCTCGCCGGATGCGAGGCCGCGGGCGCCGAGATCGCCCGGCTCGACATGCTGCGCCTGTCCGCCACCGAGGACCACGTCGACGCCCGGCTTCTGCTCGGGCGCCACGAGGAGGTGGTCGGCGCGCTGGTGCCGCTGATCGCCGCCCATCCGCTGAGGGAACGGCTGCGCGGGCAGCTCATGCGCGCGCTGTACGCCTCGGGGCGTCAGGTGGAGGCGCTGGCCGCCTACGAGGCCGCGCGGGCCGCCTTCGCCGAGGAACTCGGCATCGACCCCTCGCCCGAACTGTCGGACCTGCATCTGTCCATGCTCCGCGGCTCGGACGGCGGCACGAATGGGACCGCCCGTGGACCGGCCGTCGCCGCGGCGGGTGCCCGCGGGCCCGGGGCCAAGACGGGCGAGACCGCGCCCGTGGCCGCAGCCGCCCTTGGCGGCCTGTCCGGCGCGCTTGAGAACAACGCGGCGCGCGAGCACGACACAGCGCCCTACAACGCGGCGCCCGAGTACGACAGGGCGGTCCAGAACAACGCGGCGCCGGAGAACAGGAAGGGCAATCTGCGCGCCCGGCTGACCAGCTTCGTCGGCAGAGAGGACGACGTCGAGCGCGCCGGGGAGCTGCTCGCGCGCCACCGGCTCGTCACCCTGCTCGGCCCCGGCGGCGCGGGTAAGACCCGGCTGGCCGTCGAATCGGGCGAGACCCTGGCGGGACGGATGCCCGACGGCGTGTGGCTGGCCGAGCTGGCGCCGGTGAGCGACCCCGGCGGGGTGCCGCAGGCCGTCCTCGTCGCGCTCGGCATGCGCGACGGCGGCCGCTCGTCCGTGCGGACGCCCGGAGTGGTGACCCCGGAACCGGTGGACCCGGCCGGGCGGCTGGTGGCGGGGCTCGCCGGGCGGCGGGAGCTCATCATCCTCGACAACTGCGAGCACCTCGTGGAGGCCGTCGCGTCGCTGGCCGAGAGAGTTCTGTCCGAATGCCCGGGAATTCGCATCCTCGCCACCAGCCGCGAGCCGCTCGGCGTCCCCGGCGAGCTCGTGTGGCCGGTGCGGCCGCTCGGCCAGGCGCACGCGCGGAGCCTGTTCGCCGACCGCGCCGCGACGGCCAGGCCGGGCTACCGCGTCGAGGACGAGGAGGACGCCGTCGCGCGCATCTGCCGTGAGCTGGACGACATGCCGCTCGCCATCGAGCTGGCCGCCGCCCGGCTGCGCACCCTGACCGCCCGGCAGATCGCCGACCGGCTCGACGACCGCTTCCGGCTGCTCACCGGCGGCAGCCGCACGGCCTTGCCCCGCCACCAGACCCTGCGCGCGGTGGTCGAGTGGAGCTGGGACCTTCTGGACGAGCGGGAGCGGCTGCTCGCGGCGAGGTTCGCCGTCTTCGCGGGCGGGGCGACGCTGGAGGCGGTCGAGCGGGTGTGCTCGGACGAACGGCTGCCGGCCGAGGAGGTGCTGGACGTCCTCGGCCGGCTCGTCGACAAGTCGCTGGTCGTCCACGAGAACGCGCGGTACCGGATGTTGGAGACGATCCGGGCGTACGCCGCGGATCGCCTCGAGGAATCGGGGGAGCGGCACGCCGTCGCGCTCGCGCACGCCCGGTTCCTCACCGAGCTGGCCGAGCTTGCGGAACCGGAGCTGCGCCGGGACGGGCAGGTCGAGTGGCTCGCCGTGCTGGCCGCCGAGCACGACAACCTGACGGCCGCGCTGCGCTTCGCCCTCGCCACCGCGGACCGCGACCTCGGCCTGCGCCTGGTCGGCGCCCTCGGCTGGTACTGGTTCCTGGCCGGCCGCCGCTCCGAGGGCGCGCAGCGCGCCGCAGAGGTGCTGGCCCTCGCCTCCGGCGCCCGTCGCGAACCCGATGAGCGCCCGCACAGGCTGGCGGTGGCGCTGACGGTGTACGGCATTCTGCTGGCCGGGGGGACGAACTCCTGGCAGGAGGCCAAGGACGTCCTGGAACGGGCGGTGGCCCTCGCGCGGGCGCGGGTGCCGCGCCCGTGGCATCCGATGATCTCGCTGGCCGAGCCCATGCTCTCGCTCTTCGTCGACGGGGACCCCGACCCGGACGCCTTCATGCCAGAGCTCTTCGACGACCCCGACCCGTGGGTCGTCGCGTCGGGGCATCTGCTGCGCGTGTACGTGCACTACAACGCGGGCCGCATCGCCGAGGGCGAGGACGACGCGCGCGCGGCCATCGAGCGGTTCCGCGCCGTGGGCGACCGGTGGGGCGTCAGCGCGGCGATGGGCTCCCTCGCGGAGGCCAGCACGCTGCGCGGCGACAACGCGACGACCATCGCGGTCATCAGGGAGGCGCTCGCGCTGTCCGGCGAGATCGGCGCCGTCGAGGACACGACGTTCATGCGCATCCGGCTGGCCATGGCCCTCAGCGCGTCCGGTGATCGGGCCGGCGCCGAGGCCGCGCTCGACGAGGCGATGGAGATCTGCCGGGCCACCGGCGACCGCATGGCGGAGTCCGGAGTCCAGAGTGTGCGCGCCGACCTCGCGCGTGAGGAGGGCGACTACGCGCTGGCCCGACGGCTCTACGACGAGGCGCGGCGGCTCGCCGTCGACCCGCTGATGCCGCTGCCCACGCCCTACCGCGCCGTCCTGTGCGCGTCGATGGGGATGCTCGCCGAGCAGGAGGGCGACCTGCGGGCGGCCCGCGACGCGCACGCCGAGGCCCTGCGGCTCGTGCGGACCACCCATGACGGCCCCGCCGTCGGGCTGGTGTTCATCGCCGTGGCCGGCCTGCTCGTCCGCGAGGGGGACGCCGGCCGGGCGGCGACGCTGCTCGGCGCCGCCGCGCGCGTCCGCGGCATCGACGCGGTGATCGGGTACGACCACGTGCGCATCACCGACGCGACGATCGCCGTGCTCGGCCGGGAGGAGTACTCCCGCCGCCACGAGCACGGCCGCATGATGACCGACCACGAGACCCTCGCCCTCGCCGAGACCTGACCACCGCCCGCCGGTCTCAGGCGCGGGCGCGGAAGGCGCGCAGCGACAGGGGGATGAAGACCAGGGCGATGCCGAGGGCCCAGATGAGCGAGATCGTCGCGTGGGTCGCCACCGGGCCGCCGCTGAGCAGGCCGCGCACGGCGTCCGCCAGGTGGGTGACCGGGTTCACGTCCACCCACTTCTGCAGCCACTCGGGCAGCGTCTTGGTGGGGACGAACGCGTTCGAGGTGAACGTCAGCGGCATCATCACCGAGAACGCCACGATCTGCACCTTCTCCGGCTCGGACGCGACCAGGCCGATCAGGACCGACAGCCAGGACATCGCCAGGGCGAAGCCGATCAGCAGCGCCAGCGCCCCGACCACGCCCAGCACGCCCGTCTGCACCCGGAACCCCAGGATGGCGCCGAGGCCGAGGAACAACGCGAACGCCCAGATCTGCTTCAAGGTGTCGGCGACGATGCGGCCCGCCAGCGGCGCCGACCGCGCGATGGGCAGGCTGCGCAGACGGTCGAACACGCCCTTGGTGATGTCGGTGCTGAGCCCGATGGCGGTGGTCAGCGTGGCGAACAGCATGTTCTGCACGACCAGGCCGGGCAGCGAGAACTGCAGGTAGTCGGTGGTGGACCCGGAGATCGCGCCGCCGAAGACATAGGTGAACAGCAACAGGAACATGATGGGCTGGACCGACAGGTCGAGCAGCTCCATCGGGTTGTGCTTGATCTGTACCAGGCTGCGCCAGGCGAGCGTCATGGTGTGGCGCAGCCCGGCGGCCGGGCCGATGCGGCCGGGGACGGCCGCGCGGGGGGCGGTTCCGGTCAGGGAGGTCACGCCGGCACCTCTTCCTTCTGCTTCGTCGGGGCCTCCCGCGCGGAGGTCTGGTCTTCGGCGCGGTGGCCGGTGAGGGCGAGGAACACCTCGTCGAGGCTGGACTTGCGCAGGCTGAGCTCGGCGGCGACGACCCCGAGATCGTCCAGCCGGCGCACGACGGCGGGCACCACCGTCGGGTCCTTGATGTTGACGGTCGCCTCGCCACCGGTGAGGTCGGGCCGCTCGCCGATCAGGTCGGCGATGACCTCGGCCACGAGGGGCAGGTGATGGGCGGCCGTGGGACGGACCTGCAGGACCTGCGCGCCGGTGGTGGCCTTCAGCTCGTCGGACGTGCCCGAGGCGATGACCCGGCCGTGGTCGAACACCACGATGTCGTCGGCGAGCTCGTCGGCCTCCTGGAGGTACTGGGTGGTGAGCAGCACCGTGACGCCGTCGGCCATGAGGCCGCGCACGACCTCCCACAGGTCGGTGCGGCTGCGCGGGTCGAGGCCCGTGGTCGGCTCGTCCAGGAACAGCACCGTGGGATGCCCGACGAGGCTGGCCGCGAGGTCGAGACGGCGGCGCATGCCACCGGAGAACGTCTTGGCCGCGCGGCCCCCGGCGTCGGTCAGCGCGAAGCGCTCCAGCAGTTCGGCCGCCCGCCGCCTGGCCGCGGCGCGGGAGAGCCCGAGCAGCCGCCCGATCATCACGAGGTTCTCGACGCCGGTCAGCGCCTCGTCCACCGCGGCGTACTGCCCGGTGAGGCCGATCAGGGAGCGCACCTTGTGCGGTTCTTTGGCGACGTCGAAACCACCCACGACGGCGCGGCCGGAGTCGGCGCGCAGCAGGGTGGCGAGAATGCGCACGGCGGTGGTCTTGCCCGCGCCGTTCGGGCCGAGCACCCCGAGCAGCCGGCCCTCGGGGATGGCGAGGTCGACGCCGTCGAGCGCGCGCGTCTCGCCATATCGCTTCATCAGACCTTCGGCCTGGACCGCATATCGCATCGCATGAACTCCTTGGTCAAGGGGGTATCCATCACGCACGGCTCGCGGCCCGGGGTGACTGACTCGAAGTCTGCCGCACGGCACTGACATTTTTCTGAGCCGCGGGCCCGCACCCGCCCCGGCGGCTGACAGATCGCTGACAGATTCCACCAGCGCCGCCCGGACCAGACGGAACCGGATGGACCGGGATGGATACGGCGGCGGCCCCCAGTCCGCGGTGATCTAGCTAGGCTGGTGCCGTGACTCCTCCCCTGCGTGACCCCGCGTACCGCGTCTCGCGCCGCGCGATCACCCTGTGGGTCCTGCAGGCACTGGTCGGTTTCGTGGTGCTGGTCGGCCTGTCGTCCCTGGCGGCGAGCTGGATCGCCGGTTCGGGCCGCCGGTTCCTGCCCGACTGGCTCACCGGCCACATCTGGTGGGTCCCGGTGGCGCTCGCCGTCGTGGAGCTGCCGTTCATCGTCATCGAGCCGCTGTGGCGCTACGCGGTCCACCGCTGGGAGCTGTCCGAGGACGTCGTGTACGCCCGTTCGGGCTGGTTCAGCAGGAAGTGGGTCTTCGTCCCCGTCAGCCGCATCCAGACCGTCGACAAGGAGCAGGGCTGGTTCGAGCGCATGCTCGGCCTGGCCACCCTGGAGATCCGCACGGCGTCGCACGCGGGCTCCTCCTCGATCGAGGGCCTGGACGTCACGGTCGCCGCCCGCCTCGCCGAGGACCTCGCGCACCGCGCCCACCAGCTCAGGGACGACGCGACATGACCGAGGCCCCCGGCCACCCGCCCGTCCCGTCGCCCCCGCCCGGGGACGGCGCGCTGTGGGTCCGTCCCGCGCGGCTCAGCCCTCTCGTGCTGCTCATCGACCCCGTGCGCATGCTGCCGTCGCTGTTCTTCCCGCTGGTGGGAGTCCTGTTCGTCGGCGGTTTCTCGCCCTCCTCGTTCTTCTGGGCCGTCCTCGCGGTCGTGGGCTCGGTCGGCTACGCGGCCGTGCGCTGGGCCACCTTCACCTACCGGGTGGCGGGCGACAGGCTGGAGCTCACCCGCTCGCTGGTGAGCCGCTCGGTGAAGACCATCCCCCTCGACCGCGTCCGCGGCGTGGACGTCACCACGCCGCCCCTGCACCGCCTGTTCCGCCTCGCCGTCGTGCACATCGACACCGGGGCGACCGGCGGCGGCAAGCAGGAGGGCGAGCTGGACGGCGTGCCGCTGCCCGAGGCCGAGCGCCTGCGCGAGATCCTCCTGCGGCGCAGCCGCTCCGCGCGGGGCGCCGAACCCGAAGCCGCCGCGGCCGGGGTGACGCCCGCGGGTCCGCCCGCCCCGGTGGAGGAACGGGTCTACGTGCGCGTGCCCTGGCCGTGGCTGCTGTACGGTCCGCTGTCCGGGGCGTACCTGTTCGCGCCGTTCGTCCTGGTCGGTGGCGCGGCCGGCCTGATCGTCCAGTGGGGGAGTGAGCTCGGGTTCGGCGACGACCTGCCGATCGCGATCGGCACATGGTTGTGGGAGCGGTCGATCCTGCTGATCCTGATCGCCGTCATGCTGGTCCTGGCCATGCCCGTCGCCGGCGGCGTCATGTACGCGGTCTTCAACTGGAACTTCACCCTCCGCCGCCGCGACGCCTCCCTGGTGGCCGAGCGAGGGCTGATCACGCGGCGCAGCGTGGCCCTCGAACACGCCAGGATCCGCGGGTACGAGATCGCCGACGGCCTGCTGGAACGCCGGGCCGACGTCGTGCGGCTCTGGGCGATCGTCACCGGACTCGGCGACTCGCGGACCAGAGGCCAGTTGCTGCCGGTCACGCCGCGGACGTTCGCCACGAAGGTCGCGGCCGACGCGATCGGCCCGTTCGAGGCGAGGCTGCGGCCCCATCCTGCGGCGGCGCGGCGCAGGAGGTTGTTCCGCGCGGTCGCGCCGGGCGTGGTGCTCGCGGTCGCGGCGTTCGCGTTCGGGTGGGTGTGGGCCGGTCTGGTCGCCCTGGCCGCCGCGGCGCTGGGCGTGGCCCTCGGGCTCGACCGCTACCGGTCGCTCGGCCACGGGTACGACGGCGCCCGGCTGGCGGTGCGGTCGGGGTCGCTGCCGCGCTCGCAGGCGGTGGTGGAGCGGCGCGCGGTGGTGGGCTGGACGGTGCGCCAGACGTGGTTCCAGCGGCGCGCGTCCGTGCTGACCGTCGTGGCGGGCGTCGGCGCGGGCAGCGGCGGCTACCCGGCCATCGACACGGGCGAGGAACAGGGCCTCCGCTTCGCCGCCGAGGTCACCCCCGAGTGGATCACCCCCTTCCTGAAGCCTCAGTGAGACTCCGGCCGCGTTTCGTGCGGGGGCCGGGGCGCGTGCTGCGCGCACGGGATTGCCCGGACGGCGGGTGGTGGCGGGCCGTTCAGACGGTCGGGGTCGTGGTCGAAGAGGACGGGCTTCGTGCTGGTACGGGTGGGCGGTGGGGGGAGGCCGGGCCGGCCGGGGGAGTGGCCGGCCTTCGTCAGTCCTGGCGGCGGGCGCCGAACATGATCTCGTCCCACGTCGGGACCGACGCGCGGCGACCCCGCCCGCCCTTGCGGGCCGGACGCGGGTTCGGCCTCGGCGCCTGCTGGGGCTCCGGCTTGGTGTCCTTCGTCTCGGCGCCCGGCTGCTCGGACTTGTCCGGTTCGACGGACGCGGCCGGACGGTTCGCCTTGTCCCCGCTGGTTCGGGCGGCGGGCACGGCCACCGCGGCCTCCTCGGCCTCGGACTTCTTCGCCGCCGCCTTCCTGGCCGGGCTCGCGGACGGGGCCGGCCGTGCCACGGGCTTCGCGGCCGACGGGTAGGGCCGGGGGACCGGACGCCGGGGAGTGGGCGGCGTGGGGACGGCCGCGACCTGAGGCTCCGGCTCGCCTGCCGAAGACCCGCCCGCGAGCGCGTCGTCCTCCGCGTCACGCCCTTCGGAGGCGAGGCGGTCGGCGTCGGCCCGCGCCGGAGAGGCGGCGGGCACGTCCACATGGGCCGGAGAGGCCGCCGCGACGTGCTCGCTCGGGGCTGCCAAGACCTGCTCGGCCGGGCTGGAGTCGGCCGCGACGAGGCGTTCCGACTGGTCCGGGGCGGCGGCCGGGCGATCATGCTGCACCGGGGAGGCGGCGGCCGGGAGCTCCGGCTGGTCCGAGGCCGCGGCCGGGGGTTCGGCCCGCTCCGAAGAATCGACCGGGCGTTCCACCTGGTCCGAGACGTAGGCGAGGCGTTCCGCCTGCTCCGAGTCCGCGGCCGGGCGTTCGGCCCGCTCCGAAGAGCCGACCGGGCGTTCCACCTGGTCCGGGGAGCCCACTGGACGCTCCGCCGGGGTCGAGGCGGCCGCCGCGGGCCGCTCGGCCGGGGTCGGGGAAGGCGCTTCGCGGTGGCTCGGCACGTCCTGAGACTCGGCGTGGTCGTCCGCGCGCACCTCCGCTGCCCGCGCGGCGACGTGGTCCGTGACGGAGCGGTCCGCGGGCCGCTCGGGCGACGCGGTCTCTTCGGATGTCGCCGCCGCGTGCCCGGCGTGGGTCCGCGGCGCGGCGCCGGCGGGCGACGGCTCCGCGGCGCGCGCGGCCGGTGCCTCGGCGGCGGCCGGCGTCTCGGACTGGGCCATGGAGGCCCGCACGGCCCGGGCGACCGCCTCGGGCGTCGGAGCCTCGGCACGGCCGGAGTCCGCGGCCGTCGCGTCCACGGGCGAGGCCGTGGACCCCGCCGAAGCGGAACCGGCGGCCTGAGTGGCATGAGCGGCCTGCACCGAAGCAGGACCGGCGGCCTGGGTGGCGTCGGAGGCGTGAACCCGTGCGGAACCGGCGGCCTGGTCAGGCTCGGCGGAGCCGGGAGTCGAGGTGTGCGGGGCGGCAGGGGACGCCGCCTCGGCGGGGCCGCCGGCCTGCGAGCGGAGCTCCAGGACGTCCCGGGTGCCGGTCGCGAGGCGCTCACGCTCGCTTTCCCGTGAGTCCGGCGCGGAGACCTCGCTCCGCCCGTCCCGGGACTCGGCGTGCACCGCGGGCTGTACAGGGCGCAGCGGCGTCGGCTCCCGCAGGAGGCCGGAAGGCTCGGGCCGAGACTCGGCCTCCGCGTCGCGCGGGGCGGAGTGCGCGGCTCGCGGACCGGTGGGCTCGTCGTGGTACGCGGACGCCTCCTGCCGGAACGCGGGCCGGTCCTGGAAGGACGCGCGCTCCTGGAGGTACGACGCCGCCTCGGACGCGCCGGCGCGATCGCGGGAGGAGTCCTCGCGGGACGGTCCCGGCTCGTCGCGGTACCCGGCCGTGGCGTCGCGGTACGCGGACGGCTCCTCACGGGGGCCGGACGGCTGCTCGTGGAGGCGCGCGGAGTCCTGCCTGAGAACGGGCCTCTCGTCGCGGTGGACGCGCGCCTCGTCATCGGGAGCGCTCGTCCCCTCCCGGAACGGGGAGGGCTCGCGGAAGCCCGGCGGCTCCTGGCGGAACGGGGCCCGCTCGTCGTGGTAGGCCCGCGCGTCGTCGCCGGCGGCGCCGGTCTGTTCCCGGAACGGCGAGGGCTCGCGGTAGGCGGGCGCCTCCGCGGGTGCGGACGGCACGGTGGGGACCGGGGTGAGCTTGGGCGTCAGCCGGGGCACGAACGGCGTGACCGTGGCCTCCTCGGCCTGCTCGACGAACTCCGTGGCGGACAGGCGCATGGCCTCGTCGTCGTACGGGGTGACGTGACGGCGGCGGATGTCGAACAGCCACTCGGCGTTCCGGGTGTGACCGTTCCAGACGAACCCGAGCTTGATGCGCCACAGGCCGTCGTCGCGCTTGCAGGAGTCCCAGTCGATCTCGTCGGCGGGGACGCCGCGGCGGCTGAGCCGTTCGGTGACGAGCTCGCCGAGGGTGGGCCCCGGAGTGGACTCGCCGGGCAGGCGCACGGCGACACGCTGCGCCTGCTGCGCGGTGTATTCGCGTTCCTGCAGGACGGGTCCCTCGAACCAGCGGACACGCTCCACCGGGATTCCCGCGGTGGCGGCGATCTCCTCCGCGGTCTCCCCCGCACGGATGCGGGCCTGGATCTCCTTGGGGCGCAACGGACTCTCCACTTCGATCTCGTACTGGCCGAGACGGGAGAAGTTGCCGCGGACCGCCGCTCGGAGCCGTTCGTCGACGGGAAGCGTGAATCGTGTGCCCCGGCCGGCCGTAGCCAGCACGAGGTAGGTGCCGTCCTCGCTTACCGCGACGAGTCGGAGCTCCTGCATGCGAGTCCCTTCATCGTCGTGCTCATCTTCCCCCGGACCCTTGAGTCTCTCGCGTGAGCCCGTTGCCTTCCAGCACCGTACCCGGCATGTCCGAACATCGCCTTGGTCAGAGGCTTGGGTAGTGGTCAGGGGCTGGCAATTATGTCGCTTTCACCCTATCCAGCGGCTGCTCGATATGCAGCAAACGGGTTAGGCGTCCTTCCGGATTCTCGCGAATCGCGGGGGCCGCCGCCCTCCAGTTCACCCAAGAGACACCAGAAATGCCGCGAAGGCATGGAGGGCCCGAAGCGGACGAGCAGAACACCGCCGCGCCCCGAACGGGTCAGCCCAGCACCACGTCCAGGTAGTCGTTGGAGAACAGCCGCGCCGGGTCCAGCGCGTCGCGCAGCGCCACGAAGTCCCCGAAGCGGGGATAGACGGTGGAGAGGTACGCGGCGTCCCGGGTGTGCAGCTTGCCCCAGTGCGGGCGCCCGGACAGCCGGACCATGATCTCCTCCACCGCCGCGAAGTAGCCGGGGTTGGGGGTGGGCCGGTAGACGTGGCAGGCGATGTAGGCGGAGTCGCGGCCGTAGGCGGTGGACAGCCAGGCGTCGCTCGGCGGGGTCACCCGCACCTCGACGGGGAAGGTGATCCGCCAGTCGCTCAGCTCGACCAGGTCGCGCAGCTCCCGCAGCGCCTGGCCCAGGCGCTCGCGGGGGACGGCGTACTCCATCTCCAGGAACCGCACGGTACGCACGCTGGTGAACACCTTGTACGCCGTGTCGGTGCGTTCGGACGTGCCGAGGGCCGCCGCGGAGACGGCGTTCAGCCGGGGGATCGCGCCGGGAAGGCGCGCGCCGGTCGCGCACAGGGCGCCGAAGAGGGTGTTCTCCAGGAAGACGTCGTCCAGCCACCGCCGCAGGGCCCCCGGCGGCGCGGCCGGGCCCGGCGACCGGTTGTTGCGTTTGACGAAGCAGGTGTCGGTGTGCGGCAGCCAGAAGAAGTCCAGGTGCTCGTTGGCGGAGGTCAGCTCGTCGAGGGAGTGGAGGATCTCGCCGAGGGCCATCGGCCGGCGGACGCCGTGCAGCAGGAACGCCGGTTCGACCCGGAAGGTGACGGCGGCGAGGATGCCCAGCGCCCCGAGCCCGACCCTCGCCGCGTCGAACAGGTCGCGCTCCGGGCCCTTCGAGTCCTCCGAGACCGTGGTGATCGAGCCGTCGGCGAGGACGATCTCCAGCTCGGTCACCTGGTCGGCGAGGCCGCCGACGTCCCGTCCGGTCCCGTGTGTGCCGGTCTGGATGGCCCCCGCCGCGGTCTGCTCGGTGATGTCGCCCATGTTGGCGAGGGCGAGCCCGTGCCGGTCGAGCTCCTCGTTCAGCACGCGAAGCGGCGTGCCCGCGGCCACCCGGACGCGGCCGTCGCCCACGGCGAGCACCCCGGTGAGGGCGTCCGGCCGCAGGAGGATGCCGTCGGTGAGGGCCGTGCCGGTGAAGGAGTGCCCGGTGCCGGTCATGCGCACCCGCGTCCCGCGCGCGGCCGCGTCCCGCACGGCCGCGGCGACCTCCTCGGCGGACGCGGGGACGCGGACCTCGGCGGGCGTCGCGGACTGGTTGCCCGCCCAGTTCCGGAAGACGGCTCTCATGCACGAGCACGATAATCATGACGCGGCCGGATGACCAGGTTCATGAGCCAGGCTCATGTGTCGTGGCGGATGGCCTCGCGCCCCGGGCGACCGGATCAGGCGGTGGTCTGGGCCTCGGTGGCGCCGATCTCCGGGGTACGGAGCAGCGTGTTGCCGCCGATGCCGATCGCGACGGCCAGCAGCGCGCAGCCGTAGGAGAACGCGTAGGCGTTGGACGGGCCGAAGACGTCGGTCAGGCGGCCCGCGGCCCAGGCGCCGACCGCCACGCCGGAGCCGACGGCCGTGGAGATCCACGACATGCCCTCGGTGAGCAGGTGGGCGGGGACGAGCCGTTCGACCAGCGCGTAACCGGTGATGATGGTCGGCGAGATCGCGAACCCGGCGAAGAAGAGGACGACGGCCATGATCCGCATGTCGCCGACGAGCAGGATGGGGGTCAGCCCGACCGCGAACACGGCCAGGCCCCGGACGAACCGCTGCCGCAGCGTGATCTTCCAGTCGCGGAAGCCGAACCACAGGCCCGACACCATGCTGCCGCTCGCGAACACCCCGAGCAGCAGCCCGGACGCCGCCTTGGTGCCGTGCTCCTCGGCGAACGCCACCGTGATCAGGTCGATCGAGCCGAAGACCGACCCCATGGCGAGGAACACGCACGACAGCAGCGCGACTCCCGGGATCGTGATCGGGCTGCCCGACCGCTCCTCGGCAGGGCGCACCGGAGGCTCGGTGCCGCGCTGGAGCGCGAAGGCGATGGTGCCGGTGACCGTGCAGACGAGCGCGAGGACGAGCCCGGCGTACAGGTTGACCAGGGTGGTCAGGCCGGTCACGAGCGCGGGGCCGGCGACGAAGACGACCTCGTCGGCCACGGACTCGAACGAGAACGCCGTGTGGAGCCGCGCCGAGCGGCCGAGCAGGTGGGACCAGCGGGCCCGCACCATCGAGCCCAGCGAGGTCGCCGCGCCGCCGACGACGACGCCGGAGGCGAAGAGCGTCCACAGGGGAGCGCCGTACTCGGCGAGGAGCATCATCGCCACCAGCGCGGCGCCGTGCAGAAGCACGAACGGGACGAGTACTCTGGCCTGGCCGAACCTGTCCACGAGCCGCCCCGACAGCGGGGCGGCGACCGCGTAGGAGATGGAGACGGTCGCCGAGATCGCGCCGGCGGTCGCGTAGGAGCCGGTGAGCGCCGAGATGAGCAGCACGATGCCGATTCCGAGCATCGACATCGGCATCCGCCCGATGAATCCGGTGATGACGAACCCTTTGGCCCCGGGCGTGCTGAACAGCCCTCGATACGGCCCGACCACGATCTCGCCCCTTTCGCGCGCCCCGGGCACGCGTCGATCCATCCGACGTAAACACTCGCGCACGGCCCCGCGAGGCGGCAAGTGAATTTCGGGCAACGTACACGAATCAGGATTCGCCAGGTTAACGTGGGTCAAGTGTCGCATCGTCCTCGGCTCACGCCCGCGGGTGCCGTCGTGGTGGGGCTCTCCGTTCTGATCGTCACCGGCGTGACGGCCGGTGGAGCGTTCCTGGCCACCCGTGACGACCCCTCCGCCGACCGGCCCCGTGCCCCGCGTACGTCCCTGGCCGACGTCCGGGATCTGACCGCACCCATCGCCCCGCCCAAGGCGCGGGCCGAGCCCACGTCGTTCACGAGCCCCGCCGCCTCGCCCGCGGGCGCCTCGGCGCCCCTGACCCCGCCCCGGCTGATCGCCATCGCGCGCGGCGCGGTGAGCCCGGAGTCGCTGGCCCGGATCGCCGCGTCGAAGGACGTCAGGAAGGTCACGCTCGCCGACGCCGGGGCGATCCGCTTCTCCACCGCGACCCTGAACCTCCTCGCCGTGGACCCGGCCGAGTACCGCACCTGGGCGCCCAAGGCGGTCGCCGAGGAGCCGGAGGTGTGGAACGCGCTCGCGCGGGGGGAGTTCGTCGCCGAGTCCAAGACGGCCGCGCAGTACCTGCTGAGGCTCGGCGGCGAGTACGAGGCCGGAGGCGGGTCGCGACTGCGGGTCGCCGCGTCGGCGCCGTTCGGCCTGCCCGGCGTCGACGGCCTGGTCGCCAAGGAGACAGGCCGCGTCCTCGGGCTGCGGCCGGGCGTCGCCGTGCTGGTGAACACCTCCGCGGGCAAGGAGGCCGCCGTCGGCGCGCGGGTCAAGAAGCTGCTCGGCCCGGACGCGCAGATCGTGCCGATCGGCCGCGCGGCACGCCCCACCCCGAGCCCGGCCGCACCCACGTCCCGGCCGCTCGTCGCGGAGGCCAAGCCCGGCTCCTACCTCGTCGGGCGGCCCGGGAGCTACCTGGACCTGTACAAGCTCGCCGCCGCGCAGGTCTGCCCCGGCCTGTCCTGGACCGTCCTCGCCGCGATCGGCCAGGTCGAGAGCGGGCACGGCCGCAACAACGGCCCGTCCTCGGCCGGGGCCCTCGGGCCCATGCAGTTCATGCCCGCCACATGGAAGGCGTACGGGGTGGACGGCGACGGGGACGGCAAGTCCGACATCTGGAGCCCCTACGACGCGGTGCCGTCGGCGGCGCGCTACCTGTGCGCCAACGGCGCGGGCCTCGGCGGCGCCAAGCTGCGCTCGGCCGTGTACCGCTACAACCACTCATGGGACTACGTGGACAAGGTGCTGCGCATCGCGGACGCCTACGCCCACGCCTACTCCTGAGCGGGCCTCCCGGCCGGTCGGCGCGGCGCCGGGCAGCACGTGGCGGCGCAGGGGAGCGGCTCCGGCTCCTCCAGCAGCTCGGCCACCATCGACACGAACCGCGGGTGGGTGCCCGCCGTCGCCGCCCGCGTCATGGGCAGGGCCAGCTCGCGCGCCTTGGCGACGGCCTCGGTGTCGAGGTCGTAGACGACCTCCATGTGGTCGGACACGAAGCCGATCGGCACCAGGACCACGGCCTCGGTTCCGGACGCGGCGAGCGTCTCCAGGTGGTCGCAGACGTCCGGCTCCAGCCACGGCACGTGGGGCGGCCCGCTGCGGCTCTGCCACACAAGATCCCACGGCCGGTCGCCGGCGACCAGGGACGCGGCGGCGCGGAGCTGCGCTTCGTAGGCCCCGCCGGACGGACCCGACGACTCGGCCATCGACACCGGGATGCTGTGGGCGGTGAACACCAGGCGGGCGTGGTCGCGGTGCTCGGCGGGGAGCCGGTCGAGCGCGTCGCGGGTGTGGTCGGACATCGCCGCGATGAAACCGGGGTGGTCGTAGTAGTGACGCAGCTTGACGATCTCGGGGGCGCCCGGCACCTCGGCGCGCGCCCGCGCGATGTCGTCCAGGTACTGGCGGCAGCTCGAGTAGGAGCTGTAGGCGGCGGTGACGAACGCCGCCGCGCGCCGGACGCCGTCGGCGGCCATCTTGCGCAGGGTGTCCGCCAGGAAGGGGTGCCAGTTGCGGTTGCCCCAGTAGATCGGCAGGTCGACCAGCGGCCGCACGGCCTCGATGAGGTCGCGGCACTGCTGGTTGATCGGGCTGACCCCGCCGAAGCCCTGGTAGTGGGCCTCGACCTCCACGAGCCGCTCCCGCGGCACCCCCCGGCCGCGCACGACGTTCTCGAGGAACGGCATGACGTCCTCGGGCTTCTCGGGCCCGCCGAAGGAGACGACCAGCAGCGCGTCGTAACGTCCCATGAGTCCATCCAACCGCATCCGGGGGCGTGCGGAAGCTATGGGACGGGCGGCCCCTGGGGGTAGGTTCGGAGAAGTGAGCCACTTCAAGGACATCCGCGAATATGTCAGCGTGCCGCGCGTCTTGTCGCTGCGGCTTTCTCCTGACGGAACCCGCCTGATCTCAGTCGTCCAGTCGCTCGCCCCCGACGGCAAGTCATTCGGCACCTCTCTGTGGGCCGTGCCGACCGAGCCCGGCGCCGAGGCGTACCGGCTCACGCGCTCGGCCAAGGGGGAGACCGGCGCGGAGTTCGCCCCGGACGGCGACGTGCTGTTCGTTTCCCGGCGGCCCGATCCCACGGCCAAGGACCAGCCCGAGGACGAGACGCCCGCGCTGTGGGCGCTGCCCGCGCGGGGAGGCGAGGCCCGCAGGGTCGCCGAGCGGCCCGGCGGCATCGGAGGGCTCCAGGTCGGCGGCGACACGGTCGTGTTCGCCGCCGACGTGCTGGACGGGGACGCCGAGACCGACGCCGAGCGCCGCAAGGCCAGGAAGGACTCCGGCATCAGCGCGATCCTCCACGAGGGCTATCCGATCCGGTTCTGGGACCACGACCTCGGCCCCGGCCGCACGCGCCTGTTCGCCGCGCGCCTGCCCGGCCTCGCCGAGCCGCGCGACCTGACCCCGGACGCCGCCGGCGCCCTGCTGGAGGCGTCGTTCACGGTCACCCCCGACGGCGCCGAGGTCGTCACCACCTGGGAGGTCGAGCTGCCCGCGGGCCGGTCCCGCGCCGAGCTGGTGGCGATCGGCACGGCGACGGGCGAGCGCCGCGTCCTGGCGTCCGCCGAGGACCACGACTTCCGCGGCCCCCTCGCCGTCTCGCCCGACGGGCGGCACGTGGCGTTCCTCAAGGAGAGCCACAGCACCGAGGAGCGGGCCCCGGAGTTCACGCTGCTGATCGCCGCCGTCGCCACCGGAGAGGTGGTCGCGAGCGTCGCCGGCCTGATCCCCTCGGCGGTCGTCTGGGCCGCCGACTCCGGCTCGGTCTATGTCGCCGCCGACCGCTTCGGCCGCCGTCCGATCTTCCAGGTGTCCCTCGACGGCGGGGACCCGGTGCGGGTCACGCCCGGCGACGACTCCTACCTGCAGCTCTGCCCCTCGCCGGACGGCCGCTACCTGTACGCGCTGCGCAGCTCCATGGGCGCCGCCCCCGCGCCCGTGCGCATCGCCCTGGACGGCGGGGAGGTCACCGAGCTGCCCTCGCCGGCCCCGGCGCTGGAGATCCCCGGGACGCTCACCGAGGTCACCGCGGTCGCCGACGACGGCGTCGAGGTCAGGGGCTGGCTCGTGCTTCCGGCGGGCGCCTCGGCGGGTAACCCCGCGCCGCTGCTGCTGTGGGTCCACGGCGGCCCGCTGGCGAGCTGGAACGACTGGATGTGGCGCTGGAACCCGTGGATCATGGCCGAGCACGGCTACGCGGTGCTGATGCCCGACCCGTGCATGTCCACCGGTTACGGGCAGGAGATGATCCAGCGGGGCTGGGGCGACTGGGGCCCGCGCACGCACGCCGACCTCATGGCGATCACCGACGTCTGCGTCGCCCGCCCCGACATCGACGCCGGGCGCACGGCCGTCATGGGCGGGTCCTTCGGCGGGTACATGGCCAACTGGATCGCCGGGCACACCGACAGGTTCCGGGCCGTCGTCACCCACGCCTCCCTGTGGAACCTCGACCAGTTCGCCGGCACCACCGACTCCTCGATGTACTGGCAGCGCGAGTTCGGCGAGCCCGGCTCCGACCGGTACCGGGCGCTGTCGCCGCACCACTCGCTGTCGGAGATCAGGACGCCGATGCTGGTGATCCACGGCGACAGGGACTACCGCGTCCCGATCGGCGAGGCGCTGCGCCTGTGGTGGGACCTGCGCAGGTCGTCGGTGGAGTCCAAGTTCCTGTACTTCCCCGACGAGAACCACTGGATCCTCAAGCCGGGCAACGCCATCGCCTGGTACGAGACGGTCCTGGCGTTCCTGGCGCAGCACGTGCTCGGCGAGGAGTGGAAGCGCCCGGAGTCGGTCGCGTGACGGACTTCCTGAACCTCGCGGTCGCCATCGCCCGCGAGGCCGGAGAGATGCTGACCGCCAAGCGCCCGGCGCGGCCCGAGGCGGTCGGCACCAAGTCCAGCGCCACCGACGTGGTCACGGCCCTGGACCGCGCGTCCGAGGAGCTGATCAGGGCGCGCATCAAGGAAGCCAGGCCCGGCGACGCCGTGCTCGGCGAGGAGGGCGGCGAGACCGGCGGCACCGCCTCCGGCGAGGGGCGCGTGCGCTGGGTGGTCGACCCGATCGACGGCACGGTCAACTTCATGTACGGCCTGCCCGACTGGTCCGTGAGCATCGCGGTCGAGGTGGACGGCGAGATCGTGGCGGGCGTGGTGAACGTCGTGCCGCGCGGCGAGCTGTTCGCGGCGGCCAAGGGAGGCGGTGCCGAGCTGCTGCGCGAGGGCCTGCCCGCGGAGCGGCTGCGCTGCAACACCGGCGTCCCGCTGTCCGGGGCGCTGATCGCGACCGGCTTCGGCTACCGCCCCGAGCGGCGGGCCGTGCAGGCCGAGGTGCTCGCGCACGTGATCCCGAGGGTGCGCGACATCCGGCGGAGCGGGTCGTGCGCCGCCGACCTGTGCTCGGTCGCGGCCGGGCGGGTGGACGGCTACTACGAGCGAGGCCCCGAGTACTGGGACTTCGCGGCGGGCGGCCTGATCGCCGCCGAGGCGGGCGCCCGCGTCGGCGGCCTGCGCGGCCGCCCGTGCAACCCCGAGATGACCGTCTGCGCCGCCCCCGGCCTGTTCGAGGAGCTGCACGACCTGCTGGAGCCCCTGGACCCGGAACGGGACGGTTAGCCGGCCGCGGCACGACGAAGGGCCCGCCCATGGATCGGGCGGGCCCTTCTGTGTCCGTCGGGCGGAGGACCCTCAGGGCTTGATCGCGACGCCGTTGTCGACGGCGATCCGCCGCAGGTCCTCTATCTCAGCGGTGAGAGTGTCGGCGAGGAAGTCGTCGCCGCTCGTGCGTGCTTCCTGGAGACCCTTGTAGGCCTGGTCGAGCCGGTGTTCGATCGTGGTGGTGAACTCGCCCATCTCACCTTCTTTCTCGAGGGGGCGAAGGAGTATTCGACCCTCCGGGTGCCTGGGGAGAGCGTTGATCTTCCCCGGCCTTGCCGTTGGGTCTGAGGGTCTACCCACCCACCTGTTGGGCTTAAACCAGGAATGTCGGATGTCCGCGATGTGCTTTATGTCACCGGGTCCGCCGCACGGTCGGCGCGTGCTTACCATGCGCTTAAGCCGATTGTGGCGACAATGAACCTTGCGGGCTCCGGGCCCGGCGGCCCGATGGCCCCGGGAGACGCGGACGGAGCCGTGAAGCGGGAGCCGGCCGGTCGGGCCGGGACTACAGGAGGTGCCAGGAGCCGTGCGGGTGCTTGTGGTTGAGGACGAGCGGGTGCTCGCGGACGCGATCGCGACCGGGCTGCGCCGCGAGGCGATGGCCGTGGACGTGGCCTACGACGGCGCGGGGGCGCTGGAGCGTACGTCGTACATCGACTACGACGTGGTCGTGCTGGACCGCGACCTGCCGAAGGTCCACGGGGACGAGGTCTGCCGCAGGCTGGTCGCCGAGCGCACCGCGACCCGCATCCTCATGCTGACGGCCTCCGGAGAGGTCGACGACAAGGTCGAGGGCCTGGAGCTCGGCGCCGACGACTACCTCGCCAAGCCGTTCGCGTTCATGGAGCTCGTCGCGCGCGTGCGGGCGCTCGGCCGCCGGTCGGCCCCGGCCCTGCCCCCGGTGCTGGAGCGGGCCGGCGTCCGGCTCGACCCGGGCAAGCGGCTGGTCACCCGGGACGGCGCCGAGATCGCGCTCACCAAGAAGGAGTTCGCGGTCCTCGAGGAGCTGATGCGGGCCGAGGGCGCCGTCGTCAGCCAGGAGGACCTGCTGGACAAGGCGTGGGACGAGAACATCGACCCGTTCACCAACGTCGTCCGGGTCACGATGATGACCCTGCGCAAGAAGCTGGGCGAGCCGGCGGTGATCGAGACGGTCCCGGGAGTGGGTTACAAGCTGTGACCGAGGAACGCGAGCGGAGCGCGACCCCGGGCGCGGGGCGGCCGACCTTCTCCTCGCCCCAGCCGTTGATCGTCCCGCCGGGCGCCGACGGCGCGCCCGCCTCCGAGGACGGCGCGCTCGGGCAGGGCCAGGGGTACAACGCGGCGCACGCCCCCGTCTCGCCGCCTCTCGCCCCTCCCGCCACCGGCCGCGCGGAGGACGCCGCGCGGCCCGGCGCTTCCGCGTCGCCGGGCTACGCGGCCCCGTCCGTGTCCGACGCGTCCCCAGGGACGCGGCCCGGCGGGTGGAGGAGCGAGCAGCCGACCGTCCAGAGCGGCCGGCCTCCCCTCCGGCCCAAGTCCGCGCCGCCCCCGCCGAGCGGCCCGCCCGCCTGGGACGGCCCCCCGCCGATCGGCCCGAGGCCGGTCGCCCACGACTGGCTGGGCCGGATTCGGCTGCTTTCTGGGCGTATAAGCATCCGGGTGCGGCTCACGCTCACCTATGGCGCTCTGTTCTTCGCGGCGGGCGCGTTGCTGCTCTTCGTGATGTACGTCTTCGTCGGCGAGTCGATCCGCACCTCGTTCCCCGCGTTCCCCATCCAGCTGCCCGAAGAGGCGCCGGCGGGCCTGGTCGCCAACATCCAGGACACCTGGGAATCGATGCGCTCCGAGATGATCGTCACCGCGCAGCACCAGATTCTGCTCCGGTCCCTGCTCGCGCTTGCCGGGGTCGGCATCCTGGCGCTGATCTTCGGGTACTACGTCGCCGACCGGGCGCTGCGGCCGATCCAGAAGATCACCTCCACCGCGCGCAAGCTGTCGGACACCTCCCTGGCCCACGAGCGCATCGACCTCGACGGGCCGGACGACGAGCTCAAGGAGCTCGCCGACACCTTCGACGCCATGCTCACCCGGCTCGGCCGGGCGTTCGACGCCCAGCGCAGGTTCGTCGACAACGCCTCCCACGAGCTGCGCACGCCGCTGGCGATCAACCGGACCGTGCTGGAGGTCGCGCTCGGCGACCCCCACGCCTCCGAGGACCTCAGGGTGCTGGGCCGCACCCTGCTCGGCACCAACGCCAGGAACGAGGACCTCATCGAGGGCCTGCTCCTGCTCGCTCGTAGCGAACGCGAGCTGGCCGTCCGCAAGCCGGTCGATCTTCGCGACGTCGGCCAGACCGTCGTCGAGCAGCACGCGGCCATGGCCGAGGAGGCCGATGTCACGGTGCACACGGACCTGCGCATGGCCCCTACGATGGGGGATCCCGTGCTGGTGGAACGCCTGGTCGCCAACCTGGTCGAGAACGCGATCAAGTACAACGTCCCCTCGTCGGGACAGGTCTGGCTCCGCACGGGAATGGTGGACGGTGGCCCGGTTGTTCAGGTGGCCAACACCGGGCAGCATGTGCCCGCGTACGAGGTGGACGACCTGTTCGAGCCGTTCCGGCGGCTCAACTCCGACCGCGTGGAGTCGGCACGCGGCACGGGGCTCGGGCTGTCCATCGTGCGTGCGGTGGTCCGCGCCCACCGGGGGATCGTCAAGGCGGTCCCACGGGAAGGCGGGGGTCTCGTGATGACGGTGCGACTTCCGGCGGGCTGATACGGCGGGGGTCGTCTCGTTCGCGCCAGACATGTGGTTGGATGTGCCGTCGAACACGATGGGTCCTGTGGCCAATGCTTAGGTTTTCGCCATATTTGGCTAACTCGATGGCGAAGGCGGCAAGGCCCTCACGTGTGAGGAGGTTCGTCTGCCGTGCCTACGGGGTACCGATTGCAAAATTCCCCGGCAGACACGGGCACAAGATGGACCGCCCAGGCGTTACAGACGCGCGACGCCTGACGCGCACTCAATAGATGAGGGGGATGAATACGCAAATGGCCACCGATTACGACAGCCCACGCAAGACCGATGATGACCTGAGTGAGGACAGCCTTCAGGAGCTGCAGGCTCGGCGGACGGACAAGTCCTCGGGCAGCATCGACATCGACGAGACCGACCTCGCCGAGTCGCTTGAGCTTCCCGGCGCAGACCTGTCGAACGAGGAGCTCTCGCTCCGGGTGATCCCGCGCCAGGCGGACGAGTTCACGTGCTCGCGGTGCTTCCTCGTGCATCACCGCAGTCAGCTTGCCTCCGACAAGAATGGGCAGCAGATCTGCAGAGAATGCGCCGCCTGAGACTCAGGGAGGGTCCGTGACCTCTGGAGCGGATCGATCATCGCAGGACCAGCCCGGGCTGCCCGCCGTGCCCGGGCCGGACAACCAGAAGAACCCTGAAAGCCTGGGAGACCAGGGAAACGAGGCCAATGTCGAGGTCGCCGAGCTGGTGGGGAAGCTCTCCGGCGAGGAGGCCATGGACAGGGCCGAGCGGCGCCGGCTGCTCGGCCGCCTCAGCATGTCGCTGGTCACGGCGGCGAGGAAGGCCCGGGTGTCGGGCGCGGGCGGGGGCCGCTGGCTGGCCGACGTCTTCGCGTCCATAGTGCCCCGTCTTCCCATCCGTGACCTCGCGACACTCCAGGAACATCACTACGGCCTCAGCGGCGAGGCCCTCGCCGACGATCTCGTCCGCACCGCCGCCAAGGCGACGACGGCCGTCGGTGCCGTCGGCGGGGCTCTCGCCGCCGCCGAGTTCGCCGCGCCCCCGCTCCTGCTGTCGGCGCCCGCCCAGCTCGTGGCCGAAACCCTCGTGGTCGCCGCGATCGAGGTCAAGCTCATCGCCGAGCTGCACGAGGTGTACGGCATCCAGGTGCCCGGCATGGGCGGCCAGCGCGCGATGGCCTTCACGGTGGCCTGGTCCAGGCAGCGCGGGGTCGACCCGCTGTCGCCCGCGTCGGTGACGCTGGCCCTCGGGACCGCCGCCAAGGCGGGGTTACGCAAACGCCTCATGCGCACGTTGGGCCGTCATCTGACCACACTCGGCCCCTTCCTGACCGGCGCCGTCGCCGGTGGTGCCCTGAACCGGATGGCGACCAAGCGGCTCGCCCAGACCGTACGCGCCGACCTACGCCGCCAGCGGGCCCTGCCGCCCGCCGACTGATTCCCCTTTCCCCGCCCTGCCTCACGCGCCCCCGGACCTCCCTCCTTTACCGTCTGTAGGGGCATTTCGTCATGTCTAAATGCGCTTATCGGCTTTTGTGAGGGTATGTGCGCACTCCTGCATCGGAGGCCGTGCACGGAGAGCTGTGACCGGTTTCGTAAGGTGGTCATAAACCGATCACGAAGGAGGACGTGTGCGCAGCTCTTTTCTGATCGTCGCGAACCGGTTGCCGGTGGACCGGACGATCGCCCCGGACGGTGGCGCCTCCTGGCGGCGCAGCCCTGGGGGACTGGTGACCGCGATCGCCCCGGTGATGCAACGCCGGGACGGCGCGTGGCTGGGCTGGCACGGAGCTCCCAACGAGGAGCTCAAGCCCTTCGAGCACGACGGCATGAGCCTCATCCCCGTTCCCCTCTCGGCGGGTGAAATCGAGCTCTACTACGAAGGGTTCTCCAACGCGACCCTGTGGCCGCTCTACCACGACGTGGTGGCCGCGCCGATCTACTCCCGCGTCCTGTGGGACGCCTACCGCGCGGTCAACGAGCGGTTCGCCCGGGCCGTGGCCGACATCGCCGCCGAGAAGGCGGTGGTCTGGGTGCAGGACTACCAGCTCCAGCTCGTGCCGGCGATGCTCCGCGCGCTGCGCCCCGACCTGAAGATCGGCTTCTTCCTGCACATCCCCTTCCCGCCCGCCGAGCTGTTCTGGCAGCTTCCCTGGCGGCGCGAGATCCTGGAGGGGCTGCTGGGCGCCGACCTCGTCGGGTTCCAGCGTCCGGGCGGCGCCTCCAACTTCATCCGGCTGTGCCGCCGCCAGCTCGGCCTGCAGAACCAGCGACAGGAGATCTCCTACGGCGACCGCACCGTACGCGCCGAGGCCTTCCCCATCTCGGTCGACTTCAGCGAGCTCGACACCGTGGTACGCGAGCCGCACATCATCGCCCGCGCCAAGGAGATCCGCGCCGAGCTGGGCGAACCCGAGCACGTCCTGCTCGGCGTCGACCGGCTCGACTACACCAAGGGCATCGGCCAGCGGCTCAAGGCGTTCGGTGAGCTGCTCGCCGACAAGACGGTCACCCCGGGGGAGGCGGTGTTCGTCCAGATCGCCACCCCGAGCCGCGAGCGCGTCGAGGAGTACCGCAACCTGCGCGACGACATCGAGCTGCGGGTCGGGCGCATCAACGGCCAGCACGGCGTGCTCGGCGTCCCCCCGATCAACTACTTCCACCAGTCCTACGGCCGCGACGAACTGGCCGCGCTCTACTGCGCCGCCGACGTCATGGTCGTGACGCCCCTGCGCGACGGCATGAACCTCGTCGCCAAGGAGTACGTCGCCTGCCGCCACGACCTGCGGGGGGCTCTGGTGCTGTCGGAGTTCGCCGGGGCGGCCGACGAGCTCAAACACGCCTACCTCGTCAACCCCTGGGACGTCGAGGGGCTGAAACGCCAGATGGTGGCCGCCATGCGCGCCACCCCGCACGAGCTGTCGCGCCGGATGCGTTCCATGCGCCGCCGCGTCGCCACCTACAACGTCGACCGGTGGGCCGGGGACTTCCTGGCCGCGCTGGAACGCTGACCCCTGCCCCGGGAAAGCCCCCGCCTGAAGCACCACCGGCGCCACGCCGAGACGCACCGCTCGGACGACCCACCGGCGCCGCAGACGAACGTGATCCCCCAGCTGGCGGACGAACCGCTGTAAGCCGGCGCCCACCGCTCAGACGACGCTGAGACGCGACCCGGCGCCCCCCTGGCGCCGGGTCAGGAGATGATCCGCTCCGCCTTCGGCCCCTTCCACGCCTGGTAGCGCTTGTGCGCCGAGCGCGTGGCGATGATGCGGGTGACCTCCATGCCGACGCCCATCACCACGGCGAAGCCGATCGCCTCGGCGAGGCTCGTCTCCAGCGAGTTCGGGTCCGCGGGAGGCTGCTTGCCGGTGACCTTCTGCCAGCCGAACTCGATGGACTTGCGGGCGACGAAGCCGACGCCGAGGCCGACCACCGCGCCGATGAGACGCCACGCCATGTCCTGCTTCTCGACCTCGTCGGACCTGCCGCCCATGACCTCTCCCCTCGTCGATCTACCAAACCCTAGCCTGTCGTGCCCGGGGTCGCCGAGACGCCATACCATAGGGCGCCATGACCGAACAGCGACCGCACCGCGCCACCGTTCCCGACAGGCCCTCTCTCGACGGTCTGGAGACGGTATGGGCGGCCCGCTGGGAGGCCGAGGGCACCTACCGCTTCGACCGTTCGAAGACCCGCGAGCAGGTGTACTCGATCGACACGCCCCCGCCCACCGTCTCGGGCTCCCTGCACGTCGGACACGTCTTCTCCTACACCCACACCGACACCCTGGCGCGCTACCGGCGCATGCGCGGTCGTGAGGTCTTTTACCCCATGGGATGGGACGACAACGGCCTGCCCACCGAGCGCCGGGTGCAGAACCACTTCGGCGTGCGGTGCGACCCCTCCCTGCCCTACGACCCGGCGTTCACGCCCCCGGCCGAGCCCGATCCCAAGCGCCAGGTGCCCGTCTCGCGGCGCAACTTCATCGAGCTGTGCGAGCGGCTGACCCTGGAGGACGAGAAGGCCTTCGAGGACCTCTGGCGCCACCTGGGCCTGTCGGTCGACTGGTCACTGACCTATGCCACGATCGACGAGACCTCCCGCGCCGCTTCCCAGCGGGGCTTCCTGCGCAACCTCGCGCGCGGCGAGGCCTACCTCTCCGAGGCCCCCACGCTGTGGGACGTCACCTTCGGCACGGCCGTCGCCCAGGCCGAGCTGGAGGACCGCGAGTGGCCCGGCGCATTCCACCGCGTCCGCTTCGGCGGGGTCCCGGGCACCGCCTTCGAGGACGGCGTCTTCATCGAGACCACCCGGCCCGAGCTGATCCCCGCCTGCGTGGCTCTGGTGGCCCATCCCGACGACGAGCGCTACCGGCCGCTGTTCGGCAGCACCGTCCGCACGCCGATCTTCGGCGTCCCCGTGCCCGTCTTGGCCCACCGCCTGGCCGAGCCGGACAAGGGCTCGGGCATCGCCATGATCTGCACGTTCGGCGACGTCACCGACGTCGTCTGGTGGCGCGAGCTGGACCTGCCGACCCGGCCGGTCATCGGCTGGAACGGGCGGCTGCTGCCCGAGCCCCCCGACGGCGTCCCCGCCGGGCCGTACGCCGAGCTGGCCGGCAAGACCGCGCACGGCGCCCGCGAGCGCCTGGTCGAGCTGCTGCGGGAGTCGGGCGAGCTGGACGGCGAGCCACGGAAGATCTCCCGCCCGGTGAAGTTCTACGAGAAGGGCGACCGGCCGCTGGAGATCGTCACGACCCGCCAGTGGTACATCCGCAACGGCGGGCGCGACGCCGGGTTGCGCGAGGCGCTGGTCGAGCGCGGCAGGGAGCTGCGCTGGCACCCGCCGCACATGCGCGTCCGCTACGAGAACTGGGTCCAGGGGCTGGCCGGCGACTGGCTGATCTCCCGCCAGCGGTTCTTCGGCGTGCCCATCCCGGTGTGGTACCCGCTGGACTCCGAGGGGCGGCCCATCTACGAGAACCCGATCGCGGCCCGCGAGGACGCCCTCCCGGTCGACCCGGCGATCGACGCGCCGCCCGGGTACTCCGAGGAGCAGCGCGACCGGCCGTTCGGCTTCTCCGCCGACCCCGACGTCATGGACACCTGGGCGACGTCCTCGATGTCGCCCCAGACCGTCTCGGGCTGGGAGCGCGACCCCGACCTGTTCGCGCGGGTCTTCCCGATGGACCTGCGGCCGCAGGCGCACGAGATCATCCGCACGTGGCTGTTCGCCTCCGTGGTCCGCGCCCACCTGGAGAACGGCGTCCTGCCCTGGAAGAACGCCGCGATCTCCGGGTGGATCCTTGACCCGGACCGCAAGAAGATGTCCAAGTCCAAGGGCAACGTCGTCACGCCCATGGGCCTGCTGCGCGAGTACGGCTCGGACGCGGTGCGCTACTGGGCGGCCGGCGGGCGTCCGGGCACCGACACGGCGTTCGACACCGGGCAGATCAAGGTCGGCAGGCGGCTGGCCATCAAGATCCTCAACGCCTCCAAGTTCGTGCTCGGCCTCGGCCCGGCGGAGGGCGGGCCGGGGGAGGTCTCCCAGGCTCTGGACGCCTCCATGCTGGCGCGGCTCGCCGGGGTCGTCGAGGAGGCCACGCCCGCGTTCGAGTCCTACGACTACACGCGGGCGCTGGAGGTCGCCGAGCGCTTCTTCTGGGAGTTCTGCGACGACTACCTGGAGCTGGTGAAGACCCGCGCGTACGGCGACGACGAGGGCGCGCGGTCGGCGCGGGCCGCGCTGCGGCGGGCGCTTGAGGTGATCTTGCGGTTGTTCGCCCCGTTCCTGCCGTTCGTGACCGAGGAGGTCTGGTCGTGGTGGCGGCCGGGTTCGGTGCACCGCGCCGCCTGGCCCGCTCCGGGCGAACCGGCCGCGCCGGGCGACCCCGCGGTCCTCGCAGCGGTGTCGGAGGTGCTCCGCGAGGTCCGCAGGGCCAAGTCGACGGCCAAGCTGTCCATGCGGGCCGAGGTCGCGCGGCTGACGGTGTCGGGCGCCTCCGTGGCTCTCGTCGGGTCCGCCCAGGACGACCTGTGCGCGGCGGGCTCGGTCGAGGAGTTCGTCCTGCTGCCGGAGGACGGCGGGTTGCGGGTCGAGGTCATGCTGGCGGAGGCCGCCCCCGCGTAGGCGCCGTGCCTCGTCACACGAAAGCCGCGTATACCGTGAACGGGACATACGCGGCGGCCGGGACGAGGACGAAAGCAGACCGGGGCTTGAACCGCGCCCTAACCCGTGCGCGTTCCGCCGCCTCGCGTGCCAGTCTGGAGGCGTGATCGTGGAAAGGGAGAACGACCAGCGGAGCGTGCCACCCGTCCTGTCGGCAATGGCCGCCTGGAGCTGGCGTCTGATCGTCATCGGCGTGGTCTTCTACGTCTTCGTGCAGATCATCGTCCGGCTCAGCTTCGTGGCGCTGCCCGTGGCGATCGCGTTGCTGCTCACCGCCCTGCTGTTCCCGCTCACCGAACGGCTGCGCCGGGCGGGCATGCGCTCGATCTGGGCGACCTGGATCACCATGCTGCTGGCGTTCGCCGTCATCGTCGGGCTCGGCTTCATCATCGGCTTCCGCGCCAACGACGAGTTCCCGCGGCTCGCCGAGCAGATCCAGTCGACCGCGCGCGATGTCCAGAACTGGCTGCTGACCGGCCCCTTCCACCTCAAAGAGGCCCAGCTCACCGACATGGTGAACGAGATCGTCCGGCAGATCAACGCCCAGCGCAGCGCGATCACCAGCACGATCCTGTCCACGGCCGCGGTCTTCATCGAGGTGCTCACCTCGATCGTGCTGCTGCTGTTCATCACGTTCTTCCTGCTCAAGGACGGCGGGCAGATCTGGACGTGGTTCCTGCGCGCCTTCGGCGGCGCCGCCCCCCGGGTCGACCGCGCCGGGCGGGCCGCCTGGCACACCCTGTCGCAGTACATCCACGGCACGGTCATCGTCGCCGCCATCCACGGCGTGGTCATCGGCGTCGTGCTGTTCGGCATGGGAGTGCCGCTCTGGGCACCGCTGGCCGTGCTCATCTTCATGGCGAGCTTCATCCCGATCGTCGGCATATTCATCGCCGGGGGACTGGCCACCCTGGTCACGCTCGGCGCCAAGGGCCCGGTCTTCGCCCTGGTCTTCATCGGCATCCTCGTGGTCGAGCAGCAACTGGAGAACCACGTCCTGCAGCCGCTGATCGTCGGGCGGGCCGTGAAGTTCCACCCGCTGGCGATCATCCTGGTGCTGGCCGTCGGCGGCGTCCTCGGCGGCATCGCCGGCGCCGCGATCGCCGTTCCCGTCGTCGCGGTGATCTACCGCGCGCTGCCCGAACTGCGCAGAACGCCGCCCGAACTGCCTCCCGCCGCGCACCACGAGCCCCCCACGCCGCCGCCCACCCCCGCCGAGCCCGCGCCGGCCGAGCCCGCGCCCGGTGCGGCAGAGGACGTGTCGCCCCAGCGCAACGGGTAAGGTCTCCCATCGTGAGCACACCGGTTCCGCGCCCGCGGGGCCGGTGGCGTAGCTTGAGGCTGAGGGCGACGAGGTGAACCGATGATCGAGGTGCTGATCCAGCGACTCGACCCAGATCTACCGCTTCCCACGTACGCCCACCCGGGCGACGCGGGAGCCGACCTCCACGCCGCCGAGGACGTCGAGCTGCTGCCGGGCGAGCGCGCGGTCGTCCGCACCGGCGTGGCCATCGCGTTGCCCGACGGGTACGCCGCGTTCGTGCACCCGCGCTCGGGCCTCGCGGCGAGGTTCGGCGTGACGCTGGTCAACGCGCCCGGCACGATCGACGCCGGCTACCGCGGCGAGATCCGGGTCACCATGATCAACACCGACGCCAAGGACGCCGTACGGCTCAGGCGCGGCGACCGGATCGCCCAGCTCGTCGTCCAGCGCGTCGAGAAGGCGGCCTTCTACGAGGTGGAGCGGCTCCCCGGCTCGGCGCGCGGCGCCGACGGGTTCGGCTCCACCGGCCGATGAGTCGATAAGGAGTGTGAAGGAAAGTGTTCCGACGCCGCCGTCACGAGGAAGCGGAGACGGAACCGGTCGCCGAGGAGGCGCCGGCCCCCGTCCGCGAGTCGGGACCCTGGGACTCCGAGGAGTCCTACCCCGAGAACGAGCGGGTCGATCTCGGCGGCCTGCTGCTGCCGGTCGGTCCCGGGTTCGAGGTCCAGCTCAACGTCGCCGGCGACCAGCTCGTCGGCGCCGTGGTGCTCGTCAACGAGAGCGCCCTGCAGGTGCACGCGTTCGCCGCCCCGAAGAAGCACGGTATCTGGGACGAGGTGCGCGCCGAGCTCGCCCGCGAGGTCACCGCCTCGGGCGGGTCCTGCGAGGAGCGCGAGGGCCCCTTCGGCCCCGAGCTCGCCGCCGAGGTCAAGCAGGAGGACGGCACGCAGTCCGTCCGCTTCCTCGGCGTCGACGGGCCGCGCTGGTTCCTGCGCGGGGTCATCAGCGGCCGTGCCGTCACCGACGCCGAGACCGCCAAGACCCTCGAGGACGTCATGCGCGACATCGTCGTCGTGCGCGGGGACCAGCCGATGGCGCCCAAGGAGCCCATCGAGCTGCGGCTGCCCGCCGAGGCCCGGCAGGCCGTCGAGCAGCAGGCCGCGCAGCAGGACAGGCCCGGCCTGAATCCGTTCGAGCGCGGGCCTGAGATCACCGAGATCCGCTGACGTAAGCTGCGGGCAGAGTCTCACGGCGTCCCACGGGCCTCCCGAGGAGTTGAGCAGGACATGAGTACGGCTGAGCCCGTCAAACGCGGGCTGCGCGGGTTCTTCCGCCGGCTGACGACGACCAGGGCCGAGCAGGAGGCCGAGGAGCTCAAGGAGGACCTCGCCCAGCACGGCGCGACGCCGATCGCCTCGTGCGCGCAGCGCCGCCGGTTCTGCGTGGCGGGCACGCTGCGCACGGTGACCCTGCGCCCGCGCGGTGGCGTCCCGTCTCTGGAGGCCGAGCTGTACGACGGGTCGGACGTCATCGACCTGGTCTGGCTCGGCCGCCGGAAGATCGTCGGAGTCGAGCCGGGCCGGGTGATGCGGGCCGAGGGCCTCGTCAGCATCCAGGACGGCCGGAAGGTCATGTTCAACCCCCGATACGAGCTGTTGCCGCCGAGCGGCCAGTGACCACGGCTTCCACCACGCGAGGAGACCAATGACCATGGACCGGCGAGACGGCGCGCGGACGTCGGAAGAGGCGCCCCCACCGGCCGTGGGCCAGGCGGGCGACGTGGGCGACGCGACGACCGCGGTCGGCGCGGTGGGCACGGCGGCCGGTGAGCGGGCCGCGCACGACACCGTCGAGGCGGCCATCCGGGCGCAGCTCGCCAAGGCCCTCGGCGGCGTGCGCGGCATCATCGAGGCCGCCGTCCCGACGGTGACGTTCACGATCACCTGGATCGCCACCGAGCAGCTCAGGACGTCCCTGATCGTCAGCATCGGCATGGCCGTGCTGCTGCTGCTCGTGCGCGTGGTCCAGCGCTCCACCGTCCAGTTCGTGCTGAACAGCCTGGTGGGCATCGCCATCGGCGCGATCTTCGCCAGCCGCACGGGCCAGGCCAAGGACATCTACCTGCCCGGCATCTGGTACAACGCCGGCTACGCCGTGGCGATGATCTTCTCGGTCGTGATCCGCTGGCCCATCGTGGGCTTCCTCATCGGGTCGGTGACCGGCGACCCGACCGGCTGGCACAAGGACCCCGGCGTCGTGCGGCTGTGCTCGCGGCTGACGTGGCTGCTGATCCTGCCGTGCCTGCTGCGCGTGGTGGTGCAGCTCCCGCTGTACTACGCCGACCAGGTCGCCGCCCTCGGCGTGGCCAAGGTCGCGCTCGGCTGGCCGTTGCAGGTCGCCGGGCTCGCCGCCATGGTGTGGGTGCTGGCCCGGGGCAGGACGCCGATCTCGGGACCCTCCGCGCCGGGCGCCTGAACGCCCGGCGCGGCACGCGGAACGGGCCTCAGGGGGCCAGCAGGTGAGCGAGCTCCTGCTCGACCTCCTGGCTGGCCACGAACAGCAACTCGTCGCCGGCCTCCAGCGGGTCGTCGTCGGTGGGCACCAGCACCCGGCCCTCGCGCAGGATCGCCACCAGCGCCGAGTCGGCCGGCCAGGGCACCGAGCCGGCCCGCTGGCCGACCACGGGGGCGTCCTCGGGCAGCGTGAGCTCGACCAGGTTGGCCTGCCCCTGCCGGAACGTCATCAGACGGACCAGATCGCCGACGCTGACCGCTTCCTCCACCAGCGCCGACAGCAGGCGCGGGGTCGACACCGCGACGTCCACACCCCACGACTCGTTGAACAGCCACTCGTTCTTCGGGTGGTTGATGCGGGCCACCACGCGCGGCACGCCGTACTCGGTCTTGGCCAGCAGCGAGACGACCAGGTTGACCTTGTCGTCGCCGGTGGAGGCGATGACGACGTGGCAGTTGTTCAGCCCGGCCTCGTCCAGCGAGGAGATCTCGCAGGCGTCGGCCAGCAGCCACTCCGCCCGCGGCACGCTGTCGATCTTTATGGCCTTGGGGTCGATGTCGATGAGCAGGACCTCGTGGCCGTTCTCGAGCAACTCGGCGGCGATGGACCGGCCGACCGCCCCCGCGCCCGCGATCGTGACGCGCATCAGTGCGACTCCTCCTCGGGTGCCGACGACAGCACCTTGTTGATCCGCTCCATGTCGTTCTCGGCGGCCATCACGTGCAGGATGTCGCCCTCTTGCAGGACGGTCTCGTCCCGGGGCAGCAGGGCCTCGCCCATGCGGTTGACGAAGGCGACGCGGGTGCCCACGGCGTTCTCCAGGGTGCCCGTGCGGATGCCGATCCAGCCGGGGTGGTAGGCGACCTCGGCGAGCATGACCGTGCCCGTGGGGTCGCGCCACAGCGGCTCGGCGCCCTCGGGGAGCACCCGCCGCAGGATCTGGTCGGCCGTCCACCGCACGGTCGCCACCGTGGGGATGCCCAGCCGCTGGTAGACCTCGGCGCGGCGCGGGTCGTAGATACGGGCCACCACGTTGTCGACGCCGAAGGTCTCGCGGGCGACCCGGGCCGAGATGATGTTGGAGTTGTCGCCGCTGCTCACGGCGACGTACGCGCCGGCGGACTCGATGCCGGCCTCCTCCAGGACGTCGCGGTCGAAGCCGATGCCGGTCACGCGGCGCCCGCGGAAGCCCGCGCGCAGCCGCCGGAACGCCTGGGGATCTCTGTCGATGATCGCGACCGAGTGGCCGCTGTCCTCGAGGATGTGGGCCAGGGTCGAGCCGACCCGGCCGCATCCCATGATGACGATGTGCATGCTCCCCCGCTGTGGCTGTTGAGCGGCAACCCCTGGACTTTATCCAGCTACCAGCCCAAGTATGACCGGTTCTGGCCAGCACATGTGAGGAGCATGTCCGCCCGCGGCTAGCATCATCACTCGTGGCCAAGGTTGGAGATATGGTCAAGCGGTTACTGGTGGGCCGGGCGCTCCGAAGCGCGCAGGCACACGAGCAACTGCTGCCCAAACGCATCGCGTTGCCGGTATTCGCCAGTGACGCACTGTCATCGGTCGCGTATGCGCCGCAGGAGATCTTGATCACGCTCGGGGTCGCGGGTCTCGCAGCTTACCACTTCACGCCGTGGATCGCCGCCGCCGTCGTGGTGATCCTGCTGACCGTCGTCGCGTCCTACCGGCAGAACGTCCGGGCCTACACCAGCGGCGGCGGCGACTTCGAGGTGGCCACCACCAACCTCGGGTCCAACTACGGCCTGGTCGTCGCCAGCGCGCTCATGGTCGACTACGTGCTCACGGTGGCGGTGTCGGTGTCGTCGGGGGTGGAGAACCTCGGCGCCGCCATCCCGTTCCTGCACGACCGCAAGGTGGCCGCGGCGATCGTCCTCGTCGCGCTGCTCACGGTGATGAACCTGCGCGGCATCCGCGAGTCCGGCCTCGCCTTCGCCATCCCGACGTACGCCTTCATGATCAGCGTCTTCGGGCTGATGATCTGGGGTGGCGTGCGCCTGATGTTCGGCGCCGATCTGAAGGCTCCGACCGCCGACTTCACCGTCACCGGCGAGAGCGCCGGCATCGGCGGGTTCGCACTGGTGTTCCTGCTGCTGCGCGCGTTCTCCTCCGGTTGCGCGGCCCTGACCGGCGTGGAGGCCATCAGCAACGGCGTCCCGGCGTTCAGGAAGCCCAAGGGCAAGAACGCCGCCAACACGCTGCTGGCGCTCGGCGTGCTGGCCGCCACGATGTTCGCCGGCATCACCGCCTTCGCCTACATCACCGGGGCGAAGTTCGCCGACCCCTCGACGGGCAGCGTCGTGGTCGACGGAGCGGGCAACGTCGTCCCGCACCCGGACCCGGTGATCGCCCAGGTGGCCCAGACCGTGTTCAGCAACTTCACCCCGGCGTTCTACGTCATCTCCGCGATGACCGCGCTGATCCTCGTGCTCGCCGCGAACACCGCGTTCAACGGCTTCCCGGTGCTCGGGTCGGTGCTCGCCCAGAACCGCTACCTGCCGCGCCAGCTCCACACCCGGGGCGACCGGCTGGCGTTCAGCAACGGCATCGTCATCCTCGCCGGGATGGCCGGGCTGCTGATCTTCGCCTTCCAGGCCGACACCACCCGCTTGGTCCAGCTCTACATCGTCGGGGTGTTCGTGTCGTTCACGATCAGCCAGACGGGCATGGTGCGCCACTGGAACCGCCTGCTGGCCACCGAGACCGACCCCAAGAAGCGCGGCCAGATGAAGCGGTCGCGGGTGATCAACGCGTTCGGCGGGACCGTCACCGGCCTGGTGCTGGTCGTCGTGCTGATCACCAAGTTCATCCACGGCGCGTGGATCGCCTGCGCGGCCATGGCCCTGCTGTTCCTCATGATGCGCGGCATCAGGCGCCACTACGACAACGTCGCGACCGAGCTGGTGGTGCCGGAGGACACGCACGTCGACGAGTCGATGCTCCCGGCCAGGAACCACGCGATCGTCCTGCTCTCCAAGATCCACAAGCCGACGCTGCGCGCCCTGTCGTACGCGAGGGCGACCCGGCCCTCGACGCTGGAGGCCATCTCGGTCGCCGTGGACGCGGACGAGGCCAAGCAGTTGCAGCACGACTGGGAGGAGCGCGGCATCCCGGTGCCGCTCAAGATCCTCGACTCGCCGTACCGCGAGATCACCCGGCCGGTGCTGGAGTACGTCAAGAGCCTGCGCCGCCGTTCCCCCCGCGACGTCGTGACGGTGTTCATTCCCGAGTATGTCGTGGGCCACTGGTGGGAACACCTGCTGCACAACCAGAGCGCGCTACGGTTGAAGGGCCGCCTGCTCTTCCAGCCGGGTGTGATGGTCACCAGCGTGCCGTGGCAGCTGGCGTCCTCGGACCGCCTCAAGGGCAGGCCGGAGTCGTTCGCCCCAGGGGCGGTCCGCCGGCCCTACGCTGTGGCGCGTAAGGATGATCAGCTCAAGACGTGATCGGGGGGAGCGCAGTGCCCGTAGAACCCACGCAGCTCATCGAACTCGACGTGGAGCGTGTCGCCAACGGCGGCTGGTGCGTCGCCAGGCATGAGGGCCGTGTGGTGTTCGTCCGCCACGCCCTGCCCGGCGAGCGCGTGCTGGCGGAGGTGACGGACGAGACCACGCGCTTCCTGCGCGCCGACGCCGTCGAGATCCTGGAGTCCTCGCCCGACCGCGTCACGCCGCCGTGCCCGTTCGCCGGGCCAGGCCGGTGCGGCGGCTGCGACTGGCAGCACGCCACCCTCGCCGCGCAGCGCCGCTACAAGGCCGAGATCGTCGCCGAGCAGTTCCAGCGGCTCGCCGGCGTCGAGGTGAAGGTCGACGTCGAGGAGGTCCCCGGCGCGCCCAAGGGCCTCGGCTGGCGCACCCGCGTCCAGTTCGCCGTCACGCCCGACGGCCACCCCGGCCTGCGCCGCCACCGCTCGCACGAGATCGAGCCGGTCGACGCCTGCCTGATCGCCCACCCCGAGGTCGAGCGGCCCGGCGTCGAGCGCCACAACTGGCGCGGCGCCTCGGGCGTCGAGGCCATCGCCAGTTCCACGGGGGAGCGCGCCGTGGTCGTCACGCCGAAGGGCCACCGCACGGTCGCGGTCCCCGAACTGGGCGCCGACGCCTACGTCCTGGTGGACGAGGGGCGGGGCCACGTCCGGGCCGTACGCGGCCGTACGGCCCTGACCGAGCGGGTCGGCTCCCGGGACTTCCGGGTCACCGGCAGCGGCTTCTGGCAGATCCACCCCGGGACGGCGGCGGTCCTGCTGGACGCGGTGCTGGAGTTCGCCGCGGTGCGGCCCGGCGACTGGGCGCTGGACCTGTACTGCGGGGTCGGGCTGTTCGCGGCGGGCCTGGCCGAGGCGGCGGGTCCCGAGGGGGCCGTGCTGGGCATCGAGTCCGACGCCCGCGCCGTCCAGGACGCCCGCCACAACCTGCGCGACCTGCCCCAGGCGCGCGTCGAGCGCGGCCGCGTCGAGGACACCCTGGACCGGCTCGGCGTCGAGCGCGCCGACGTGGTCGTGGTCGACCCTCCGCGCACCGGCCTCGGCCGCGAGGTGGTGGGCCGCGTCGCGGGCCTGGACGCCTCCCGGGTCGTGTACGTCTCCTGCGACCCCGCCACCCTGGCCCGCGACGTCGCCTGGTTCGCCGACCAGGGCTACCCCCTGGTCGACCTGCGCGCCTTCGACGCCTTCCCGATGACCCACCACATTGAGACGGTGGCGCTGCTGGTCAAAGACGCGACATAGGCTCTGACCAGCAGCGACAGATCCACGGACTATCCCCGCGTGCGCGGGGACCACGGAGGCGTGTCCATGCCGAGCCCGGGGTGTCCGGGACCATCCCCGCGTGCGCGGGGACCACACTTGCTCACCAGCGCTTCTTCCAGAGCCCTGGCCGGAAAATAGATGCCCGCCGCGCTGATCCAGGGTCCCCCCGCAGGAGCGGGCTGAGCGCTCATGGTCCCACAGTACGGCGCAGTCCCCTCGCAGGTCATGCGCGCGAGGGGCCCAGGTGCCGTGGGATCAGGGCGCCGACCCAGGTGTCACGACGCGTGAGGAGAGATCACGCAGGGCTAAGCAGATCGTCTCACGCGGCAGACGGGACCGTGTAGCGCTCTTTCCAGATGACATGCCCGGACAGCGGATAATCTCGGCATTGGTTCGATTCACGCGTAGGCCCCCGGCAGGCGATGTCGGGGGCCTACTGCGCGATTTAGCCCAAAGGCCGTTCTTCACGCTGTCGAGGAATGCCGTCCAGCCTCGGGGAGTCGCGGCCAGCACCGGGCTGTCGGAGATCTTGCTGTCCCGGAGAGCATGGCCGCCGTCCGGGAGTTTGGCCACCTCGACACAGTTCTAGCTGCCGCTGCCGCCACCGCTGTAGCTGCTCTTGCGCCAGGCTAGAGGATTGGTTCGATCCACCGTCCTCGCCTCACCTAGTTGATTTGGTCACGTAGCTCGGCCAGATACCCCATGCCTCGCGCTCGCGCTCGGGCAGGTCCGCAGGATCACCTCAGGGGCGTGCGGGACCCACAGTACGGCGCTGGCCCCCGCGCGCGTCATCCGCACGCGGAGCCAGGGTGCGGTGGGCGCGTGATCAGGGCGCCGGCCCCGGTGCCACGACCCGAGCTGGGTACGGTACGCGAGCCTCGCGCATCGTCTCATGCGTTGGTCGGCATGATCCGGTACTACAGATCTCCGGCCTTGATGCCGCCGACGAACTCGCGCCAGGCGCCAGGGGTGACGGCCAGGACGGGCCCGGCCGGCTCCTTGCTGTCGCGTACAGCGATGGTCCCAGCGAAACCCGACGCGACTTCCACGCAGTTGTTATTGCCGCCCTGACTCCGTGACGACTTGCGCCAGATGGCACGGGATAGATCCATGCGATCACTCCTCGTGTAGGTTCCTTGACCGCATCCTGACCTGTGGGAACGCTCCTGGCTATGCTGGACTGCGACAGATCCAGAAGGCCCCCTGGCGTCCACTGCTCGCCAGGGGGCCTTCTTTGTGCTCCGCCTACTGCAGATCGCCGCCCTTCACGCCACCGACGAAGGCGCTCCACTCGGCAGGGCTGACAGCCAGCTTGGGTCCGTTGGGGTTCTTGCTGTCGCGAACCGCGACGATGCCCGGCAGGTTCTGCGCGACTTCCACGCAATCCTGGCCAGTACCGGAGCTGCGTGTGCTTTTGTGCCACTTAGCGCGTGACAGATCCACTTGTCCTCACAGTTTGTCGATCAGATTGGAGAGGTGTGTGATCGACGCTTCGACACTGAGCGCCGAAGCGCACACGTGTTGGAACAACACGTTATACCGCTTGAGCTGAGGTGCTTCTTCCAGGTAGAGGCCCTCGGTTGCCGTTTCCAGGTAGACAACGCTGCGGTCGGTGATTTCGGGGAAGTCGAGGATGACGAACTGGCCAGTGAGTCCAGCGTGTTCCCCGGCCGCGAGAGGCAGAATCTGCACCTTAACGTGATCGAGCGAATACGTATCGATTAGCTTGCGGAGTTGGGCTTCGTGCGTCTCCCGGCCGCCGACGGGCCTCAACACAGCGGATTCGTCGATCACCGCCCAGAATTGCGGCGGAGCCGCCCTGCCAAGCACCTCCTGCCGCTTCATGCGCATGCCTACGCGACGTTCAACCTCCTCCGGATCGCGTACAGAAGCAGCGCGGGTGATTGCTGCGGCGTACTCAGCGGTTTGCAGTAGGCCGGGGATGCATCCGAGTTGGAATGTTCGAATCGTCGATGCTTCTGATTCAAGGCCAACGTAAGGGCCTTCAATGATGTCCTGGTACGCCTGCCACCACCCCCGTTGTTTGGCCTCGCGCGCGAGGGCCAGCAGGGTTTCGACGAACCCTTGCTCGGTGACACCGTACAGACCGCACAGAGCGCGGATGTTCTGCACGTCCACACGCTTCGTGTGGCCACTTTCGATGCGTGAAATTTTCGCCGCTGACCACTCAAGCTGAGCCGCCGCCTCGCGGATGGTCAGGCCCTTGTCCTCGCGGAGCCGCCTTAGCTCGTGACCGAGGCGGCGAAGCCGCAGGGTAGGACTGTGATCATCGGTCATTACACCAAGTTCTCCTTCTTCGTGTAGAGGCTGATTATCGGCCAAGGCACTCATGCTAGGACACATGCCGCACGTTTCGCCATGCATGTTGCATGAAGCATGGTACGCGGCGCATCATGAAGGCCCCGCTAGGCCTGCCTTCATTGCGACGGAGCGATCTGTGAGCCTTGAAACCCTTGAGTTCCCTGGCTGGAAGCCAGTGTGGCGCACCGACAAGGGCCGCTGGTGGACAACTCGGAGCGCCAGGCTGACCCGAGCCCAGCGGGACGCCGGTTGCGCAGCGACCGTGAGCGCAGACGATCTCTCCACGCTGATCCGGCTGCACAACGAGCTGGCGACCGTCGCCGAACCCCGCACCACCACGTAAGCACCTTCATCCCCGGCGGGAAGGTGCTCACCGCCGGGCCTCCGCGCGCTGTTCGGGCACCCCCGACATCCCCCACGCCCTGCATGGGGACCGCTCTCGGAGCCGACATGAACGCAACATCCTGGGCCCTGCCCACCGACCCCGCCATGGTGGGAGAAGCCCGCGCCATGGTGCGCAAGACCCTGACCGACTGGGGCCTTCCCCACCTGGTCGACGACGCAGAGCTCGTCATCTCGGAGCTGGTGACCAACGCGCGTGCGCCGCGAGGCGCTTTGTCATATCCCCAGCGCAGCTGGGAGGAACTGAAGGGAGGTTTCTGGGCCCGATGGCTTACCCGGACCCGAAAGGGAGAAGGGGACAATAGCATGCCAGAAAATCAGTGGTCGTGCTCAGGCATGGAAACGATGCACTGAGGGGCCCGCGTGATATGGCTAAAGCTGAATTGCCTGAATCCCAATCTCCAGTCGATGAAAGGCTTGCATCCACCGGAAATCATGCCTGGCACCGGTGCCGCCCCCCTGCGCCGGATTAATAGCGTTATGGCGCAACCTTCGGGAGCGAGGACGATCCCCAGCGAGGGGATTGAAGGAGATGAATGGGAAGCCTAAGTCACGCTCGATACGTATGACAAAGACGAACGCGGGATCGCCTAAAAGACGCGAGTCTCATGGCGACGGAGGCCTCGTAGTAGTCGTGAGAGTAACGCCTCACCAAGGAGGACGGGAAAGCCGTCCACAGGGCGAAGTTGCGCCGTCTAACTCGGCGTTGGATCGCTCTCGCAGAGAGTAGAGGTTCGGAAGGAGGAAGCCTCTGGGCCACCCGCCTTACCTGGACGGGAAACCGCGAGGGGACAACAGCATGGCGGGAAAGCATGGAGCGCTGTGAAGGCGTTGATGGTGTTGTCATGCAAGGCCCGTGTGATATGGCGAAGACCGTATTGTTTGAAGCCCAGTTCCCAGGGATGGAAATGTGCATCCTCCGACATATAACGCCTGGAGCGGAGCCATCAGTATCAGGCGAATCCCCTTTGCTTCGCCCCAACCTTTCCGGCTGATGGACGGTGGGCAACGAGCTCACTCAAGGGAACGGACAGGCCGCCTAAGTCTCACTCGATACGTCCAACGCAAGAGGAATTCGGGATCACCTAAGGGGCGCGAGCCCTAAGGTGACGGAGTGCCAATAGTAGTCGTGGGAGTAACGCCCCACCGGGGAGAGCGGGAAAGCCGCTCACAGGGCCAAGTGGCACAGGTGTCACGATTATCCAGAGCAGGTGGGGTACGCGTAATGCAGAGAGCCGAAGCCTTACTGGAGATCATCCACGAACGCGGCAAGAAGGGATTACCACTCGAAAGACTGTATCGCCACCTTTTCAACCCGGAGCTGTATCTGCGCGCTTACGGGAAGATTTACCGCAACGACGGTGCCATGACACCCGGAACCAGTCCGGAGACCGTGGACGGCATGAGCCTGAAGAAGATTCAGGCAATCATCGAGGCGCTCCGCCAGGAGCGCTACCGATGGACCCCGGTACGACGCACCTACATCGACAAGAAGAACTCGTCGAAGAAACGTCCGCTCGGGTTGCCTGCATGGTCGGACAAGCTGCTGCAAGAAGTGATCCGCTCCCTGCTGGAAGCGTATTACGAGCCGCAGTTCTCCGACTACTCCCACGGATTTCGTCCTGGCCGTGGATGTCATACCGCCTTGCGGGAGGTCCAACGCCAGTGGTGCGGAACAGTATGGTTCATCGAGGGCGACATCACCGACTGCTTCGGATCCGTGGACCACTCGATCATGCGATCGATGCTGGCCGAACGGATTCATGACGGGCGGTTCCTGCGCCTAATCGATGGACTACTTCAGGCGGGATATCTGGAGGACTGGCGCTATCACGAAACGATGAGTGGAGCGCCACAGGGCGGAATTCTGAGCCCTCTGCTCTCCAATATCTACCTGAACCGGTTGGACAAGTATGTCGAAACGGAACTCTTTCCTGTCTACAACCGCGGAGCCCGGCGACGGCCTTATCTACCGTATATGCGGCTACACAAGGCCGTCTGGAAGCTGGAGAAGAAGGGCCAGCGGGAAGGGACCCGGCAGATGCGACAGCACCTGCAAAAGCTCCCCTCCCGCGACCCCAACGATCCGGACTACCGGCGGCTGTATTACATCCGCTACGCGGACGATTGGCTGTTGGGCTACGCCGGAACACGACAGGAAGCCGAGGAGATCAAGGAGAAGATCGGAAGGTTTCTGAGCGATCATCTCAAGCTGGAGCTTTCCGAGCGCAAGACCTTGATTACCCATGGGCGGACCGAACCGGCTCGCTTTCTCGGCTACGAGATCGTGGTCCACCACAACGACGCCAAGCACGATCAGAACGGTCATCGCTCCATCAATGGACAGATCGGACTGAAAGTGCCCATGGACGTCGTGCGAGCCAAACGAAAACCCTATATGCGACGCGGTAAACCGGCTGCCATCCTGGCACGCGTCCACGACTCCGACTTCCGGATCGTGGCCCGCTACCAGGCAGAGTTCCGGGGCATCGCGGAGTACTACCAGTTGGCCTACAACCGGCACCGGCTCGGCCTGCTGAGATGGGTCATGGAGCGGTCGCTCACCAAGACGCTGGGGCATAAGAACAAGATCAGCGTCAATAAGGTGTGGAACCGCTACCGTGCGACCTGGCCGACCGCAGCGGGCCCTCGCCGAGGTCTGCAAGTCACGATCGACCGAGGCGAGGGGAAAAGGCCGCTGGTCACCCGATGGGGTGGGGTTTCCCTGGCTCGCAGGACCGCAAGGGTAGTTCTGAACGACGATCTTCCGGCGATCTGGAAGAAGCGCCCCGCAGAACTCATCGGCCGGCTGACGTCCGGACGCTGTGAACTCTGCAAGGCGAAGACCGACGTCGAGGCGCACCATGTTCGGCGTCTTGACGAACTCCAGGCCGGGAACCGGGCTGAACAGCCCGAGTGGGTCAGGCAGATGGCTCTGCGCCGTCGCAAGACCCTGATCGTCTGCCGCGGCTGCCATGACGAAATCCATCTCGGACTTCCGGCACGGCAGATTTCGCGGAATGCGGCACTGGAGAGCGACGTGCGGTGAAAATCGCATGCGTCGTTCGGAGGGGGGCCGTCGGAAAAGGGTCCGCACCTGCGGAAACCTCGTCGGCGGCCTACCCAGCGGGGCCAGGTGACCGGACATCAACCGATACTGGGAGGTATGCGCAATGCAGAGCGCCGAAACAGTGCTGGATGTCCTGCGTGAACGCGGCAGGCGCGGCCTGCCATGCGAGGAACTGTACCGACAACTGTTCAACCCGCACCTGTATCTCATGGCCTACGGGAAGATCTACTCCAACCACGGAGCGATGACCCCCGGGGCCTGCGGAGAGACCGCAGACGGCATGTCACAGGCGAAGATCGGACGCGTCATCGACGCGATGCGCCACGAACGTTTCCGATTCAAGCCCGTCCGCCGGGCCTACATCCCCAAAAAGAACGGGAGTAAACGCCCGCTGGGCCTGCCATCCTGGTCGGACAAACTCGTCGGCGAAGTGATCCGCCTACTATTAGAAGCGTATTACGAGCCACGATTCTCCGACCGCTCACACGGTTTCCGTCCCCGAAAAGGCTGCCACACCGCACTGTCGGAAGTAGCAAATACCTGGACCGGCTGGACAGGTTCGTCGAGACAGTTCTCATCCCGGAACACACCCGAGGAAATGCCAGGATAAAGAATCCCGCCTACCGGAAGATCGAAAACGCGATCTGGAGTACCCGCCAACGGCACGCCTCAAGAAAGGAGCACACCGAAACCGCCGAGGTGCGGCAGCTGCGCCGGCAGCTGCGCCGCCTACCGGTCGGGGACCCCCACGACCCCACCTACCGGCGACTACGCTACATCCGCTACGCCGACGATCACCTCCTCGGGTTCATCGGACCCAAGGCCGAAGCCGAACAGATCAAACAACGCCTGACCACGTTCCTGCGCGACGAACTCAAGCTGGAACTCAACCAGGACAAGACGCTGATCACCCACGCCCGCACAGGCGCGGCACGATTCCTCGGCTACGAGATCACCGTCCAGCACGCCGACGACAAGGTCTCCCGGGGCGGGCGGGTCAATCGCGGCCTGCGCGCCACCAACGGAAAGATCGCACTGCGGGTGCCGTTCCCCGTGATCAAGGCCAAATGCGCCCCGTATCTCACGCACGGCAAACCCGAGCATCAGCCCCACCTGACGAACCTGACCGACTACGACATCATCGGCAGGTTCGGGGCCGAGTACCGGGGCATCGTCCAGTACTACCTGCCGGCCGGCGACGTCTGGCGACTCGACCGGCTGCGCTGGGTCATGCTCACCGCGATGCTCAAGACACTGGCGGCAAAGCACCGCTCCACGGTGACCAAGATGGCCCGCAAGCACGCGACGACCATCATGACACCCTACGGGCGGCGCAGATGCTTCGAAGCCCGTGCCGAACGAGCAGGCAGGAACCCACTGGTCGCACGGTTCGGTGGCATTCCCCTCATCCGGCAGCGGAAAGCGGTCATCACCGACCAGCCGCCCGCTCCGCTCACCCGCAGACGAGGCAAACAGCTACTCGAACGCCTCCAAGCGGGAAGATGCGAGCTCTGCACGAGAACCGGCCAGGTGGAAGCCCACCACATCCGGAAACTCACAGACCTCCCCCGAGCGGGACAACGGCCCCCGTGGGCGGAACTCATGGTGAAAATGCGACGCAAGACCCTCATCGTCTGCGCCGCCTGCCATCACACCATCCA
>NZ_JBFBCI010000023.1:0-117043 GCF_040683095.1 Sphaerisporangium sp. NPDC051017
GTTCGCGTTGAAGACCCGCAAGATCCCGCCTACCGGTACGACCGCCCCGTCGGTGCGCTTGAGCACCGACGGGTGACGGGGAAGGTACCACGACGTCGTGGCGGGCCGCTCGCGTGATGGGACGGCCGTGACGGGTCAGAGAATGTGGACCTCGGGGATGTAGAGGATCCAGCGGCCGGCGAAGTCGCTCTCCTTCGCCATGATCTCCTTGGCGTGGTTCCACGCGAACAGCACCGCGTAGTCCGGCCGGTCCTCTCGGAACACCGACGGCGCCACCACCGGGATGTGGGATCCGGCGACCACCCGGTCCTGCTTGGACGGCGTCGAGTCGCACACGTACGGGATCAGCTCGGTCCCGATCCCGCAGTAGTTGGTGACCGTGGTGATCTTGGCGGGCGCCCCGTAGCCGACCACCCGCTTGCCGTCCGCCCGCAGCGAGGTGAGCAGCGCGGGCAGCTCGTCGCGGACGCGCTCGGCCCTGCGGTTGAGCTCCTCGAGCGTGGCGGGCCGGTCGAGGCGCCGCGCCCGCTCAGAGGCCAGCAGCTCGTCGACGGCCGCGGTGGGGCGGCGGGCGCCGCGCTTGGCGAGCGTGTAGCGCATGGAGCCGCCGTGGATGGCCAGCGGCTCGGCGTCCACCAGGTCGAGCCCGAAGAGGCGGGCGGCGGCGCGGATGGAGCTGACGGAGAAGACGAAGGAGTGCTCGTCGTAGAACAGGTCGAAGGCGGTCTGCTCGACGACGGCGCCGAGGTAGGGCTCCTCGAAGACGAACACCCCGTCGGGGCCGAGCAGCGTCACGGCGCCCTTGAGCACGGAGTCGAGGTGGGAGATGTGCGCGATGACGTTGGCGCCGAAGATGACGTCGGCGGGGCCGTGCTCGGCGCGGATCTCCCCCGCGGTCTCCTCGTCGAAGAAGCGCGGCAGCACCCGCACGCCTCTCGACCGGGCCAGGGCGGCCACCTCCTGGGAGGGCTCGACGCCCAGGTGCCGGACACCGGCGTCGGCGACCGTGGCGAGCATGACGCCGTCGTTGCAGCCGATCTCGACGATGAACGGGTCGTGGCCGGTCAGCTCGGTGCGCAGCAGCCGGCGCGCGACGCCGGCGAAGTGCTCGCTGTGCACGGTGGAGTTGGAGGCCCGGTACGGGTACTGGTCGTGATATCTGACTTCCTGCGGGATCTCGGCCATCAATTGCACCATCGCGCACGAGTCACACATTCCGACGATCAGCGGGTAAAAGAATTCCCCAGCCAATTGGTCAGGCTTGGGGAAGGCGTTTCCGCGTGGCTGGACACCGAGGTCTATCGAGCCTTTCACCGGCCCAGAGCAGATGCGGCAGGAAGTCTCCATGAATTGACGCTAACATCGCGGGGCGTTAATTCGCTTATCGCCGTTTGCGGGATTCCCGCGCGCGCGAACGAGTCCGGGCATGCGACGGGGGCGCGGCATCGGCCACGCCCCTCCCCGATCGCGCGGTGTGCTCCCCCGCCACCGGCGGCCGTCGGATGTCCGGCCACTCTAGGTAGGTCGCGCTCGGCACCTCGCCATCGTCGCCGGTTACGGCTCCGCCCCTCGGCGCGGCCGGACATCCCGCAGGTGGAGGAGATCGGACCGGGCCGGCGGTCCCAACGTCGTCCGTTGCCGGCGGTCACCGGGGATCTCCCCCGTCGTCACATTACTTGATCTTCGTGACGTACTGGTCGAGGGCGTCGAAGAAGAAGCCCCACCCCTCCGTGGCGCGGGGGAGCTCTTCCTCGGGGAGGTTGCCCTCCTGCACGAAGACCAGCTTGGTGCCGTTGCCGGCGTCGGAGAACGTGATGGTCACGGTCTCGGGGCCGGCGGCCTGCTCCGGAGCGGGCTCCCTGCCGCTGAGGTCGACCAGCGTGTAGGCCAGGCGCTCGTTCGGGACGACCTCCTGGTAGACGCCGGCGAAGGGGACCTGGGTCTGCTCGTCGACCACGATCGTGGCCTTCCACTCGCCGCCGGGGCGGACGTCCATGGAGATGGTGTCCAGGGGCGCGCCCCACCAGTGGGTGAAGTGCTCCGGCTGGGTCCAGGCAGCGTAAACCAAGTCCCGCGGGGCGTCGAGCACGCGGGTGATATCGATCTTGCTCATCGCGTCGTCCTTTCGTGTAAGCCGGATCGTCATTGTGTCCGATCGGGCTGTCCCGATCTTATTCAGGAATGCTCACTTGGGGAGTCAGGAGACCAGGTGACCGAGAGCGGCGTGCCTGGCCTCCTCCGACTCCAGCCAGATGTAGGGGTCGTTCATCTCCAGCCAGCCCACGCCGGGCGGGCACCGGTCGTAGCCGAGGAGCCTGCGCACCTCCTCGGGGTACTCCAGCACCCGCTCGCGCGGCACCGCGAGGTACTGGTTCTCCTCCTGGCGGAGGTTGCCCAGGTCGTAGGCGATGGTCATGCCGGTGCGGGGCGAGTCGGTGACGTTGCGCCCGCCGCCGTGGTAGACGCCGCCGAGCCAGATCAGCCCGCCGCCCGGCGGCATCTCGGTGGGGATGGCCTCCTCGGTGGCCGGCGCCCGCTCGTCGTCCCAGTGGTGGCTCCCGGGGATCACCAGGGTGCCGCCGTTGGCGGCGGTGAACTCGCTCATCGCCAGCATGACCATGACCCTGGTGGTGGGGCCCGGGTGCGGGCGCAGGTGCAGGGCGTCGTCGCGGTGCAGCGGCTGCTTGCCCTGCCCCTTGTGGATCTGCACGAGCTGGGTGGCGCTGATCTGGATGCTCGGCACCATGTCCTGGCGCGACTTGCCGATCCACATGGGGATGGGCTTCTGCATGATGGCCCGGGCCGCGCCCAGGAACAGGCGGTGCGTGACCACGGGGGTCAGCCTCGTGGTGCGGGCGAACAGCGACGACACCCGCCGCGTGCGCAGCCCGTCGTACCAGTTGTCGCTGTAGGACTGGTCCTGCAGCGTCGGCTCCAGGTCCGCCCGCAGCCCCGCGAGCGTCTCGCTGTCCAGGAAGTCTTCGACGATCACGGCCCCGTCCCTCTCCAGGACGGCCACCACGTCGCCGAGATCGGCGTCAGATCTGACTCGGGCCAGACTCGCCACGATCATCACCTTTCTTCGGATCGGCTTTCGACGGAGCGCGCGCGGAGGTCGTCCGTCGGGGGGTCAGCGCACGAGCACCGGCGTGCTGGGCTCGGCGGAGCCCTTGCCGAGCTTGTTGCGCAGCCGCAGCGCCGGCTTCTCGACCGCGTAGTAGCTGATCAAGGCCGCGACGAACGCGGTGCCGTGCACGAGCAGGAGCGTGAGCCCGAAGTTCGTGGGCTCCCACAGGTTCCAGATGTAGATGGCGGGGATGTGCCACAGGAACATCGCGTACGACACCCGCCCGATGTACTGCAACGGCCTGACGGTCAGCACGCCGGTGAGGAAGCGCGAGCGCAGGTCGGGCACGGTCAGCGGCGCCAGCAGCAGGAACACGATCAGCAGGTCGATCGGTTGATCGAACAGCACGATCTCGGTGTACGGGAAGTTGGAGGTGCCCTGGTCGCCCATGGGCGAGAAGCAGTACAGGATGATGACGCCGAGCGCGACCAGCCAGGTGCGGCCGGGGTGCCGGGCGATCAGCCGGTACGGCGCCAGCCAGCCGCCGCTCTGGGCCGCGGCCGAGAGCGTGGCCAGGGCCATGCCGATGGCCAGGTAGCCGAACCAGCCGATGGGCCAGTTGCCCTGCACCGGGGGCTGGCCGAGCGAGGGGTGGTGGCTCCAGGCGCTGAAGGCGTAGCCGATGAGCACGATGGCGAAGATCGGCACCATCATGCGGCGCGCCTTGGCCTGCGGCGTCGCCGCGCCGGCGGCGAGCCGGTGGAACAGCCAGGCGAACACGGGCAACAGGATGTAGAACGCGATCTCCGTCGCCATGCTCCACGTCGACTCCATGCCGGACGGGATGCCGCCGGCCACGTAGACGTGCTGCATGGTCAGCACCCGCACGATGTACCAGAAGCCGTAGCTGGCCTGCTCCTGGCCCGCCATCAGGAACAGCGGCGTGAACAGCGCCACCAGGGCCAGCAGCCAGAACGCGGGAAAGATGCGCAGCGCGCGCCGCCACGCGTAGGAGCCCAGGTTGTACCTCTGCGGGATGCCCTCGATGGTCTTGCGCGCGAAGGGCAGGTAGAGCAGGAAACCGGACAGGGCGAAGAGGATCGGCAGTGACTCGCGGGTGAACCGCTCGATCACGACGGCGACCCAGCCGTTGCCGGGCTGGTCGGCGTAGCCGAGCTGCCCGGCGGCGAAGGCGGAGTGAACGGTGATGACGGCCAGCACCGCGAGTGCGCGTATTCCCTGCAGCTCAGGAAAATACTGTCCTCTGGTTTCACGTGATGGCCGGGAATCGCCGCCAATGGTGTCTGTCATAGGGACGCTCCTCGGAGTTGAACAGCCCTCCCAGCTTCATGCCGCGCGGCGGGGCCGCGCATCTTCAGAATTGCTGTTATCGCGCTGACCAGCTCGGCGGCGCGGTCGCGCACGAAGAAATGGTCGCCGTCGAAAATTCGCAGCCCGCGGAAATCGGTGGTCTGCGCGCGCCACTCGGCCATGCCGCGCTCCGGCGCGACCGGGTCGCGGGTGCCGCAGAAGGCGGCGACGGGCACGGGCAGCGGCGGCTCGGCCCGGTAGGCGTACGACGCGCACAGCGTGAAGTCGGCCCTGGCCACGGGCAACATCCGCGCCAGCACGGCGGGGTCGCCGGCCAGCTCGTCGGGCAGCCCGCCGAGGGCGCGCAGCGAGGCGATGAACCGCTCGTCCCCGTCACGCGGGTCGGGTTGCGCGAGCGCGCCGCGCACCGGCCAGGCCGCGACCGCCAGCAGCTCGGGCAGGCGCCCGCCGGCCGACTGCAGCTCACGCACCATGCGGTAGCCGAGCATGGCGCCCATGCTGTGGCCGAACAGCGCGTACGGCACGCTCTGGCCCTCCAGCTCGGCGGCCAGCTCGGCGGCCAGGGCGCGGGCGGCGGTGTCGCAGTCGGTGTGCGCAGGCTCACGGTGCCGCCCGGGGCGGCCCGGCAGGGTGACGGCGCGCAGCTCGATCCAGGACGGCAGGTGCCGCGTCCAGGGGCGGAAGGCCGAGGGGCCGCCGCCCGCGCAGGGCAGGGCATAGAGGTGCAGCCTGGCCGACGGCCTCGGCTCGAAAGCCAGGTACCACGGAGGTGTTCTCATATCAGCGCGTGCCCGATCAGCTCTTTCATGATCTCGGTGGTGCCGCCGTAGATGGTCTGCGCCCTGGTGTCGACGTACGCCCGCGCCACCGGGAAGTCGCGCACCACGCCGTAGCCGCCGTGCAGTTGCAGGCAGCGATCCACGACCTTCTGGCACAGCTCGGTGTTCCACCACTTGGCCATCGCCGCCTCCTCCGGCTCCAGCCGGCCCGCCGCCTCCTCGGCCACGCACCGGTCGGTGAAGGAGCGGGCCACGGCCACGGCGGTGGCCAGCTCGGCCAGGACGAAGCGGTTGTGCTGGTGCGCGCCGACGGGCAGGCCGAACACCTGGCGGGTGCGGCAGTGCTCGATCGTGTACTCCAGCACCCGTTCGGCGGTGGCCAGCGCGGAGACCGCGATCATCATGCGTTCCCTGCGCAGCGTGCGCATGAGGTAGGCCACGCCCTTGCCCTCGCGGCCCAGCAGGTTGGCGACGGGCACCTCGACGTCGTCGAAGAAGAGCTCGACGGTGTCCATGGCGCGCATGCCGATCTTGTCGAGCGCCTGCCCGCGCGACAGCCCTGGCCGGTCGGACTCGACGGCGATCACGCTGAGCCCGCCACCCGCGCCTTCACCCGTGCGGACGGCCACGAGCAGCAGGTCGGCCACGGCCCCGTTGGTGACGAACGTCTTCTGCCCGTTGATCACGTAGCCCTCACCGCGCCGGACGGCGCGGCACCGCAGCCGCGCCACGTCGCTGCCGGCGTCGGGCTCGGTGATGGCCACGGCGGTGACCAGCTCTCCGCTGCAGAAGCCGGGCAGCCAGCGCGCGCGCTGCTCGGGCGTGGTGAGCGTGCGCAGGTACAGCCCGGCGATCTCGTTGTGCAGGGACAGCGCGGGCGCGTGCACGCCGGCCCGGCCCAGCTCCTCGGAGACGATCACGTGGTGCAGGTAGTCGGGGTCGCCGCCCCCGCCGTACTCGGCGGGCACGTCCATGCCGAGCAGGCCGAGCTCGCCCGCCTTGCGCCAGACGTCCCTGCCGGCCGCGCCCCGCTCCTCCCACGCGCGGTGGTTCGGCTCGATCTCCTTGGCGACGAACGTGCGCACCAGCTCGCGGAAGGCGTCGTGGTCGGCGGTGAACAGCTCACGCCGCATGGTGCACCGCCGGCAGCACCGTCCACGAGGGGACGATGTCCCGCATCCGGTTCATCATGACCTGGCAGTAGCCCGCGTTGTAGTCGAGGCTGCGGTGCTTCGGATAGGGCATCTTGCGCCGGCCGACGTGGTCGACGCGCAGCCGCACCACGCCCAGGTCCGCGCCCTCGGGCAGGTCGGGCAGCTCCAGCAGCGCGGCGGCCTCCGGGGGCAGCTCGGCGACGAAGGTGTAGCGGTCCTGCTCGGCCAGCCGGATGTGCGTGAGCGGCACGCTCGGCGCGACCACCGACTCCCGGTAGACGTACGGCCTGGCCAGCAGGTCCAGCTCGAAGGCCGGCCGCACGCCGGGCAGGTCCAGCCAGCCGCGCTCGCGCAGGAACCCCTCCAGCAGCACGTCCATCTCGCCCCGGTGGGAGTGCAGGACGTAGTGCAGCACCTTGCCGATGTTGTTGATGTCGTAGTTGCCGAGCGTGGCCACGGAGTCGGCGAAGAACCGGCAGGTCTCGGTATCGGTCCTGGTCTTGAAGTAGGAGGCGGCCGCCCGCAGGAAGTCGGTGTAGGAGCACACGCCCTGGCGGTCGAGCAGGCGCGCGACGTAGAAGCCCGCCCGCGCGTTGTAGATGCTGATGACCGCGTAGTAGAACCAGGCGCCCTCCTGGAAGTCCTCGCGGGTCACCCACTTCGTGCCGACCACCACGTCGGCCTCGGCGACGGGGTCGTCCACCCGCACGGTGACGATGCCGAGCTCCTCCTGCTGCCGGTACATGGGCGTGTTGCGCAGCAGGAGCTGCGGATAGGAGACGACGGCGTCGGCGCCGGACGCACAGAGCTTGCCGATGCCCTCCTGGTAGGAGGCCAGGGTCTCGCCCGGCAGCGGCCAGATCAGCTCGGTATAGGAGCTGATCTTCTTCTCGCGGAGCTTGACCTGCAGCTCGACGTACGTGGACTCCTTGATGTTGGCGCGCTGCACCAGCTCCAGCGCCTGCGGGCTGGTGGTCTGCAGGGAGACGGGCTGGCTCGTGAGCATGCCGCCCTCGACCAGGATCTCGGTGATCTCCGTGACGCGGTCGGGACGGTTCTTGGCCGCCTGGATCGCCACCATCGACGGGTAGCCGTTGCGCTGCTTGCACTCCACCAGGTGGCGGGTCAGCTCGACGTCGCGCGGCAGCGCGCCCCAGTTGGCGTCGGCGACGAAGATGCTCTCCACGCCGTGCTCGCTGATCCACGACAGGTCGGACTTGACGCGGTCCAGCTCCCACCGGTGCACCTTGTCGTTGGTGGCCGCGCCCCAGTAGCAGTACGAGCACCGGTACGGGCAGCCCCGGTTGGTCTCGACGACGGCGAAGGTGTACTCGCCCCCGTCGAAGACGCCGGCCGCGAACGGCGAGGGGATCTCGTCCAGGTCCTTGATGCGGTCGGGCTGCGGGGTGGTGACGAGCTCGCCGTCGTCGTCCCAGAAGCTGACGCCCGGCACCTCGTGGAAGTTGCGCTCGCCCGCCACCTCGCGCAGGAACGCGGTGAACGGCTTCTCCCCCTCGCTGTTGCACACCAGCACGTTGCGGGCCGACGGCGGCACGTACTCCGCGGCGTGGTGCATGACCTGCGGCCCGCCGAGGATGACGTAGGCGTCGGGCCGCAGCCTGACGAGTTCGTCGCACAGCTCCTTCATGCGGCGCATATTCCACAGGTAGCAGCTCAGCCCGTAGACGTCGGCCTCCTGCGCGAGCAGGTCGGACACGAGCGTCTCCAGCGGCGTGTTCACCTCGACCGCGTGAATGGCGAAGTCGAAGTCGCGGGCCACGTCGGGGTCCTGCTGCGCGTAGGCCTGCAGGTAGCCCGAGGCCAGCGGCAGTGTGTTGGGATAGACCGTCAGCTCGACCAGGCAGGTCTTCATCACCCTCACGTTCCCGGGCTCGCTGCGCTGACGAAGGCCGCCAGCTCGTGCAGCACGTCGTACTCGAACAGGTCGTCGGCGACCATCTGCAGCCCGCGCTGCCTGGCCCGCGAGGCCAGGCGGATGGCGAGCAGCGAGTCGCCGCCGCTCTCGAAGAAGCTGTCCTCCCTGCCGACGGAGCCGACCTGGAGCACCTCGCACCACAGCTCGGCCAGCACGCGCTCGGTGTCGGTCCGCAAGCCGCCGCTCTCCTCCTCCCGCACGGCCGGCTCCTGGGGCTTGGCCAGGGCCTTCCTGTCGACCTTGCCGTGCGAGGTCAGCGGCAGCGCGTCGAGCAGCGTGACCACGGCGGGGACCATGTAGTCGGGCAGGTCGCGGGCCAGCGCGCGGCGCAGGCCCACGGGGTCGGGCAGGTCCGCCGGGTCGTCGGGCACCACGGCCGCGACGAGCTGGTCGGCCTGCTCGCTCTTGACCACCACGGCCTCGCGCACCCCGTCGAGCCGCAGCAGCGCCGACTCGACCTCGCCGGGCTCGACGCGGAAGCCGCGCACCTTGACCTGGTCGTCCGCCCGGCCGGCGAAGGCCAGCCCGCCCTCGGGCAGCTCGCGCGCCCGGTCGCCGGTGGCGTACATGCGGGCGCCGAGATCGACCGGGTCGGGCATGAACCGCTGCGCGGTCAGCTCGGGCCGGTTGAGGTAGCCGTGGGCCACGCCGGTACCGCCGATGTACAGCTCGCCGACGGAGCCGCGCGGCACCGGGCGGCGCTCCTCGTCCAGCAGGTACGCCCGCATGCCGGGCAGCGGGTGCCCGATGGGCGGCGTCCCGCCCTCGGGCCCCACCTCGGCGTAGGTGGCGACCACGCTGGTCTCGGTCGGCCCGTACAGGTTGTACAGCCGGTACGACAGCCCGGACGGCGGCCTCCTGTGCAGTTTCTCCCCACCGGTCAGCAGCACCCGCAGCGACCCGCCCACCGGCTGGTCGAGCAGGTCGACGGCGAGCACGGTGGTCAGGAAGCAGACCGTGATGCCCTGCGTGGAGATCCAGCGGGCCAGCGCGTCGGACGAGCCGGGCAGCCGGCCCTCCATCAGGTGCAGCGTGGCGCCGGCCGCCAGGCACGGCCAGACCTCCAGCGCCCAGGCGTCGAAGGAGGGCCGGGCGATCTGGCTGACGCGGTCGCCGGGCCGCACGTCGAAGGTGTCCTGGTGCCAGGCGGCCAGGTTGGCGATGCCCTCGTGCGGCACGAGCACGCCCTTCGGCACGCCCGTCGAGCCGGAGGTGTACACGACGTAGCACAGGTCGTCCGGCGTGATCTCGGGGCCCTCGCGCAGGGCGGGCGCGCCGCTCTCCCAGGCCCGCTCGATGGGCAGCACGTCGCCGCGCCACGCCCGCTCGGCGGGCAGGGCGTCGCCGTCCCACGTCCCGCCGGCCGCGAAGCGCGGGGCGTCGGCCTCCCGCGCGATCACCAGGCGGGCGCCGGAGTCGGCGATGACGGCCGACAGCCGCGCGTCGGGGTCCTCGACGTCCACGCCCACGTACGCGCCGCCCGCCAGCAGCACGGCCAGCGCCGCCACGACCAGGTCGGGCGAGCGTTCGAGCGCCAGGACCACCAGGTCACCCTTGCCCACACCGCGCGCCCGCAGCACACCTGCCAGCCGAGAGGAACGTCCGTAGAGATCGGAATAGGTCAGCACCTCGCCACCGCTGACCACGGCAGGCTGGTCCGGCTGCACCTGCGCCCACCATCGCACTCCCGCGGAAACGACGGCGAACGGGCGAGTCGCCGTCGCGGAGCTCGAGCCGGTCAATTCTGCCTCCCGGGGCTACGTTTACTCGCCTCATGGTGTCCGGGCGCACGCGCTTTTCGCATCTCATGAATTGCCCACAGATCTGCGCAATGGAAAAGGTGTCCGGGCGGCCGCAGAATGGCATGGTCCTTGTACCGCCATTTCTGTGAGAATGCGGAGCCGCACTATGACGCTGACCCACGGGCCTTTACTCGACGACCGGACGGTGGCCGCCTATTTGCGGCGCATCGGCGCGGAGCGGCCCGGCGAGCCGACCTCGGCCGCGCTGCGCGACCTGCACGACCGTCACGTCATGACGGTGCCGTTCGAGAACGTGGACTTCCACCTGCGCGAGCCGATGGGCATCGGCGCGGCCGCCCTCGACAAGATCATCGCCAGGCGGCGCGGTGGCACCTGCTACGAGCTGAACGGCGCGTTCTTCGAGCTGCTGCGCGCGCTCGGATTCCGGGCGGAGGTGCTGGCGGGCCGGGTGGCCGACGACGGCGCGCTCGGCCCGATCATCGGCCACATGGCGCTGCGCGTGCACACGACGGACTCCCCCGACCCGTGGCTCGTGGACGTCGGGTTCGGCCGGGGCACGCGCCATGCGCTGCGCTGGGTGCCCGGCCTGCCGCAGCAGGACCCGCACGGAGCCTTCGAGCTGGCCCGCGCGCCGCACGGCGACACGGACCTGCTGCGTGACGGCCGGCTGCAGTACCGGCTGGAGGACCGGCCGCGGCTGGTGGCCGACTTCGAGGCCATGTGGTGGTGGTACCAGCACGCGCCCGAGTCCCCGCATCTGCGGCACCTGTACTGCACGATCCCGACGCGGGACGGCGGGCGGGTCACCCTCAGCGGGACGACGCTGACCGTCAGGGAGAACGGCGGCAAGAGCACCGTGGTGATCGAGGACGAGGACGAGCTGCGGGAGACCTACCGCTCCCGCTTCGGCGTCGAGCTGTCGGACCTGCCGCCCGTCACCCGTTAGCGCGTGCCCGCCGGCGCGTGCCGGCCCTCACCGCGCGCCCGCCGTCAGGTCGTGCTGGTGAGGGCGCGGCGGTTGATCTTGCCGGACGCGGTCTCGGGCAGCGCGTCCACCAGGCGCACGTCCTTGGGGCACTTGTGCGGCGACAGCAGCGAGCGCACGTGGTCGCGCAGCTCCTGCGCGGTCGCCGCGCCGCTCGTCACCACGTACGCGCGCAGCAGCGTGAGCCCGTCGCGCTCGAACCCGACGACCGCGCACGCCACCACGGCGGGGTGAGCGATCAGGCAGTTCTCGATCTCGCTGGGCGCGATCCATTTCCCGCCCACCTTGAGCAGGTCGTCCGCCCTGCCGCTGAAAGTGAAGTAGCCGTCCTCGTCACGGGAGAACAGGTCGGCCGAGCGCACCGTGTCCGGGGCCACGAAGGTGGCGGCCGTCTTCGCCGGGTCCTGCCAGTACTCCAGCGCCGCCGTCTCCCCCGTGATCTCCAGCCGGCCCACCTCGCCGTCGGGCAGCGGCACGCCGTCCTCGTCCACCACCCGCACGTCGTAGCCGGGGACGGCCTGGCCGAGCGTGCCCATCCTGGCCCGGCCCAGCCGGTTGCACACGTACCCGTGAAACATCTCGGACGAGCCGATGCCGTCCATCACCTCGACCCCGAACGTCGCCAGCCACCGGCGGTGCAGTTCGAGCGGGAGCGCCTCGCCGGCCGAGATGCACACGCGCAGGCTGCTGAGGTCCTGGCGGGCGGCGTCGGGGTGGGCGAGCATGGCGGCCATCATGGTCGGCACGTTGACCAGGATCGTCGGGCGGTGCTCGGCGATCAGCTCGAAGATGCGCTCGGGCGTGCTGCGCTCGGGGAAGACGATGCCCTTCGCGCCCACGCGGAAGGGGAACAGCGCGGTGATGTTGTTGGCGTAGCCGAAGAAGAGCTTGGGCACGGGCAGCACGATGTCGTCGGGCCCGAGGTCGAGCACTCCCCTGGCGAACCACTCCATGCTCAGCGCGGCGCTGCGGGCGGCCAGCACACAGGCCTTCGGCTTGCCCGTGCTGCCCGTGGTGAAGCGCCACATGGCGACGTCGTCGGGCGTGGTGGGCGCGGCCTCCAGCTCCGTGGGCGCGGCGGCGGTGAGCGAGGCGAAGTGGTGCTCACCCGCGCGTAACTCCTCCTCGGGCACGCCGACCACCAGCAGGTCCCGGATGCCGGCGGCGCGGAGCCGGTCGAGGGTGAACGCGTCGGCGACGACCACGGCGGGGCGGGCGTACTCGGCGAAGAAGCGGTACTCGTCCGGCTGCAGGTAGGTGTAGACCTCGGCGGTGACCGCGCCGATCTTCTGCACGCCGTACCAGGTGGCGACCGACTCCACGCCGTCGCCGAGCGCCAGCAGCACCCGGTCGCCGCGGCGCACGCCCAGCCCGCGCAGCACGTGCCCCACCTGACCGGCCAGCGCCTGGATCCGGCCGTAGGTCACCGGGCCCGCCGAGGTGAGCAGCGCGATCCTGCCGGGGTCATTGCCGTCCAGGAAGTGGGTGGCGATGTTGAACGTCCTCGGCAGGTCCCTCGCGCGTATGGTCATGCCGCCCATGGTCGGGGGGCCCGCCCCGGCGTGCATCTCGCAGATTGCCGAAATTATGGCAGATTTCCGCAAGCAGGGCAGATCGCCGCAAGCATGAAGATGCGCGGCGCGGGGCCCGCGAACGACGCTGAAGACGATCTGCGGAGGAGGTGGGTCGTGAGCATCAGCGCGTTCGATGCCCTGATCGCGGGGGATCAGAAGATCGAGTACAAGGACTGGATGCCTGACGGCTACCGCGAGAGCCTGATCAGGCAGATCGCGCAGCACGCGCACTCGGAGATCATGGGCATGCAGCCCGAGGCCGCCTGGATCAGCCGCGCGCCGAGCCTGGCGCGCAAGGCCGTCCTCATCGCCAAGGTGCAGGACGAGGCCGGGCACGGGCTGTACTTGTACGCGGTCGCCGAGACGCTGGGCGCGCGCAGGGAGGAGCTGCTCGACGCGCTCCACGAGGGCCGGCAGAAGTACCTGTCGTTCATCAACTACCCGACGCTCACCTGGGCCGACGTCGGCGCGCTGGCGTGGCTGACCGACGGGGCCGCGGTGGTCAACCAGGTCTCGCTCTGCCGTACCTCGTACGGGCCGTACGCCAGGGCGCTGGTGCGCATCTGCCGGGAGGAATCCTTCCACCACCGGCAGGGCTTCGACCTGCTGTACACGCTGTCGCGCGGCACGCCCGCGCAGCGGCGGTCGCTGCAGGAGGCGGTGGAGCGCTGGTGGCAGCCGTCGCTGGCGATGTTCGGGCCGCCGGACTCGCTCTCGACCCACTCCGCCTCCTCCATGACGTGGCGGATCAAGCGGGCGAGCAACGACGAGCTGCGGCAGCGGTTCGTGGACCTGTGCGTGCCCCAGGCCGAGGCCCTGGGCGTCCGGCTGCCCGATCCGGCGCTGCGCTGGAACCCCGAGCGTGGGCACCACGACTTCACCCCGCCCGACTACGACGAGCTGATGCGGGTGGTGGCCGGGCACGGGCCGCGCAACAAGCAGCGGCTGGCACACCGCAGGCGCGCGCACGAGGAGGGCGCCTGGGTGCGCGAGGCCGCCGCCGCCCACGCCGCGAAGGAGGCGGCGAAGCAGGCCGCCGCGCGGGAGATCGACGCGCAGGAGGCCATCGCTCAGGAGGTCGACGCGGTCGAGGAGGAGTGGCCGCTGTGGGAGGTGTTCGTGCGCCCGCGCCGCGGCTTCGGCCACACCCACGCGGGCAGCCTGCGCGCCCCCGACGCCGCCCTCGCGCTGCACAGCGCCCGCGACCTCTACACGCGCAGGGAGGAGGGCGTGTCCCTGTGGGTGGTGCCGTCGCGGTCGATGACCTCCTCGGACCCCGAGCACAAGGACGCCTACTTCGCCCCCGCCGCGGACAAGCAGTACCGCCACGCCTCCTCCTTCCCGCCGCCCGAAGGGGTTGAGGGCCTGTGACCGCCCTGTTCGACTACCTGCTCGGCCTCGGCGACGACGCGCTCGTGGCCGCGCAGCGCACCGCCGAGTGGTGCGCGCGGGCGCCGCAACTGGAGGAGGAGGTCGCGCTGGCCAACGTCGCGCTGGACCAGCTCGGGCAGGCCCGCGCGTTCCTGACCTACGCCGGCGACCTCGAAGGGGCCGGCAGGGACGAGGACGCGCTGGCGTTCCTGCGCGACGAGCACGAGTTCCGCAACGTCCAGCTCGTCGAGCTGCCCAACGGGGACTTCGCGACGACCGTGGCCAAGACGTTGCTCCTGGCCACGTACCAGAACCTGCTCTACACCCGGCTGTCGCGCGCGGCCGAGCCCCGGCTGGCCGGCATCGCCGCCAAGGCGGCCAAGGAGAGCGCGTTCCACGTGAGCTACGCGTCCGTCTGGACGGTCCGGCTGGGCGACGGGACGCCGCTGTCGCACCGGCGGATGCGCGACGCGGTCGAGGAGGTGTGGCCGTACACGCACGAGCTGTTCGAGCCGTGGGCGGCGCCCGAGGCGGGCCTCGACCCGGCGGCGTTGCGCGGGCCGTGGCTGGAGGTCGTCGACCGCGTCCTCGGCGAGGCGACGCTGGCCAGGCCGCGGGACGGCTGGGCGGCGACGGGCGGCCGGGAGGGCCGGCACACGGAGTGGTTCGGCCCGCTGCTGGCGGAGATGCAGTACGTCCACCGAGCGCATGTGGGGGCACGATGGTGAAGGCCGAAGTGGAGGCGGCGGTGCGGGCGGTGCCCGACCCCGAGCTGCAGGTGCTGTCCATCGGTGAGCTGGGCATGCTGCGCGAGGTGAGCGTGGACGACGACGGCAACGCCGTCGTCACGGTCACCCCCACCTACCTGGGCTGCCCCGCTCTGGAGCTGATCAAGGCGGACGTCGCCGCGGCGGCGCGGGCGGCGGGCGCGGCCGACGTGGAGGTGGTGGTCTCCATGTCGCCGCCGTGGACGACCGACTGGCTGAGCGAGACCGCGCGCGCCAAGCTCGCCGACGCGGGCATCGCGCCGCCGGGACGGCTGTCGCTGCCGCTGCTGCAGCCCGGCTGCCCCCGCTGCGCGTTCCCCGACACCACGGAGCTGGCCAGCGCCGGCGCCGCCGCCTGCATGGCGCTGCGGCTCTGCCCGGGCTGCGGCGAGCCCTTCGAGCATCTGAAGGCGCACTGATGGCCAGACCGCGCTTCCACCGCGTCCGCGTCGAGTCGGTCACGCCGGTCGCCGCGGACGGCAGCGCGGTCGAGGTGACCTGCCTGGTCCCGGACGAGCTGACCGGCGCCTTCTCCTTCACCGCCGGCCAGCACGTCACGGTGCGGCTGCCGGTGGACGGGCGCCAGGTCCGCCGGTCTTACTCGCTCTGCTCCACCCCGCGCGAGCTGGCCGGCCGGGGCAGGCTCCGCCTGGGCGTGCGGGTGGTGCCCGGCGGGGCCTTCTCCACGTACGCGGCCAGGGAGCTCGCGCCGGGCGACCAGCTCGAACTGCTGTCGCCCGTCGGGACGTTCGGCGTGCGGTTCGACCCCGCCCGCCGCCGCCGCTACGCCGCCGTGGCCGCCGGCTCGGGCATCACGCCCGTGCTGTCGCTCGTCGCCACGGCGCTGGACACCGAGCCGGGCAGCCGCTTCACGGTCCTGTACGGCAACCGCGCGGCCGGCTCGACGATGTTCGCCGACGAGCTCGGCGACCTGAAGGACCGCCACCCCGGCCGGCTGCACCTGGTGCACCTGTTCTCCCGCGAGCAGCCGCGCGTCGGCCTGCCCCGTGGGCGGCTGGACCGTGCCACGCTCGACGCGCTCTTCGCCCGGCTGCTGCGGCCCGCCGAGGTGGACGAGTGGTTCGTGTGCGGGCCCGCCGGCATGGTGGACGAGACGCTCGCGGCCCTGGCCGGGCACGAGGTGGACCCCGCCGCGATCCACACGGAGCTGTTCCACCTGGGCGTGCCCGCCGGCGAGAGCCGTCCGGCGTCCCCCACGGGCACGGTCCCCGGGGCGGCCGAGGTGAGCGTCGTCATGGACGGCCGGGTCACGAGCGTGCCCCTGGAGCCGGGGCGCACGGTGCTCGACGCGGTCATGGCCGACCGCCCCGACGTGCCGTACTCCTGCCAGACCGGCGTGTGCGGCACCTGCCGCGCCCGCGTCGTCGAGGGCGAGGTGCGCATGGCGCGGACCTGGGCGCTCAGCGAGGAGGACAGGGCCGCGGGCGACATCCTGACGTGCCAGGCGGTGCCGCTGACCGCCCGGGTGCGTATCGACTTCGACGTGCTCTGATCTTTCGACATCGGGGAGTTTCCATGACCATCGCGCACAGAACCTGTCCCATTTGCGACGCCGTCTGCGGCCTGCGCCTCCAACTGGACGACACGGGTCACGTCCTCTCGGTCAAGGGGGACGCCGACGACCCGTTCTCGCGGGGCTACATCTGCCCCAAGGGCGCCAGCCTCGGCGCGCTCGACGAGGACCCCTTCCGCCTGCGTCACCCTCTCGTCCGCGTGGACGGCGAGCTGCGCGAGTCGTCGTGGGAGGAGGCCTTCGAGGCGGTCGAGCGCGGCCTGGGACGGGTGATCTCCGAGCACGGACGGGACGCGGTCGCCGTCTACTTCGGCAACCCGACCTTCCACACCATGGCCGGGTTCATGTACCGGATGCCGCTCACGCAGTCGCTCGGCACCCGCAACGTCTACTCCGCCAGCACCATCGACCAGGCCCCCAAGCAGGTGGCGTGCGGGCTGATGCTCGGCGACCCCTTCGCGATCGCCGTGCCCGACCTCGACCGCACCGACTTCCTGCTGGTCATCGGGGCCAACCCGGCCGAGTCGCACGGCTCGCTGTGCGCGGCCCCCGACTTCCCCGGCAGGCTCAAGGCGCTGCGCCGGCGCGGCGGCAGGCTCGTCGTGGCCGACCCGCGGCGCACCAGGACCGCCGCCCTGGCCGACGAGCACCTGTTCGTCCGCCCGGGCACCGACCCCCACCTGCTGTTGGCCATCGTGCACACGCTGCTGGCCGAGGAGCTGACCTCGATCGACATCGAGGTCGACGGGCTGGACGAGCTGCGCGAGGCGGTCGCCCCGCACACGCCGGAGGCCGCCGCGCGGATCTGCCGCGTTCCGGCCGGCCGCATCACCGCGCTGGCCCGCGACCTGGCGGCGGCGCCCTCGGCGGCCGTCTACACCAGGGTCGGCACCTGCACCTCGGAGTTCGGCACGCTCACGCAGTGGCTCGTGGACGTGGTGAACGTGCTGACCGGCAACTTCGACCGGCCCGGCGGCGTCATGTTCACCCGGCCCGCCATCGCGGAGATCTTCCGGCCGCGCGAGCCGTTCACCACGGGCAACTGGCGCAGCCGGGTGCGGGACCTGCCGGAGGTGATGGGCGAGCTGCCGGTCGCCACGCTCGCCGACGAGCTGGAGACGCCGGGCGAGGGCCAGGTCAGGGCCATGGTGACGGTGGCGGGCAACCTCGTGCTGTCGGCGCCGAACGGGCCGCGCCTGGACCGGGCGCTGGCCGGCGTGGACTTCATGGTGTGCGTGGACCCGTACCTCAACGAGACGACCAGGCACGCCGACGTGATCCTGCCGCCGCCGCGGATGTTGCAGATGCCGCACTACGACTTCCTGCTGTCCACCGTGACCGTGCGGAACTACGCCAGGTTCTCGCCCGCCATCCTCCCGCTCGGCCCCGACCAGCGGTCGGAGGCGGAGATCCTGGCCAGGCTCACGCTCATCGCCGCGGGCCAGGGCGCGCAGGCCGACCCGGCGGCGCTCGACGAGATGATCGTCGGGCAGGTGCTCGGCGAGGCGAGCGGCCTGCGGGCCGAGCTGTCCGGCGACAGCGGGCCGGAGCTGATGCTCGACGCCCTGCTGCGGCTCGGCGCGTACGAGCTGTCGCTGAAGGAGCTGATCGCCCAGCCTCACGGCGTCGACCTAGGCCCGCTGGAGCCGCGGCTCGGCGAGCTGGTGTGCACGCCCTCAGGGCGGGTGGCGCTGGCGCCGGAGGCGATGGTCGAGGAAGTGCGCCGGCTGCGCGCGCGGCCCGCCGCGCCCGCCTCGCAGCTCCTGCTGATCGGGCGGCGTCAGCTGCGCTCCAACAACAGCTGGCTGCACAACGTGCCCGTGCTGGTCGGCGGCTCCAACCGGTGCACGCTGCACGTGCACCCCGACGACGTGGCCGGGCTCGGGCTGGGTGAGACCGCGCTCGTCCGCTCGGCGGCCGGGGAGGTCGTCGTGCCCGTCGAGCCCACCGAATCGATCATGCCGGGCGTGGTCAGCCTGCCGCACGGGTGGGGTCACGCGGGCGGGAAGCAGCCGGTGGCGGTGCGGCACGCCGGGGTCAACGCCAACGCCCTGACCGACGAGACGGTCATCGACCCGGTGTCGGGCAACGCCGTCTTCAACGCGGTCCCCGTGACGGTCTCGAAGGTCACCGCCTGACCTGGTGCGCACGCGGCTCCGGCCCGATCCCGCGCGGCGGGTGACGGCCGGGGCGGTCCCCGCAGGAGGCGGCTCTACCAGCCGGATCTGATGGTCCGCGCGATGTGCGCGCGCTCGTCGTCCGACAGCCACCAGCCCACCGGGATGTTGACCACGCGACGCGACGTGCCGCCGCACGACTTGCATGCGGCGGCACGGTGGCACGGCGTGGCGGCCCGGCGGCGGGCCGGGACGTCTCACACGATGTGCACGTCGGGCACGTAGAGGATCCAGCGTCCGCCCCGTTCGCGGAACGCCTGCTCCTTCGCCATGATCTCCTCGGCGTGGTTCCACGCGAACAGCACCGCGTAGTCGGGGTGGTCCGCGGAGAACGCCCCGGGCTCCAGCACCGGAATGTGCGAGCCCGCGACCAGCCGTCCCTGCTTGGACGGGGTCGAGTCGACCACGAACGGGATCAGTTCGGTCCCGATGCCGCAGTAGTTCGTCACCGTCGTGACCTTGGCGGGCGCGCCGTAGCCGACCACCCGCTTGCCCTGCGCGTGGAGGTCGCCCAGCAGCCCGGTGAGGTCCTCCCGGATCTTCCGGACCGCGGCGGCGAACTTCTCGATCGTGCCGTGCTCCGCCAGCCCCTGCTCTCGTTCCCGGGCCAGGAACTCCGCCACCGCGGGAGCCAGGGCGCGCCGGGACGGCCGCGCGATCGTGTAGCGCATCGTGCCGCCGTGCAGCGGCACGGGCTCGGCGTTGACGAGCTCGAACCCGGCGAGTTCCGCCATGGCCTTGATCGACCGCACCGAGAAGACGAAGACGTGCTCGTCGTAGATCATGTCGAAGGCGTTCTGCGCGATGACCGACCCGAGGTAGGGCTCCTCGAAGACGAACACCCCGTCGGGCGTCAGGAGCGTGTCGATGCCCTGGAGCAGCCGCCGGAGATGGACGATGTGGGCGATGCAGTTGGCCCCGAACACCATGTCCGCGGGGCCGTGCTCCGCGCGGATGGCGGCCGCGGTGTTCTCGTCGAAGAACTCCCCGAGCACCCGGATCCCCCGCCCCCGCGCGACGTCGGCGACCTCCCGGCACGGCTCGACGCCCAGGTGCCGGACGCCGGCCTGCGCGATGGTGGCGAGCATGACGCCGTCATTGCTGCCGATCTCGACGATGAACGCGTCCGGTCCGGTCAGCTCGGTCTCCAGGAAACGGCGGGCGTTCCCCTCGAAATGCGCGCGGTGCACCGCAGAACCCGACGCGTGATACGGGTATTCGTCGCGGTATTTCGCCTCTGAGGGAACATCATCGAGCAGCTGGAACATCGTGCAGGAGTCGCAGGTCCCCGCGCTGAGCGGGAAAGACCTCTCGTGCTCGATCTCATGAGGCAACGGAAATCCATTGCCCGACGGCTGCCGCCCCAGGTCGACGATTTCCTTCACCGTACCGCCGCAAATCCTACAGCTACCATTCGACATGAGCCGAGGCTAGCCGCGGGCCCTCGCGGGGAACATCTCGAAGATTGCCCAGTTCGCGGCGCCGGCGGCGCCGCTGCGCAATCGGGAAGATGCCCGGCGAACGCGGCGGATGTGAGACTTGCCGGGTGATCGAATTCACTGCGGAGGGCTGATGACCACGGACATGTCGGCCATGGCCACCCGGGACGCCGAGGGCACCCGGAAGGCCAACGTCTACAGCGCCGAGGTGAGCGAGGTCTACGACCTCGTCTACCTGGGGCGGGGCAAGAACTACGCGCACGAGTCCGCCGTCGTCACCGAGCTGGTGCGCGCCCGCCGCCCCGGGGCGGCCTCGCTGCTGGACGTGGCCTGCGGGACGGGGGAGCACCTGCGGACGTTCCGGCTCATGTTCGACGAGGTCGAGGGCGTCGAACTGTCCCCGACGATGCGCGCGGCGGCCAGGGGGAAGGTGCCCGGCGTGGCGGTCCACGACGGGGACATCCGGCGGTTCGACACCGGCCGGACCTATGACGCGGTGTGCAGCCTCTTCGGCACGGTCGGCTACATGACCGACACGGCGGAGCTGGAGGCGGCGGTGGGCCGCATGGCCGCTCATCTGCCGACCGGGGGGGTGCTGATCGTCGAGCCGTGGTACTTCCCCGCCAGGTTCATCGACGGCCACATCGCCGGCGACTTCGTACGCGGCGCGGACCGTACGGTGGCGCGGGTGGGGCGGATGGCGCGGACCACGGGCTCCACCGTCCGGCAGGAGTCGCACTGGTCCGTGGCGGACGCGACAGGCGTACGCCACTTCGACCAGGTCCAGATCTTCACCCTGTTCGAGCCCGCCGACTACACGGCCGCGTTCCGGCGCGCGGGCTGCGACGCCGAGTACATCGACAGCGGGGACATCGGGGACGGCCGTGGGCTCTTCGTCGGCGTCCGGCACTGAACGGACCGGACGGAGCGCGCCGATGATCCCGCTGCTCAAGGCCGCGATCGGACCGGGCACCCTGGACCGGATCGCCGACGTGCTGCGCACCGGCATGATCGGGCACGGGCCGGTGGTCGAGGAGTTCGAGGCGGCGCTGGGCGCGCGTCTCGGGAACCCGTATGTGGCCACGGTCAACAACGGCACCTCGGGCCTGCATCTCGCGCTGCGGCTGGCGGGCGCGTCCGGCACCGGCGACGGACGGGAGGCCGGACCGGACGCCGCCCGGGACGAGGTGCTGAGCACGCCGCTGACCTTCGAGGCCACCAACTGGGCCGTGCTGGCCAACGGGCTGCGCCTGCGCTGGGTCGACGTGGACCCGGCCACGCTCAACCTCGACCTCGACGATCTCGCGAAGAAGATCTCACCGGCCACCCGCGCCATCGTCATCGTCCACTGGGCCGGGTATCCGGTGGACCTGGACCGGCTGCGGGAGATCCTCGACGCGGCCGAGGCCGCGCACGGCTACCGGCCGGTGGTCGTCGAGGACTGCGCGCACGCCTGGGGGAGCACCCTTCGCGGCCGTCCGGTGGGCGGTGACGGCGAGAACATCTGCGTGTTCAGCTTCCACGCGACCAAGCACCTCGGCACCGGCTGCGGGGGCATGCTCACCCTGCCCGACGAGCGGTCGTACGAGCGCGCCCGCAGGCTCCGCTTCTTCGGCATCGACCGGCGGGCCGACCGGGTCAACGGCAACTACGACGTGCCCGAGTGGGGCTACAACTTCTACCTGGACCAGATCAGCGCCTCCATCGGGCTGGCGAACCTGGAGACCGTCGACGAGCGGGTGGAACAGCACCGCCGGAACGCCGCGTTCTACGACGCGGAGCTGGCCGGCGTACCGGGACTGGAACTGACCGCGCGGGAGCCGGACCGGGAGTCGTCCTGCTGGCTGTACCCGGTCAAGGCCGAGGACCGGCCCTCGTTCATGCGGAAGATGAACGACGCGGGGATCATGGTGAGCATGCTGGTCCGGCGCAACGACACGCACGGCGCCGTGCGGGACGTCGCGGATCCGGCGCTGCCCGGCCTGGACGCCGTGCACGACCGCATAGTCCACATCCCCGTCGGCTGGTGGCTTTCCGAGGCCGATCGCGCGCATATAGCGGACACGATCAAATCCGGCTGGTAATTCCCTTCTCTTTGCGTGCGCACTCAGCGAGTGTTGTCACAAAGCATTCATCGGGCCTTGAATTCGACGTACATTTGACTGAGAGCGGCGAGCGCGCGACCATTTGCCCGCGCGATTCCCGGGCCACCCGAGCATGTCATGGCGGGAAATCTGATTGGTGTGATCACCGTTCGTGCCGTGCCGGGTGGAGACGGCGAGCAGGCCTTTGCCCCGGGTGGCGGTGTCGTAGGTCCACGAGGTCGGCAGGCGCCCGGTGACGGAGCCTTCACGTGTCCCGGTCTTGCGGCCGGGCCCGTCGTAGTCGTGAAAGTCGTCTTACCTCGCGCATCGGTGCTCGAGACGAGCCGATCGAGGTCATCGTAAGCGAGGATGGTGTCACCCTTGTCAGGGTCGGCGGCCTCGGTTTTCCTGACACCCAAAACTCTGCGCCGCGGCAAGGGCGCGGACCAGGCTTTTGACAGGCAGTGGACTGCAGGCCGTTTTCCGCTTCCTTCCAGCGCGAACCCCTCGGGAAAACAGCACACCTAAAGGTGCGCCGGAAATTCGTGGATGTGACGCTGACGACATGCCCAATTGGCCCACGAAACCGTGAGGACTCGCATAGCGATGGGTGTCGACACCACTATTTTCGAGCACCATCTCGCCGGCCCGCCGGAGCCTGGCCTCACCCCCGAGGACGTGGTCGCCAGGGCCGAGGCGATGATCCCCGAACTGGTCGAGCGCCAGGGCGAGACCGAGCAGCGCACGTACTACGGCGAGGACGTCCACGAACGCTTCTCCGAGGCCGGCTTCTACCGGATCCTGGTGCCCCGCCGGTACGGCGGCTACGAGTTCGGGATCGACACCTTCGTCCGCGTGGCGATCAACCTCACCAGGGGCTGCCCGTCGGCGGGGTGGATGTTCTGCCTGGGGGCCTCGCACGCGCTGGCGGCCGCCACGATCTTCGACGAGCTCACGCAGGAGGAGATCTTCGCCTCCGGCGAGTTCATCTGCCCCGCGACCGTCGTGCCCGGCGGGACGGCCGAGCGCACGGCCGACGGGGACTGGCTGATCAACGGCACCTGGGGCTACTGCTCCGGCTCGCCGTACGCCTCGCACTTCATGGGACACGCGATGGTCTCCCCCGAGGACGGGGGGCCGCCCGAGCCCATGCTGTTCATCGCCCCGCGCAGCCAGTGGACCCGCCTGGACGACTGGGGGCAGGCTCTGGGGCTGAAGGGCAGCGGGTCGCACAGCATCCGCATCGTGAACGGCCGCGTCCCCGACCGCTACACCATCAAGGGCCACATGAGCCAGATCGACGTCACCGGGGGGACCCCGGGGCGCTCGCTCCACGGCCCCGAGTACGGGGGCGGGCAGCTCAGCTTCATGGTCATGGAGGACGCGCTGCTCGCCGTCGGCATGGCCAAGGGCGCGCTCGACGCGTACGAGGACCTCATGCGCACGCGGACGACGCCTTTCCCGCCCATCGTGACACGTAGCGAGGACCCGGATTTCCAGCTCACGTACGGCAAGGCCGCCGGTCTGATCGCCACGGCGGAGGCGGCGACCATGGACGTGGCCCGGCAGTGGCGCGAGGCGAGCGCCCACGGCGCGTCAGCCGTCACCAAGGAGCACGAGCTCGGCCTGGCCGGGATCTGCAGCGAGGCGGTCGCGCTGTGCTGGCGGGCGGTCGAGTCGTACCTGTTCCCCACTGCGGGTTCGAGCGCCGTGCGCGGCGGCGAGCGCATCGAGCGGGTGTGGCGGGACATGTCGATGTTCGTCACGCACGCCGGGGTGTCCACCTACCTCGCGAAGATCGCCAAGCGCGATCTGGCCAAGGCCCGGTTCGGGCTCGAATAGCGGAAGGAATCCAATGACCGACCTTCAGGACGCGCCACCCGTCGAGCACGCCCGGCCGAAGACCCGCCCGATGACCGGCGCGGAGTACATCGAGAGCCTGCGCGACGACCGGGCCATCTACCTGTACGGCGACCGCGTCAAGGACGTGACCGCGCACCCGGCGTTCCACAACCCGATCAGGATGACCGCCAGGCTCTACGACTCGCTGCACGACCCGGACCGGCGGGACGCGATCGTCGCGCCCACCGACACCGGCAGCGACGGCTACACGCACAGCTTCTTCACCACGCCCCGCAGCGCCGAGGACCTGGTGGCCAACCAGCGGGCCATCGCCGCATGGGCGCGGATGAGCTACGGCTGGATGGGCCGCAGCCCCGACTACAAGGGGGCCTTCCTCGGCACGCTCGGCGCCAACGCCGAGTTCTACGAGCCGTTCGCCGACAACGCGCGGCGCTGGTACCGGGAGTCGCAGGAGAAGGTCCTGTTCTGGAACCACGCGATCGTGCACCCGCCCGTGGACCGCGGCCGGTCGCCGGACGAGGTCGCCGACGTCTTCGTGCACGTGGAGAAGGAGACCGACGCGGGCCTGGTGGTGAGCGGCGCGAAGGTGGTGGCGACGGGCTCGGCGCTGACCCACTACAACTTCATCGCCCACTACGGCCTGCCGATCAAGGACAGGAAGTTCGCCCTGGTGGCGACCGTGCCGATGCACGCCCCCGGGCTGAAGCTGATCTGCCGCCCGTCCTACTCGGCCGCGGCGACCGTCATGGGCAGCCCGTTCGACTACCCGCTGTCCTCCCGGCTGGACGAGAACGACACCATCCTCGTCCTGGACAAGGTGCTCATCCCCTGGGAGAACGTCTTCATCTACGGCCACCTCGGCAAGGTCCAGCTCTTCACCGGCCGCTCCGGCTTCCCCGAGCGCTTCACCTTCCACGGGTGCACACGCCTGGCCGTGAAGCTGGAGTTCATCGCCGGCCTGCTGGCCAAGGCGGTGGAGATCACCGGCACCAAGGACTTCCGCGGCGTGCAGAGCCGCATCGGCGAGGTGCTGGCCTGGCGGAACCTGTTCTGGGGGCTGTCGGACGCGGCCGCGCGCAACCCTGTGCCGTGGACGAACGGCGCGGTGCTGCCCAACCCCGAATACGGCCTGGCCTACCGCTGGTTCATGCAGATCGGCTACCCGCGGGTCAAGGAGATCATCGAGCAGGACATCGCCAGCGGCCTGATCTACATCAACTCCAGCGCCGAGGACTTCAAGAACCCCGATGTGCGGCCGTACCTGGACAAGTACCTGCGGGGCTCCGGCGGCATCGACTCGGTCGAGCGGATCAAGGTGATGAAGCTGCTGTGGGACGCCGTGGGCACCGAGTTCGGCGGGCGGCACGAGCTGTACGAGCGCAACTACGCGGGCAACCACGAGAACACGCGCGTGGAGCTGCTGTCGGCGCAGACGGCGAGCGGCCAGGTGGACGGGTACAAGGCGTTCGTCGACAAGTGCCTGAGCGAGTACGACCTCGACGGCTGGACGGTCCCCGACCTGTCCTCGTTCGAGCAGCTGCGGCAGGCCAGGGCAGGGCTGCACGACTTCTGACCCGCCGCCGCGGGAAGGCGCTGGGAGGCTCGCCCTCCCAGCGCCTTTTCTGTCGTAGCGGGCCACCCCGGCCTTGCCGCCGCAGGAAGGCACCCGGCTTTCCCGTCGCAGGAAGGCGCGTGCCCTGGCCTTCCCTTCATACGAGAGCGCCCCCGGGGTCGTGTTCCCGGGGGCGCTCTGGTATGGCCGGAGAATCAGCGGAGGGCGACGTCGGCCTGCTCGACGGCGGCCAGGAACTCCCCGCGGGAGATCGCGGCGGCCACCAGCTCGATGTCGTCGGACATGAAACGGTCCTCGTCCACGGCCGGCACGAGGGAGCGCACCCTCTCGTACGTGGCCAGCCCGGCCGGGCTGAGCCGGTCCTGGCGGCCCGACAGGTCCACGGCCTGGGCCGCGGCGAGGAACTCCACCGCGAGGATCCTGGTGTTGTTCTGCAGCACCCTGCGCGCGTTGCGGGCGGCGATCAGGCCCATGCTGACGACGTCCTGGTTGTCGCCGTTGGACGGGACGCTCTGCGTGCTGGCGGGCCCGATCGTCCTGTTCTCCGCGACCAGGGCGGTGGCGGGGTATTGCGCTCCGGCGAACCCGCTGTTCAGCCCGGGATCGCCGGCGACGAGAAACTCGGGCAGGCCGTTGCTGAGATGGCGGTTCAGCAGCCGGTTGGTCCGCCGCTCGGAGAAGACGCCGAGCTGGGTGAGCGCGATGGTGAGGTAGTCCATGACGAAGGCGACCGGCTGGCCGTGGAAGTTCGCGCCGTGGAAGACCTCCTTGCCCTCGAAGACGAGGGGATTGTCGTTGGAGGAGTTGAGCTCGATGTGCAGCGTGGTCGCGGCGTGGTAGACGGTGTCCCTGACGGCGCCGACGACCTGCGGGATGGCGCGCAGCGTGTACGCCTTCTGCAGGTAGACCTCGGTCCGGTGGACGCCGTGCTCCGCGGATTCGTCCTCGTCGTTGCGCCGGCGGCGCGGCGGCTCCCTGTCCTTCAGTGCCGACTGGCGCAACGGGTCGGCGCTGAGCGCCTGGCGCAGCTCGCTGTGTTCAACGGCCAGGCCACTGCCGTTCAGCAGGGCCCGCATGTTGGCGGCGACGTCGATCTGCCCCTGGTGCGGGCGGGCGATGTCGTGCCCGTCGGCCACGAACGGGCTGGTCGAGCCCTGCAGCACCTCGCAGATCAGCGCGGTCACGATCTCGGCCTGCCGCACCTGGTCCAGGGCCCGCGTGACGAGCAGGCAGCCGAGGCCGGTCATCGCCGAGGTGCCGTTGATCAGCGCGAGCCCCTCTTTGAACCGCAGTTGCAGCGGCTCGATGCCGTACTCGCGCAGCACCCGCCCGGTCTCCACCCGCTTGCCGTCCCGCAACACGTACCCTTCGCCGATCAGCGTCGACGCGACGTGCGCCAGCGGCGCCAGGTCGCCGCTGGCGCCCAGCGACCCGATCTCGGGGATGGCGGGCGTGATGCCCAGGTTGAGGTAGAGCGCCAGGCGTTCGAGCAGTTCCGGCCGCACCGCCGAGTAGCCCTTGGACAGGGCGTTGAGCCGGGCGGCGAGAACCGCCCGCGCCTCGTCCTCGGCGAAGATCGGGCCGACGCCGGCGCTGTGGCTGCGGACCAGGTTGGTCTGGAGCCGCACCTCGTTGGAGGTGTCGACGAGCATGTAGATCATCTCGCCGTAGCCCGTGGTCACGCCGTAGACGGGGATGCCGCGCGCGATGATGTCCTCGAACAGCCGCCTGTTCGCCGCCACCTTGGCCAGGGCGGAGGGGGCGACGCCACAGGTGATCTCGTTCTCGGCGATCAGCCGCACTGTCGGGACATCCAGGCTCTCCCCATCGAAGTCGACTGACGTTGAGGTCTCAACCAGTGTCATATCACTCACCCGCCATAGATTGGTTGACTGCATCGGTGGAAAGCGCGTGCGCGTTGACCTGGGCGGCCAGGCCGCCAGGAGTCGGGTCGGCGAAGAACTCCCAGAGCGGCACTTCGACGCCGAACCTCTCGCGGACGCGGTCGAGCAGACGGGGCACCATCAGCGAGTGCCCGCCGGCTTCGAAGAAGGGGTCGCTGTCGCTGTCCAGCTCGGTCCCCAGAACGTCTGACCAGATGGCGGCCACTTCCAGCTCCACCGGGGTGCTGGCGGCGCCGCGCGGCCCGTCGGTCACGAGCGCCGGCAGCCCGCGCCGGTCGATCTTGCCGCCCACGTTCCGCGGCAAGGCGCTCACCGTCCTGACCGACAGCGGCAGCTCGCTCTTCCCGAACCGGGCGCGCAGTGCGGCCCGCAGGTCGGCGGCCCGCACCTCCGCCTCGCCCGCCTGCGTGCGCCGCGGCACGACGTAGGCCACCAGGCGGGTGACCCAGCCGTCGGGGCCGTTCACCGGGACGAGCGCGCACTCGGCGACCGCCTCGTGCCGGCTCAGCGCGGCCTCGACCTCGGCCAGCTCGACGCGGGTGCCGTGGAACTTGATCTGGGAGTCGCCGCGGCCGCGGAACTCCAGCAGGCCGTCCCACCGCATGCGGCCCATGTCGCCCGTGCGGTAGAAGCGGCCGTAGCCGGTCCCGGACGCCTGGAGGTGGTCCACCGGTTCAAAGGCCCGCGTGTCCTCGCCGTCGCCGGTGTACCCCAGCGCGACGTACGGGCTCCTGACCACGATGTGCCCGGTGACGCCCGGCGGGCAGGGCCGGCCCCAGTCGTCCAGCACCACGACCTGCCGGCCGGGGATGGACCGGCCGATGGGGGTCATGCCGTGCACCGGGCCGGAGACCTCGTACCAGGTCGCCAGGATCGTCTCCGTGGCGCCGTACAGGTTCGCCAGCCGCACGGCGGGCAGGTACGCGCGCAGGTCGTTGGCCAGCTCGCCGGACAGCGGCTCCCCCGCGAGCAGCAGGCAGTTGAGCGCGAGCCGCTCCGTGGCGCCGTCGGCCCTGACCGCGTCGAGGAGCTTGCGCGCGAAGCTCGGGACGGTCTGGAGCAGGGTGATCCGTTCGTCCGCGAGCCAGCGGACCATCTTCTCCGGGTTGGCCCTGATCCGCTCGGGCACCGGGCACAGCGTCGCGCCGCCGACCAGCGCGGCGAACGTCTCGCACAGCGCGGCGTCGTAGCCGGGCGCGGCCCACTGGGCCACTCTGGCGCCGGGCCGCATCCGGAACTCGGCGGCCAGCCAGGTGGCGAACTGCGCCAGGCTGCCGTGCGACTGGATGATTCCCTTGGGCTTGCCGGTCGAGCCCGAGGTGTAGGCGATGTAGGCGGGCGCGGTGGTCGTCGGGCAGACGGGGGCGACCGCCTGGCCCGGCGGGTCCAGGGCGGCGACGTCGATGACCGTGCCGGCCAGCTCCTCCTCGTACCACCTGACCAGGCCGTCCCCGTCCGCGGGGCCTTCCACCAGCAGGCAGGCGGGCCGCAGCTCGGCCAGCACGGCCTTGCCGCGCTCGCCCACGTCGCCGGTGCCGAGGCAGGTCAGCCGCGCCCCGGCGCCGAGCACGCCCAGCGCGGCGGTGACCTGGGCCGGTCCCGCCGGCATCCGGACGACCACGGAGGCGCCCTCGACCCGGCCGATCGCGCGCAGGGCGGCGGTGACCGCGGCGGCGCGCCCGTCCAGCTCGCGGTAGGTCAGGCTGCCGCCCTGCCAGTCCAGCGCCACCGCGTCCGGCGCCCGCCCGACCCAGGCGCGCACCAGCTCGGGCGCGGAGGGCAGGAGGGGGTCCAGCACCGCCGTCTGGTCCGCCTCGCGCACCCTCCTGCGCGTGCGCGCGTGGTCCTCCAGCGGGATCTGGTCGGCGGGCAGGTCCGGTGCGCGCAGGGCGATGGTCAGGAACGTGCGGAGCTGGTCGAGGAGGAACTCGGCCGACTCCTCCTCGTACAGGCTGTGGCGGTAGGTGAGCGAACCGGCCAGCGTGGACCCGACGTGCTCCACCGCGAGGGAGAGGTCGGTCCTGACCGCGACGGAGCGCGGCCGCTCGGGCCGGACCTCGGCCGCGCCCAGCAGGGGCACGGGCTCGGCCTCGTCGCGGTAGTCGAACATCACGTCGCACAGCGGGATCTGGCGCGGATCCCGGTCCAGCCGCAGCGCCTGCACCAGGCGCTCGAAGGGCAGGCCGCGGTGCCGGTACGCCTCGTTCGCCACCCGCGCCACCCGGCGGACGGCCTGTCTGAAGGTGATCCCGCCGGAGAGGTCGGCGCAGAGCACCAGGTGGTTGCGGTACGGGCCGACGAGAGCGCCGCCCCGGACACTGGGCCGCGCGTTCACCGGAGTGCCGACCGCGACCCGGTCCTCCCCGCTGTGCCTGCGCAGCAAGCAGAGGAACGCGGCCAGCATGACCGCCGAGCGGGTGACCCGCTCCTCGCGTGCCAGCCCGGCGAGCGCGTGTGCCAGCGCGGACTCCCACTCGAACCGGACGACCCCACCGTGGAACGACGGCCCTTGGGGCCGGGGCCGGTCGGCGGGTGGCGCCGGTGACGCGGGCGGCGGGCTCAGCGTCCTGGTCCAATAGCCGAGCAGGCGGTGGAACTCGGGGGTGTGCGCCTGGTCGCGCTGCCAGCGGGCGTAGGAGGTGTACTGGATCCCGTTCGGCGGCGGCGCCTCCTCGGCCTCCTGGGCGGCGTAGCGGTCGGAGAGCTCGTCCAGCAAGGTCGCGACGGTCCACTCGTCCGCGACGGCCTCGTGCAGCCGCAGCACGAGCAGGTGGTCGCCGGCGCCCAGCCGCGCCACGGTGAGGCGGGCGAGCGGCCCCTCTTCCAGATCGAGCGGGGTACGCGCGAGGTCGGCGCAGAGCTGCTCGGCCGATGAGCCGGTGGCGCGGGCCTCCGTGAAGGCGTTCGGATGGCAGTCTGCGGCGATCTCCTGCACGGGCAGCCCGCCGACCTCCACGAGGGTGGTCCGCAGGATCTCGTGGCGGAGCACGACACTCCGCCACGCGGCCCGCAGCGCGGCCACGTCGAGCTCGCCGGTCGTTCGGTAGGCGCGAAACATTGTGTACGCGGGTGAATCCGGGACCAGTTTCTGCAGAAACCACGCCTGGTCCTGCAGCCACGAGGTCGCCGCTCTCTTAACACCGGACTTCCTCACCACGACATCGTCAGGTCGGGCCGCCGCGCGCGGCATCTCTTGACGTGCTGCGTTGCCTCGAGCCGGCAGGAAACAGCGGGCCGGGGACAACTTGCCGCCACCTTCCCGCCTTGTTCCGAGCAATCGGCGACCGCACTCTTGGCAATAAGAAGAAATCACTGGAATCGGCAATCCGGCGCACCGGGAATACGGCTGGGCGCGCGGAGAAAGGCAGTTGAATTCATGACGCTCATCACCACGGCGCGGTTCTCCGCCGGGAGCGCTTGATGGTGGCACTGGTCACCGGCGCGGCGGGCGGGTGACCCCGGGGTCGACCGACACCCCGATGCTCTCGGCGCTGTGGAGCGACCACGAGCGGGCGCTCCAGGCGTCGATCGAGGGCAGCCCCGGCGTGTATCGCACCGGCATCCTGCTCGGGAAGGTCGCCAGGCCCGCCGATATCGCGAAGGCCGTCGCGTTCCTGCTTTCCAGCAAGGCGAATCACATCGCGCTACGAGCGCGGAGGCCCCGGCGACCAGTGGGTCAGCGTGCTTTCACGGCCCCATACTCACCGTGTGCGGCGGCTGCCCGCATCTCCTGGATTGCACTCGTGGGGAAGTCCGCAATCCCGGAGGTGCACCGCGCCGGTCTCCCGATCGAAGCTCGATACCGCGAAACGAGCCGAACGGTTGGAGAATCGAGGTCCCGCTCATGGTCACGCAAGCCGTACCCGCCGGGCCACTGCACCGGCTGAACACCCGGCATCACAAGGCGGCTCTGACCGCCTATCTCGTCGTGGTCCTGGCCCACTGGGCAGAGCACGTGGCCCAGGCCGTCCAGGTCTACGTGCTGGGCTGGCCGCTGAAGGAGGCGCGCGGCGTGCTCGGCGTGCCCTTCCCCTGGCTGGTCACCTCCGAATGGATGCACTACGGCTACGCGCTGCTCATGCTGGCCGGGCTGCTCATGCTGCGGAGCGGCTTCACCGGCCGGTCCCGCGTGTGGTGGAACATCTCGCTGGGGATCCAGGTCTGGCACCACCTGGAGCATCTGCTTCTGCTCCTGCAGGCGATCACCGGGAACAACCTGCTCGGCCGCCCGGTGCCGACCAGCCTCATCCAGCTCCTCGTGCCGCGCGTGGAGTTGCACCTGTTCTACAACGCGATCGTCTTCGCCCCCATGGTGGTCGCGATGCTCCTGCACCGCCACCCACGGCCCGGCGAGCGCGCCGCCATGCGGTGCGCCTGTGCCGTGGCCCCCGCGTAGTGATGGCCCGGCGTTCTCCCGCCTTCACCGCCGTACTGACCCTCATCGCGGCGTTCCTGCTCTATCTGGCCGTGCCGAACATCGGCACGGCCGTTCGCGCGGCACGGGCCGACGGCGCGCCTGGAGTGTTCATCGCGCGGGAGCTGACGTGCGTGCTGCATCCCGGTCACGAGTCGTGCGTCTGGGTCGGCGAGTTCCGGTCCGACGACGGCTCGATCGGCAGGTCCGGCGTCGAGATGTACGGCAGCGACCGGCAATCGTACCGGGCCGGGGAGCGTACGCGGGCGGTGGACATCGGCCTCGCCGGCCGGGTCTACGGGCCCGGCGGGTCGAACGAGTGGGTGCTCACGGCTCTCATACTCGCGAGCGGGCTGGGGATCCTCCTCTGGCAGTACGGCGGTGCGCTGCGCCGCGCTACCGGCCGGCGGGAGCTCATCCCGAGGTCCTGATCCCCGGTTCAGGAGTCCTGGCCCGCGATACGGGCCAGGAGGGCGGCGAGCGGGCCCGGGGCGGAGACCATCGGCCAGTGCCCCGTCTCCAGCGTGTGGAAGTCCCAGGTCGGCACGGCCCGCATGGCGGACACGTCGGCCGCCAGCCGCCCGGCGAAGTGGTCCATGGTGCAGACGACGTAGCTGGCCCGCTGCCGCTCGAGCGGCCGGGTCAGCGTGGCCGGCTCGGCGATGGTGCGTCCAGGGTGCCCTATGAGGCGCTGGGCGAGCCACCGCGCCTGCGTGCGGGTCAGCCCCTGTCCCTCGCCCACGACCGTCGGGTCGGGGGCGGGCCAGCGGCCCTCGTTGTCGGCGATGAGCCGCAACTCCTGGGTCCGCTGGCGCTCGGGGAACGCGTGCAACATCGACCTGCCGTGGTGCGGCAGGAACCCCTCGACGAACACTGTGTGCGCGACCCGGTCGCGCGCCCGGTCGGCCACCTGCCCGGCCACGAGACCGGAGTAGCTGTGCCCGACGAGCACGACGTCGCGCAGGTCGTCCGCTTCCAGCAGCGCCAGCACGTCGTTGACATGCGTCTCCAGGCCGACGTCCGACACGTCGTCCTCGCCGGCGGCCAGGCCCCGCAGGGTGACCGCGCGGGCGTCGTGCCCGTGCGCTCGCAGCCGCCGCACGACCGGCTCCCAGACCCAGGCCCCCATCCAGGGGCCCGGGATCAGGACGAGCCCTCTCTTCACCGACGGTCACCTCCCTTCCCTCTCATCTGATCGAGGCTCTTCCACGGTGTCCACAGGTTCAGGTCCACATGTTCAGACGGCCCGCAGCACGCGCGAGCGCGCGGGCTGCGTCAAGAAGGGGGCCGGCTGCCAGCCGGTCACCTGGGATTCCACAACATTGACGCGCTGGGCGCCGGCGATCAGCGCCACCACGGCCACGTACCCCTCGCCGGGGTCCAGGTCGACGAAACGGAGGTTACCCGGCGGGATCTCCAGCGGCCAGCTGAGCAGCCTGGGAGCCTCCTCCGGGCGGCTGACCTCCAGCTTGTCCGGCGAGATGCGCAAGCCGTGCCCGGTGGCCTTGAGCGCCGCCTCCTTGCGCGTCCAAACCCTGGCGAACGCCTCATTTCTCTCCATCGGCGGCAGCGCGTCCATGGCCCGCAACTCACCCGGTGTCAGGGCACACCTGGCCAGATCATCCACGGGCGTCGAGGGAACGGCCTCGACGTCCACGCCCAGCGCTCCCACGCTCGTCATGGCGACCGCGACCCGGTCCCCCGAGTGGGAGACCGAGACGTGCAGCCGGCGGCCGGACGTCCTGATGTACGGCTTGCCGTGATGCCGGTTGCAGTCCGAGCAGCTCCGATCGACCACCACGTCCTCCGGCCGCACCCCTAGCTGGGTGGCGGCCGCAGTGCGCAGCAGCCAGGCTCCGGTGAGGAAGCGGCGGCGGTCGGGGTCGCGCCGGAACCTGGCGGCCCGCTCGAGCTCCGGGTCGCTGAGCACCGCGGACAGCGTCTCCACGGTCCGGTCCCCGGGTGTGGCCCACCAGACACGGCATTCTCCGGGGGCCAGCAGGGAAGCAATCATTGATTTCCTCCTTCAGCGGCTTCCTCTTCGTGATTTCTCGCGAGCAGCGTGCGGCAGGTCACCAGCTCCCAGTTGTCGACCTCGGGGTTGGTGAGGATCTCCGTGACCACGGCGCGCACCTGTGCGGTCGTCGTGGGCTCGTCCGTGCGCACCCGGATGACGATGTCTCCGGTGGCCTGGGTGAGGTCCTTGTGCCAGCGGCTCGGCAGTAGTGCCATGATGCGGATCCCGTCGACCGGCGAGCCGGGCATGGGGAGGCCGTGGGCCTTGCGCATCGTCAGCTGGATCAGCATGATTCGGGGGTCTCCGTCCTCGCGGGCTCCCCCGCGCTCCCCTTGGCGAACGTGCCGGGAAGCGCGGGTTCCGCGTTGTCGACCATGCTGTTCGTGTCCCACCTCCTAGCCATGGTCTCCGTTTGTCGCACTTCCCACTGTGCGACCCGCGCGGCAGGCGAACCAGAGCTCGGCGAGTCAGGAAGCTGCACGTGGACAGCCGCATGCTGTCAACGCCGCCCCGACGGCCGCATGCTGTCAACGCCGCCCGGAATCGAGCATGGAGGGTGAGGTCACCTCACCCTCCTCTCACACCACCGGACATGCGGGCTCGCATCCGGCGGTTCGTCAAGCCGTGGTTCTGAGCCTGCGCCAGGTATTCTGTAACCCCAGCAAACCCAGGTCATCCCACGCCCGGACAAGCTTGAGGACCTTGCGATCGGCGACCTTGCGCGCCACCCGCGCCATCAAGATGTCGAAGTCGACCCTGTCGAAGAACCGGTCAAGATCAACATCCACGACCACCTCAGACCGTCATCAATCGCCCGCCGCGCGACCCGCATCGCCTGATGCACACCATGCGAAAGCCCCGCGGGTGCGGCCCGCGGGGCTCTCCGAGTGGCGTCGCCGGTGTTCTACAAGGGCACATTCCCGTGCTTGCGCGGGGTCGCGTGCTTGCGCTTGTCGCGTAGCATGGCCACCCCGCGGGCGACGACCGAGCGCGTCTCCACGGGGTCGATCACGTCGTCGACCAGCCCGCGCTCGGCCGCGTACGTGGGGTTGACCAGTTCGCTGGTGTAACGGGCCACGAGGTCCGCGCGGAGCATGTCGGGATCGCTCGCGGCGGCCAGTTCCCTGCGGTAGATGACGTTCACCGCGCCCTCCGCGCCCATCACGGCGATCTCGTTGGTGGGCCACGCCAATGACAGGTCCGCGCCGATGGAGCGGGAGTCCATCACGATGTACGCCCCCCCGTACGCCTTCCTGACGATGATCTGGATGCGCGGGACCGTCGCCTCGCAGTAGGCGTACAGCAACTTGGCCCCGTGCCTGATGGCCCCGGCGTGCTCCTGGTCGGTGCCGGGCAGGAAGCCGGGCACGTCCACGAGCGTCACCAACAGGATGCCGAAGGCATCGCACGTCCTGACGAAGCGCGCGGCCTTTTGCGAGGCGGCCACGTCCAGCACGCCCGCGAGCACCATGGGCTGGTTACCGACGACGCCGACGACCTCGCCGTCGATTCTGGCGAACGCGCAGATCACGTTCGGCGCCCAGGCGCTGTGCACCTCCAGGTAGTCGCCGTCGTCCACGAGCTCGGCCAGCACCTGGCGCATGTCGTAGGGCTTGTTCGGCTCGACGGGGACGATCTCCGCCAGCCTGGGCCGCAGGTCGTCGACGGCGCCGCGCGACGGCAGGGCCGGCGGGCGGCTCATGTTGTTGCTCGGCAGCATCGAGACGAGGTAGCGGACGTCGGCCAGGCAGCTCTCCTCGTCGTCGTGCACGAACGCGGCCAGCCCGGAACGGGTGCCGTGCACCTGAGCGCCGCCGAGCTGGGCATGGGAGACCTGTTCGCCGGTGACCGCCTCCACCACGTCCGGCCCCGTCAGGTAGAGCTGCGCGGTGTCCCGCACCATGAACGTGAAGTCGGCCAGGGCCGCCGAATAGGCCGCCCCTCCGGCGCACGGGCCGAGCACGACGCTGATCTGGGGGATCACTCCGGATGCCGCCACGTGGCGCTGGAAGATGCCCCCATACCCGTTGAGCGACATCACCCCTTCCTGGATCCTGGCGCCGCCGCTGTCGTTCAGCCCGATGAACGGGGAACCGGTGGACAGCGCCAGATCCATCACCTTCTGGATCTTCAACGCGTGCGCCTCGCCGAGCGAGCCACCGAAGACGGTGAAGTCCTGCGCGTAGACGAACACCCGGCGGCCGTCGATCGTGCCCGATCCGGCGATCACGCCGTCCGTGTGGGGACGCTGCCGTTCCATGCCGAGCCCCTGCGCCCGGTGCCGGCGGAGCATGTCGAGCTCGAAGAAAGACCCCTCGTCGAGCAGCAGCTCCAGCCGCTCGCGCGCGGTGCGCTTGCCGAGCGAGCGCTGCCGGGCCACGGCCTGCGGGCGTCCCTGCGCGACCGCCTCGCGCAGGCGCTCGCGCTCCTCACGCAGCCGGTTCATGGACGGAGGCGGCGACTGGACCGCCTCGTCAAGGGCTTCCACGGACGGCATCGCGGCGGTGTCGAGTTCCGAGATGCTCATGATTTCCCTCCCTCGGATCCCTCTTCAGTTCCTCCAGTCAATGGTCAGTGGCCGTTTCCTGTCACCTCCTGCTGTGCGGGGACACGGGGCCGTGGCAGGAAGCGGAAACCGGCGTGCAGCTTGCTGCCTGCGAAAAGCCTGGTTCGAGCCCTTGCCGCCTAGCAAAATTGGAGGTGCGAAGGAAAACGCAAAACAAACACTCGCTCCTGAAGAAAGAGGCAGTGTGATGGCGAACAAGACGATTATCCAGACGACTTTCAACAACGTTGCCGAGTGGGCCGTCGCAATTGTCGCCGTCGCCGCGGTGCTCACCTCGGGCGCCGCCGCCGTCCAGGCAGTGGGCAACTTGACCGGGAACGGGGCGGTGGCCGACGGCAACACCTGGCCTGCCGCTGCGGCCGATGGCAACACCTGGCCCGCGCCGGTCGCTGACGGCAACACCTGGCCCGCGCCGGTGGCCGACGGCAACACCTGGCCGGTTGTGGACCCCGACGGCAACACCTGGCCGAAGCCCGCGAGCGCCTGACGCCGCTCGCCTCCCCGATTTGCGGAAATTGAATACAGAAAAGGAGGTGACCGCAACCGACATCTCAATCAATCGAACACCACCCAGGAAATGAGCAACAGAGACGAGGACCGAAATCAAAAACCCGCGACCACCGGTCGCGGGGTTCACGCTGTGCGCGGACAGCGAAGAAAGCGATCAGATCCAGTTCTCCTCCTTGGCGCGCAGCGCGGCCTGGAAGCGGTTGACGGCTCCCAGCCGGGCCATGAGGTCGGCGACGTAGCGCCGGTAGGTGCGCACCGAGATGTCGAGTTCGCGGGCGGCGATCTCGTCCTTGTCCGCCGTGGCCATCGCTTCCAGGACGCGCTGCTCCATCTCCGTCAGCACCGGCTGCTCGTCCGGCGGGTCGATGTAGGTGCGCACGTCCACGGCCGAGTTCCACAGGCCCTCGAAGTAGCTGTAGAGCTGGGAGACCAGGCCGGGCTCCCGTACGAGCAGGGCGCCCTTGGAGTTCTGCTTGGGGTCGATCGGGACGACGGCGACGCTGCGGTCGTACATCAGCATGCGGTCCATCGGCTGCTCGGTGATGCGAATCTCCGCTCCAAGGCTGATCAGCTCGCGGAGGTAGGAGAGCATGTGCGGGTCATCGAGCGCCGAGGGGTGGAAGACCTCCTTCATCGCGAGCCCCCGGCGCAGCGAGCGGGTGTCGAGCGGCAGCGCCGACTCGATCATCACCTTGTTGAACGGGCCGCCGGGGTGCAGGCAGAGCGTCTCCTTGTACGAGAAGAAGGCGAGGTCGTCCAGGCGCTGGCGGACCCGCGCGCCGTTCTCCACGCGCTCGATGTCCAGCGCCGCACCGGTGCGCTCGCCCTCCTGCATGTCCTCGAGGAAGCCGGCGATGGCGTCCCGTGCGGCGAAGACCCGGCGGATCTCGGCGTTGAGCTCGTCGAGGCGCTTCTCCACGAGCCGCTCGATGGCGACTCGCGGCTCGGTGGCCACGACGCGGTGCCCGTCGGTGAGGTCGAGCATGGAGAGCTTGCCCAGCGTCTCCACGGCTGCTTCGACGGTGTCGGGGTCCATGGACAGGCTTTCGGGCAGCGAGCCGACGCCTTCACCCCGGTGCCGGAGGAAGTAGCGGTAGATCTCCTCCAGTTCGGGAGTGATACCGATGACTGTAAGGTCCATGGCCCACCTCCCGGCAGTCGGCATGTCGTTCCCGCGGAAGCTAGATCTTTTGTCCGACTTCAGCCCGCATATTGGCAATTATCTGCATTCGGTGGGCGCGGAACCTCTTGTGTCGTGCGCTGTGGCGTCCGCGGCCCAACTGAGCAATAACGCGGTTGCCGCCACTAGGGAATGGGGCACGGCAGCCTGGCGGGGACGGCGCGGTAGCACGCGGCTCCCGGGCACACGACCTTGACGATCACGCCGGTGCCGCCGGACTCGACCGCCACGGGCTCGTGACCGAACCGGCGGGCGGCGATCTCCGGCCAGCTCGACGGCCGCGGGTCACCCGGCTCACCGATGAGCGACGGCTCGGCGTCCACGCCCAGGCGCTCCAGGTGCGCGGCGTAGTCGCCCTCACGGTGCCAGACCGCGAAGCGGCGCAGGGCGTCGGTCAGCGCGAGCGCCGTCCATGGCTGCGCCTTCGCCGCCATCGCCCGCAGGAACGCCTCACCGACCGCGCTCCTGACCGTCCGGCCGGCCGCGACCCCCAGCGTGTCGCCCTCGCCGCCGACCATCACCATGGCGATCCTGACGTCGGGCCCGGTGAGCGCGAACGCCGACACCCGCAGCCCCAGCCCGGAGGCCGCGGCCATCACACCGGCGGGGAGCAGGCGGTCGAGCTGGGCCGAGACCCTCAGGAGCGGCTGCCGGCGCGGACTCGCCCACCAGCGCGAGACCACGTCGTGGGCGATGATCTCGGCGATGGCCTCGGCGACCCCGAGGTCCACGACGCCGGTCATGACGGGCTCCACCTGGGTCTCACGTTCACCCAGCCAAACGACCTCCGCAGGGAGCCGGTAGCGGTTCCCGCTCACCAGGCCGGTGCCGGGAACGAGGAGCCCCACCGCCTCCGGGGGGTCGGGCACGAAGTCGGCCAGCCGCAGCTCCCTGCCGCGCGGGGCGTCCGGACGGGCGGGCGAGTCGTACGGCAGCCGGTGCAACGGGTCGAGTGCGGTCGCCCGGGCGAGAGCCCTGGCCCTGGTCTGCGCCTCGTAACGGGAGAAACCGGCGACGACGGCTTCCAATCCGGAAGCCTGCGCGTACGCCAGGTGAACGGTGCCCCCGAGGCAGTCGGCCAGCTCCGCCACCACCCCCGGCACCGCTGTGGCCGGCCTCGAGCCCGCAGGCGTGGATCCCATCGCGTCTCCTCCGCGCTCGTCCCCGGCCGGGGCAGGCCCGGCGTGGGGGTGATCGGCACCGCGGCCGCCTCGCGCCGGCGGATACGGAGGGGGTCCGGTGCTGAGCGGACCGCGGGCCGAGCTTCCCCACCGGCCAGCATCGGGGCGATCCTCCGGATGCTGACCCATGCCCAGTACAGTCGCAGGTCGGCCGGGGCGTCAACGCTCGGCCCGCCATCCAGCAATCCCCAAGAAGCAGCCCACTGCCAGTGTTCGCGGCGCCACCGAGACAGCGGCGCATGGCAAGCACACGGGCGGGCCCATGGCACGCACAGGCGCAGCGCACGCCACGCATGAGACAGCCCGGCTCTGCACACGGACGCCCCGCCTCAGACAGGCGGACCCCATCCGCCACAGCACATGCCATCCACTACGACGCTGAAGAAACCCAGCGCGAACGAGTGACGGTCCTGTGTGCCTAGCTGCGGCTCGAATCGTGATCGGAGGTCGCCGCCGCGCCGTCCACGCCCGCGGCGTCCGCCTCCGGAGCGTCGAGCGCCTGGCGCAGAGCGTTCAGCGCGCGGGCGGTCTGGCTGCGGACCGTGGAGGACTCGTTGCCCATCTCGCGGGCGACGTCCTCGACGCTGCGGTCCTCCCAGAAGCGGAGGACGAGGGTGGCCCGCTGCCGCGGGCCGAGCCCGGCGAGCGCGTCTATCAGCGCCATGCGCTCGCTCACCAGGAAGTACGGGTCGGCGGTGGAGGCGGTCTCGGGCACCGCTCCGCTGAGGACCTCGCGCGACCAGCGCAACGTTCTGCGGTCGCTGATGAACAGCCGCCGCATGACCCGCCGCGCGTAGGCGCCGATCCTGTCGTGCCCTTCGAGGGTGCCCCAGTGCCTGTGGAGCGCGATCAGCGTGCGCTGGACCAGGTCGTCGGCCTCGTACCAGTCGTGTGACAGCTGGAAGGCGGTGCGCCGCAGCGCCGGTCTGGTTCTTCGGACGAAACGCGCGAAATCCCCGTCCTCTCGCGCTTCAGCCATTGTCCACACTCCAAGGACGCCGATCCGGCCCGTCCCGCGGGCGCCTCGGCATTGCCGCATTCGAAATGTTTGCCAGCCTCCCCAAAATCGGCCTCCGCATACGCGCGTCACAACCCCTTACCGGCCCCTGTGCCCTTATTCACCAGCCAACCCATACTCGCCTTCCTGCGACCCCTCTTTCCTCGCCCGGAGCAATAGAGATTCCATAATCAGGCGATGGCGATCGGGCAAGTCCCGGTGGTACCGTGTCCACTTGTCGGCGAACGTGGTTGCAGGGCATCACGGTCGGCGGCGACAAGTTCGGCTCTCGCGCCCCGGCCTCGAGAGCCGCGGCCGGCGCTCCTGCGACGTGCACGGCTTCGCATTCCGACGGCCACTTCACAACGGCACCCCTATTGCGCGGGGCCGTACCCCTATTTCCCCTGCGTACGACGGTCTGGCCGGACGGCGCGAACGTAAACTCGCGCAGTGAACAGCTCAATGACCGCCAGGGAACTCACCCACAGCGACCATATGGTCACCCAAAATTTCTTTCGAATTAATCGACGTCCCCATGCAGCATTCCACCACCTCCGCCGCGTGTAGCAGTAGGCAGCCGAAATCCATTCGATTGCGAATGCCCAGAATGCGCACCAGGGGTGATCGAGGAATCGTCACAATCTAGGAGAAGAATTCGGCCGCCAAAAGGGGGCGATCTTATCCGGGATTGCCCGACCCCCTCCTCAACCCGGGAGGACAAATGGACGACGTCATCGAGCGAGCGGTCATGCGGGTGATCGAGAGCATGCAGGAGAACCTCGGCGAGCAGCTCACGATCGACGACATGGCCCGCACGGCCATGTTCAGCAAGTTCCACTTCTCCCGCGTCTTCCAGCGGGTCACGGGGCTGTCGCCGGGCCGGTTCCTGTCGGCGGTGCGGCTACGCGAGGCCAAGCGGTTGCTCGCCACGACGTCGCTGAGCATCACGAACATCAGCCACCAGGTGGGCTACTCCAGCGTCGGCACATTCAGCTCGCGCTTCACGCACAGCGTGGGCCTGCCGCCCAGCAAGTACCGCCAGCACATGAGCATCACGGCGCAGGCACTCCAGGCCGGGCGGGACGCGCCGCCGGCCACCACGACGATGACCCTCAGCGGCACCGTCACCTCTCCGCTGGAGGACCAGCCGGTCTTCACCGGCCTGTTCCCCGACCAGATCCTCGAAGGGCGGCCGGTCAGCTACACCGTGATCAGCCGCCCGGGACCCTACCTGCTGGAGAACGTTCCCGAGGGCCGCTGGCACCTGATCGCGCAGTCCGTGGCCGCCGGCCGCGAGGACGCCATCCACCATCCGCCGCCCGGCGACGACGCGCTGTGCATCGCGCGGTCCGGGCCGATCGTGGTCGGCTCCGACGGCGGGGTGCAGCACGCGGACATCCGGCTCAAGCCCATGAGCCCGTTCGACCCGCCGGTCCTGCTCGCCCTGCGCGACCTGCTGTCGTCGGCGAACGGCCACGGGAGCTGATCGCGTACACGACGATCCGCGATCTCGGCCACCAGCAGGTGCGCACCTCCCGCTTCCGACCGTGGATCCGGCGGGCGAGCGCACGCAACTCCGTGGATGCCCTGCCTGCCGGCAGGCCGCCTCAGTGCTCGACCTGGTTGTCGAACTCCACGACCAGGGGCAGGTCGACGCGCCGGCTGATGTTCAGCTTCCGGTAGGTGCGGGTGAGGTGCTGCTCGACCGTGCTGATCGTGATGTAGAGCCGGGCCGCGATCTCCCGGTTGGCGTAGCCGGCCGCCGCCAGGGCGGCCACCCGCCGCTCGGCGTCGCTCAGCACGCCGATCAGCTCGCTCGGCAGCGGAGCCGGCACGACGCTCGGGTCGTCGGCCCGGCTCAGCGCGCTGATCATCGGCTCCGCCCGGCACTCGCGCGCCGCGGCCTGGGCGCGGCTCGCGATCGTGCGGGCGCGGCGGTACTCGCCGAGCGCGTCGTACGCCTCGACCAGGTCGAACAGCGCCCTCGCCAGCTCGTACCTGTCACCGGCCATCTGCAGGTACTCGGTCGACTGCCGGAGCAGCGCCGGGCGGCGCGCGGGCTCGGAGACGGCGGCCTGCAGCCGCAGGGCGATGCCCCTTCCCCTGCGGGCGTCGGCGCCGCAGAGGCCGAGCTGGGCCTCGATGAGCTCCCTGGCCTCCTCGACGTGCCCCATGCGCAGGCAGGCCTCGCCCGCGTCGGCGCGCCACGGGATCAGGCCGGGCGTGTCGAGGTTCCAGGTGACCATCAGCTCGCCGCAGCGCTGGAAGTCGCGCAGCGCCAGCGCGAAGTACTCGTTGGCCATGCTGTAGCGCCCGCGGGCGTACAGGTAGTGCAGGCCGTACCGGGTCTGGAACATGGTCTCGGGCACCGGCCGGTCCAGGTATTCGCGCACGGCGTCGTACTTGCCCATCGCCGTCAGCGCGATGATGAGGCTGCTCAGCGGCCCACCGATGGCGACGCCCCAGCTGCTCATCGGGATGGTGTCGAGCGCGATGTGGGCGTGGTGGGCGGCGGCGGGCATGTCGCCCTGCCGGAACGCGATCTCGGCGCGGATCGCCGCGAGCCTGGCCTGCCTGCTGGGGGCCTGCCTGGACATCGCCTCGGCGCTGAACTTGTCGCACCATGGGACCGCGCAGTCGAAGCGGCCCGCGTAGGTGAGGGCGAGCAGGGCGTTCTCCACGGTGTCCATCGACATCTCGTCGAGATGGGAGTCTTCCAGGATGCGTTCCACGGCGTTCAGGCTCTCCTCCCACGGGCCGCAGGTGAGGACCTCGGCCAGGGCGAGCGTGGCCTCCACCCGCCGGTTGACGGCCACGGACACCATGCCCGCCAGAGCGCGCTGGCCGGTCGGGCGTGGCACGCCGGTCAGCAGGGGCGGGTAGGTGACGCGCAGCCAGAGCTGGGCGACGACGATCTCGGCCAGCGTCTCGTGGTCGACGCCCTCGGTCTCGTCGCTGAGCTGCTCCAGCACGTCGCGGGCGTCGTCGAACCGGCCGTGCCACAGCAGGGCGCGCGCCAGGACGATGATGTCCCCGCCGCGCAGGCTGCCCCGGTTCACCGCCTCGGCGAGCTCGGCCAGGTGCTCTGCGGGCGCGGCGGGGTTGATGCGCCATTCCGCCCTTACGAGCATCGTCATGATCTTCAAGCGGTGGGGCTCGTCGGTGCACTCGCGCCAGGCCAGCCGCAGGTAGGCGACCGCGGACTCGACCTGGCCGCCGCGCAACGCGTTCATGGCCGCCTCCTCCAGGGTGGGCAGCACCCAGGGGGCCTCCAGCTTGGAGGCCTGCAGAAGGTGGTCGGCGACCACGCAGGGCGTCATGCCCGCGTCGTGGGTGACCTGGGCCGCCTTGCGGTGCAGGTCCATCCGCTCCTGCGGGTCCGTCCCCGCCAGGACGGCGCGGCAGACGGACCGGTGGCGGAACTCGCGGCCGACGACCAGTCCGGCGGCGCCGAGCGAGAGCAGCTCCCTGCTGATGTCGATCGGCGAGATGTCGAGCAGCCGGTCGAGCCCGTCGCTCTCGCCGAGCACTGCCAGCCCGCGCGCCACCCGCATGGTCTGCGAGTGGCCGCGCCGCAGGCACGACAGCACGGCCTGGCCGAACCGGTCGCCGGCGACCGGCTCTGGTGGCGGCTCGCCCACGGCGCGCAGGTACTCCCTGTAGTCCTCCGCCAGGGCGTCGGCCAGCAAGGGGTTGCCGCCGCTGAGCGCGTACCACTCCTTGGCGAATCGCCCGGCCGCCTCCGCGCCCAGCCGCTCGGCCATCAGCTCCTCGACGCCCTCGCGCGACAGCGGTGACAGCAGCAGGCGACGGCAGTGAGGTTGCCGCAGCAGGTCCGTCTCAACGTAGGCGTCGGCGCCCCGCATCCGGTCCGAGTGGGCGAACACGGCCACGATCCTGGCGTTCCTGGCCCGGCGGGCCAGATAGGCCAGGCAGAGCAGCGAGGTACGGTCGGCGTGGTGCACATCGTCGACGACGATCACCAGCGGGCACCGCTCGGACAGGTCCAGCAGGACCGTGCACAGCGAGTGGACGACCTGCGCGTCGATGAGGTGGTCGGCGTCCGCGCCGGCCACGGTCGCGGCCTGCGTGCCCTCCTCGAGCAGCGCCATCGCCCGTTCCCTGTCGGCCTCCACGAGCGGCGCGTCCTGGATGAGCTGACGCAGCACGCCCAGCGGCAGGTCCCGCTCCATGACCGAGGCGGTCGCCGAGACGGCCAGCGCGCCCAGCTCGATGGCCTGCTCGGCCAGGAAACGCAGCAGCGTGCTCTTGCCCGTCGCGACAGCCCCGCTGACCAGGGCGATCCTGCCCCTGCTCAGCACCGCGTTGGCGAGGAGCGACTCCAGAGCAGCCAGCTCCTCCTGTCGTTCGATCAGATCCATGGCCGCCTCCTCTCGCGCTGCCGCCGCTGTCAGATCGGCAGGACCCGGCCCGACGGTGTCCGAAGGTCGGGCCGGTACCGGAAACCGCCGCCGCGGACGCGCGGCTTCGGCTTCCTCACCTGCGCCTCATGATTCTCACCGCGGGTATCAGTCCGTCGTCGGCTTGCTTGGAACGTTAGTCCGGGAGACCATCGCTTCCTTATCGTCCGGCTATCATCCGCCGCGTTCAGGCGGGAACCTGCCGCTGACGTCGGCATTCGGCGTCGGCAGGCGGGCGCACGCGGGCAGGCTGGGGCGCCGGCCACGCCCTGGCGCCGGAGAACGCGGTGTACACCACGTCTCCGCCGTACGGGTGGCGCGGCGGCACCGGGAGGCCGGTGCAGCTCTCGACGATCCGGCGGACCCGGTCCAGGTCGGAGAAGTCGATGCCCGGGTCGACGCCCTGCGTGTAGAGGTTCATCCCGAGCGTGACCAGGCACACGTTGCCGGCCCGCTCCCCGTTGCCGAACAGGCAGCCCTCGATCCGCTCGGCCCCGGCCAGCAGGGCCAGCTCCGCCGACGCCACTCCGGTGCCGCGGTCGTTGTGCGGGTGCACCGACAGGCAGATGTGCTCGCGCCTGGACAGGTTGCGGTGCATCCACTCGATCTGGTCGGCGAAGACGTTCGGCGTCGAGCGCTCCACCGTCGTGGGGAAGTTGAGGATGATCGGCCGGTCCGGTCCCGGCTCCCACACGTCCATGACCGCCTCGCAGACTTCCAGCGAGAAGTCCGGCTCGGTGTCGTTGAAGTGCTCGGGGGAATACTGGAAGGCCAGGTCACAGCCGGGGATGAGTTTGTCCGCGTACGCTATGACCGTGCGGGCCCCGTGGACGGCGAGCTCCCGGCACTGCTCGCGGTCCATCCTGAACACCAGCCGCCGGATCGCCGGCGAGGTGGCGTTGTAGAGGTGCAGGGTCGCCGTGGCCGCTCCGCGCAGGCTCTCCATGGTGCGCTCGACCAGCTCGTCGCGCGCCGGCACGAACGCCGTGATGCGCACGCCGTCGGGGATGCGGTCTTCCTCGATGAGGAGGCGGACGAAGTCGTAGTCGTCCTGGCTGGCCGACGGGAAACCGACCTCGATCTCCTTGTAGCCCATGCTGACCAGGAGCTCGAACATGGCCAGCTTGCGCTCCGGGTCCATCGGCCTGGCCAGCGCCTGGTTGCCGTCGCGCAGGTCGGTCGAGAGCCAGCGCGGCGCGGCGGTGATCGTGGCCGAGGGCCACGAGCGGTCGTCGAGCGAGAGCGTCGGAAATGCGGCATAGCGATTGATCTTCATGGCGGATCCCTCACTACTCGCGCGCGATACTCAGTTGAACGACCCGAAATAGGCCGAATAGGAGTGCGGCGAAAGCAGAACCTGAATTTGGTACATAGAGGCTTCGTCGATCATGCGGAACACGACGACGATCTCCGGATAAGCGGCGCTGAGACCTAGGCCGACGAAGTAGCGATCACTTCCGAACACAATGCGGTACAGGCCGCGGTCGAGCTTGTGCCCGCGCCACTCTTTGACGCGTCCCTCGTGATCCGTCACCGCTCGGGCATCGATCACCCACTGGCCATTGTCGGCACGGTCCAGACGCACGTCCACGCTGGCGGCCGGCCGGCCGTAGACGCTGTCCAACGCCTGCACATCAATGCCCACCTATCGCCACCTGTCCAGAATTCCATCTGCATTCATGGCGATCTCATCCCGACTTCTGAGACCGCTGTTGCCGGGCCCGCCCCGCCGCAGGGATTGGCCACCCGAGTGACCCGCCGCCTGCTCGCGCCACCCGGGCCCCCTGCCAAGGCTGTCGCGGCCGGCTATCCCCGCGCCTTCGGCTCACTGTTCCGGCGGCTTCGTCTCGCTATCAACCGGACATCGCAACAGGAAGGGCCGGCCGCAGGCCACGATGCGGTGCACCCTCCGTGGGCATCGACCCCATAAGACCAAGAGCGCTCCGCCGGTGTAGGCCGAATCGATCAGCTCGTCTTGATGGGCTGGACGACATCCGGCACCACCTGTACGACACCTCCAGCCATCGGGCGATGCCGACCTCGCGAGCAGAGCAGGTCTCCGCGAACTTCTCATATACCGCCGACGAGGGCGTCGTCCTTACGGTGCCAAGGTCATGATGACCAGCGCTGCGTTGAGGAGGGTGATCACTAGGCTTGCGGAGGTGGCGGCGAGGGTGGTGACCTTTCGGTTCGCCCAGTCGCCCATCACGTCCGGGCGTCTGGTCAGCAGGACCAGCGGGACCAGGGCGAAGGGGATGCCGAAGGACAGCACCACCTGGCTGAACACGAGCGCCTGGGTGGGTTCCACGCCGAAGGCGAGGACGGCCAGGGCGGGTACCACGGCAAAGCACCTTCGCACATAAAGCGGAATTCGGCGCCGGAGGAAGCCCTGCATCACCACCTGTCCCGCGTAGACGCCCACGCTGGAGGAGGCCACCCCCGAGGCGAGCAGCGCGATGGCGAACAGCAGAGCGGTCAGCGAGCCGGCACTCTGCGCGAATTGGGCGTGCGCACCGGCGAGCGTCGGCTCGGCGGCCGTTCCGTGCAGCATGGCGGCGGCGACCACCAGCATCGCCACGTTGACCAGTCCGGCCACGCCCATGGCGAGGACGATGTCCACCCGCTGGGCGCGGATCAGTGTGCGGCGCGGGAGCCCATGGCTTGGATCGAAGCGCTCCCGGGTGAGAGCCGAGTGCAGGTAGACCGCGTGGGGCATGACGGTGGCGCCGACCACGCCCGCCGCGAGCAGCATGCTGGCGGCACCGTCGAAACGTGGGACGAGACCGGCTGCCGCATCGCTCAGCGGCACCGTGACCTGGAGCGTCTGGTAGAGGAATCCGCCCGCCACCACGGCCAGCAGGCCGCTGATCAGCGCCTCGAACCTTCGTTGCCTTGCCGTACGGGCGGCCAGGACGAGGAAGGAGGCGACCGCGATGATGGTTCCGCCCTGCAGCATCGACAGGCCGAAGAGCAGGTTCAGTGCGACGGCGCCGCCGATGAACTCCGCCAGGTCGGTCATGATGACCACGACCTCCGCCTGGAGCCACAGACCCAGCACGACCGGCCGCGGATAGTGGTCACGGCAGAGTTCGGGCAGGCTCCGGCCGGTGGCGAGGCCCAGCTTGGCCGACAGGTACTGCAGCAGCATGGCGACGGCGTTGGCCACCAGGACGACCCAGAGCAGCAGGAAGCCGAAGCGGGCGCCGCTCTCCACGTTGGTGGCGAAGTTCCCCGGATCGACGTAAGCGACGGCGGCCACGAAGGCGGGACCCATCAGGGCGACCATGCGCTGCTTCATGCCGCCGGGCGGAGGGACGGGGATGGTGTCGGACGAGACTTCGAGCGAGGGCTTCACGTCACCGCCTTCAAGGGGAGCACGGGGACGGGCCTGACCCGTCCCCGTGGGCTGAACTCACGCGATACTCACGCGATGTTCGATGGTCTCGGCAGGCCTTCGGCGAGGTCGCCGAATCCCGGAGCGACGATCGCACCCGGATTCCGCATCACCTCCTCCACGATGAGGGTCTCGGTGGTGAGGATGAGCGCGGCGATCGAGGCCGCGCTCTGCAGGGCGCAGCGTGTGACCTTGAGCGGATCGATGATGCCGCGGGCGAACATGTCACCGTATTCACCGCGCAGCACGTCGAAGCCCTGCCCGGGCTCCAGTTCTTCGACCTTGCCCACGACGTCGTCCCCGGAGTATCCCCCGTTGATGGCGATCCAGCGCAGCGGCTCGGCCAGCGCCATGACGACGATGTCGCGCCCGACGGAGGCGTCGCCCTCGAGGTCGAGTTCGAACAGCTCCGCCCTGGCCTGCAGAAGCGCGGTGCCGCCGCCGGGGACGACGCCTTCCTCCACCGCGGCCCGCGTGGCCGCCAGAGAATCCTCGACCCGGTGCTGTTTCTCCTTCAGTTCGACGCCGGTGGCGGCGCCGACCCTGATGACGGCCACGCAGCCGGAGAGCCGGGCGATCCGCTCCTGGAGCTTGTCCACGTCGTGCTCGTTCTGAGCGCGGGCCAGTTCGGCCTTGAGCTGCTCGATCCGAGCAGTGACGTCCTCGCCGGATCCCGCGCCGCCCACGATCGTCGTGCTCCGCTCGGTGACCGTCACCTTCGCCGCCCGGCCGAGCTGCTCAAGCCGTACGGTGGCGAGGCCGGTTCCGCGGTCGGCGGTGACGACCTCGCCGTTGACGAGCACGGCGAGGTCGTCGAGCTGGGCCAGCCGGCGGTGGCCGAAGCCGGGGGCCTTGATGGCCACCGATCTGAAGGTGTCGTGCACGGAGTTGGCCACGAGCATGCCGAGGGCCGGCCCGTCGACGGTCTCCGCGATGATCACCAATGGGGAGCCGCTGCGCATGACCTGCTCGAGCACCGGCATGAGTTCCTGGACCTTGGAGATCTTCTCGTTGGTCAGCAGGATGTAGGGGTTCTCGAAGACCGTCTCCATGCGGATCTGGTCGGTGACCATGTACGGCGAGATGTAGCCGTTGTCGAACTCCAGTCCCTCGACGAACTCGACGTCCATGCCGAGCGACGGCGAGTCCTCCACGGTCACGACGCCGGCGGGCCCGACGCGGGCGATGGCGTCGGCGATGATCTCACCGATCACGACGTCGTTGTTGGCCGACAGGGAGGCCACGTGCAGCAGGTCCTCCGGTCTGGTCACCGGGCGTGCCCAATGCCGGAGCACGGCGATCGCCCTGTCGACGGCCTGCTCGATTCCGGCCTTGAGCTGCATCGGGTTGCCGCCCTTCTCCACCTTGCGCAGCCCTTCGCGCACGATGGCCTGGGCCAGGACGGTGGCGGTGGTGGTGCCGTCGCCGACGTCGAGGTTGGTCTTGCTCGCCACCTCCTTGACGAGCTGGGCGCCCATGTTCGCGAACGGGTCGCCGAGCTGGATCTCCCTGGCGATGGTCACGCCGTCGTTGGTTATGGTGGGCGGGCCGGTCAGCTTCTCCAGTACGGCATTGCGGCCCTTCGGGCCGAGCGTCACCTTGACCGCGTCGGCGAGAGCGTTGACCCCTGTCTCCAGCAGGTGTCGCGCCTCGGTGTCGAATCGCAGTAGCTTCGCCATCTCACTCCTCCGGATCAGGGAACGAGGATCGCGCGGCCACGGATGCGGCCGTGCTCCAGGTCGTTCAGCGCCTCGCCGAACTCCTCCAGCCGATAGGTGGTGGTGTGCAGCGCGACCTTGCCCTCGGCCGCCAGCGCCATGAGCTCGGCCAGGTCGGTGTACGAGCCGACCAGGTTGCCGACGAAGTTGATCTCGGTGGAGATGATGTCGATCGTCGGCACGGACAGCACACCCCCGTACCCGATCACCAGGTAGCTGCCCGCCCGCCGGAGCATCGCGACGCCGTCCGCGATCGCGCCGCCTTCGCCGACGAAGTCCAGGACCACCTCGGCGCCCAGGCCGCCGGTCAGATCCCTGACGGCCTGGACCTGCTCTCCGTCGGCCTGCACCACGTGGTCGGCGCCGAGGCCGGCGGCGAGTTTGAGTGCCTCGGCGGACCGGTCGACCACGATGATCTGTGCCGGGCTGAGCGCTTTCAGAACCTGGACGCCGATGTGCCCGAGCCCGCCGGCGCCGATGACCACCACCCGCTGTCCCGGCGACAGCAACCGTGCCGCCTTGCGGGCGGCGTGGTAGGCCGTGAGCCCGGCGTCGGCCAGCGCCGCGACCGCCGCCGGTTCCAGGGACGGTGCCAGTTTGACCACCGCCCGGGCATTGGTCTTCAGCAGCTCGGCGAACCCGCCGTCCGTATCGATGCCGGGGAAGGCCGAGGCCGCGCAGTGCACGTCGTCGCCCGCCCGGCAGGCGGGGCAGAGGCCGCAGGTGATCAGGGGGTGCAGGATGACCGGGTCGCCCACCGCCAGGTTGTCGACGGCGGGCCCGACCGCGTGCACCCATCCGGCGTTTTCGTGCCCCAGCGTGTACGGCAGGGCGACGCCGGACTTCTCGCGCCACTGCCCCTCGACGATGTGCAGGTCCGTACGGCACAGGCCCGCGCCCCCGATACGTACGACGACGTCGAGCGGGCCGGTGATCGCCGGTTCCGGCACCTCCTCCACCTGGGGGATTCGGTGGTAACCATGCAGTCTTACGGCCTTCAAGCGGCACCTCCTAGATCATCTGAGTAGCGGGCGGCCAGCAGCGCCCGGCAATGTTCGGCGTTGCCCTCGACACTCACCCGAAGGGCGTTGGCGAAGCGCAGGTATTGATCGACGCGCTCGGCGGGGACCCTGCCCCCGTCCGGATCGGTGAGCATCCACGCGTCGGGACCGGCCGGCAGGCCGATCGCGGCGCGGGCCCGCTCGTACGCGGCCACGAGGGCGGAAGGAGGCAGGTCGCCGAGCCTGAGGCCGGTCAGGTCGGCCGTGGTCCACCCCTGGGTGAGCAGATCACGGCAGAGGCGGCCCTGCGCCGCGACGAAGGCCTTGCGCCGGAAGACGCTCCGCAGTTCGGTCAGGTCCCCGTCGGTCAGGCCGGGGAACGTCGCCTCGAACCCGTGGCCCACCCCCTCTCTGATCTCGCCCGCGGTGAAGTGGTCGGCGAGATCGACCCGCACTTCGGTGACTCCGGGCAGTGCCCGAAGCGCGGCGTCCGCGTCGCCGACCATCATGAAGACGAAGTTGGGCGCGCAGAAGTACGTCGGGAGCCGAAGCTCCGCGTGGACGGCGCCGCCGTCCACGCGGAGCATCCGCACAAACCCCAGGTCGGTGATGGGCTCGTCCAGTTCCGGGTCGCGGACCTGGCCGAGCGCCGCCCAGGCAGCCTGGCGGCTGATCACGATCGGCCCCCGGGCGCGGCACCCGCCGGCACGGAGTCGAGCTGGGCTTCGGCGGGAACCTTGAGGTCGTACAGGCGGGCGGCGTTGAGGCCGAGGATCCGCTTCTTGGCCTCGACGCTGAGCGTGCCGTACTCGCCCTGTATGTCCTCCGGGATCTGGAAGTCGACGAACTGCTCCACCAGCCAGCGCGGGCTCCAGATCGCGTAGTCGCTGCCGAACACGAGCCTGTCCTCGCCGAGCCAGTAGAGCAGTTCGCCGATGATCTGGGCGAAATAGCGGGGCCGGCTGTGGAGGAACGGCATGGCCACCGCGAGCCCGCCGTACACGTTGGGCTCCTGCTTGGCGATCCAGCAGAAGTCCTCCAGGCGGGGCAGCCCCACATGCTCGACGATGAAGTTCAGGTCAGGGAAGGCGGTGGCCACATCGTCGATGTCGGCGACGTCGAAGGCGTCGCGGTTCAGCGGCCAGATCGTCGGGCCCTTGTGCACGTGGATGTTGACGATGCCGAGCTCCCGGCACTTCTCCAGGTAGCGGTACGCCTCGGGATCGGAGAGCTTGTACCCCTTGGAGTCCCCCTTCCACTCGGCCGTGTAGAGCTTGACGCCCTTGAGCCCGTAGCGCTCGGCCTTCTGCTCCAGCACCCGCAGGCCCTCGTCGCCGTCGCGCGGGTCGAAGGAACCGTTCAGCACGAACCGGTCCGGGTGCCGCTCCTTCACTACGGCGTTGCGCTCGGTCGTGTTGAAGCCCTCGCCCGGGTAGAAGTCGCGCAGGTAGGTCGGCTGGAAGATGGCCATGTCCACGTAGCCCGTTTCGAACAGGTCGTGGATCAGGTCCTCCTCGGTGTACTTGCAGAACTTCTCTAACGGCCAGACCCACTCGGCCGGACTGAGGCTCGTCTGGTAGTTGTAGAAGCACTCGATGAAGCCCTCGCCGTACCGGTTGCGGTTCTCCGGGCTGGCGTTCCAGTAGTGGACGTGGCCGTCCACCACGTAGTAGCTCACGCCGTCCTTGTGGTACATGCCGGGCTCCTCACTGGACCGGGCGCAGGTCGAAGTCGATGTACTCCGCCGCGTCCTCGGGGTTGGCGAACAGGAAGGTGCGGTCGTCGAGGTGCACCATGCGGCCGTAGTGGGTGGACATGATCTCCTCGAAGTCGGCGGGGCCGAACTCGAATCCGATGGCGTCGGAGATCTCGTCGAAGTCGAACTCGATCTTCCCCTCGCCGTCCACCCGGATCATGGAGGGGTACTCGCTGACCGTGACGCCGGGCTTGCCGCGCATCACGTCCGCCACGACGTGGCCGTTCTGGTTGTTCATCAGCGTGACGCCGCACCTGTTGGACGACGTCGGGTTCGCCGCACCGAACGCACTCACTGGTTCAGCTCCTTCGGCTCGTTCAGACCAAGGTCGGACAGCAGGCCGCGGAGACGGTCCTTGGCCCGGTCAAGGGACTCTTCGAAGCGCAGCACCTTCTCCGCCGGCTGCGACCAGAGCGGCTGGAGCCGCCGCGTCGCGTCGAGGCTCACGGGCACCCACCGGGTCAGCCAGCCGGCGACCACCTCGGCGTTGGCCGCGCCGTACCGCTCGTCGCGCAGCAGCAGCGAGAAGAGCGTGCGGGACGCGCGCAGGTCGCGGTCGTAGTCATGCTCGCCCGTCCCCATGACGGTCGGCGTGGCGTAGTCGCCGTTCCTGGCGGAGATCTGCATCACCAGATGGCTGCGGAACAACTCGCCCACGAGGGGCTCGAAGACGAAATTGGTGGCGAAGACGGCCTCGGCCCAGTCCTCGATCGCCGTCAACCGCTCGACGTTCTCCCGCACCCCCTGCCAGATCGGGTCGGTGTGCCAGACGTCGCGGTGCGCCGTCCCGTCGAAGTCCGGGAGGTTCTCGCTCAGCTCGAGGTTGTAGAGGGCGAGGTCCTGCGCGAAGCGCAGCTTGTGCGTGCCGTTGACGGCGAGCGCGGTGTTGATCATGTTGGTGGGGGCAGACCGCTGGGTCGACACGAACACGTGCATGCCGAGCCCGTTCTCGGCGTGCATCCAGGCGCCCACGTGCCGTTCGACGAACGTGGTCCAGCTCCGCGTCCACGCACGGTAGGCACCGGCCCGGCGCGCGTTGTCGAGGTTGAGCTGGGTCTGCCGCACGATGCTCGAGTTGTTGCGGTAGATCGTCTGCTCCCATTCCTCGTTCGGGTCGAGGAAGGCGTGCCAGTTGCCGGACCGCAGCGCCGTCCAGTCCTGGGGGTAGCCGGCGTCGCCGTTGGCGAAGGAGTAGATCCAGCCCTGGGTGAGGTGCCTGTCAGGGTCGGGCTGCACGTCGAAGGTGACATCCTCGTACATCGACGCGCGCAGCTTCTTCGGCTTGAAGTAGTTGAACGCCCGGCTGGTGGAACTGGGGAAGGTCAACGCCCCGGCCTCGGCGTCGGTGAGCTCCGGCTTGGGGAAGCTCCTCTGCGCCTTTTGCTCGGTAGGAGTCGCCACGGCTGTGCTCCTGTTCTGCTCGGTACGGCCGCGGGCCGTCACTGCGATCCCGCGGTGGTGGTGAACTTGTCGAAGTAGATGCGCTCGCGTGGCACGCCCTTGCTTTCCAGCAGGGGGATCGCCGCGTCGATCATGGGTGGAGGTCCGCACAGGTAGGCGTCGACCTCGGACAGGTCGTCTTCGGCCCGGTCCAGCGCCTCGGTGACCAGTCCGCCGCCCTCCTCCGACAACACGGGCACGAACCTGAAGCCCGGCAGGTCGCTCTCGAATCCCGCCATGAGGTCCAGGTGGAACAGGTCGCGCGCCGTACGGGCCCCGTAGTAGTACCGCGCTCCACGCCGGATGCCCTGTTCGCGCATCTGGGTGAGCAGGGAGAGGATCGGCGCCATGCCGGCGCCGCCGCCGACGAAGACGATGTCCCTGGCCGACTTCTCCCGCAGGGTGAACGTGCCGTACGGGCCCTTCACCTGGAGCGTGTCACCGGGGTGAAGGCCTTCCCGCAGCAGTCCGGAGAACCTCCCGCCGGGATAGCACTTGATGATGAAGTCGAGGTGGTCTCTCCCGACATTCGCCATGGAGAACGAACGCCACTCGTCGGCGCCGGGGATCCGGACGTCGACGTACTGCCCCGGGGTGAACGGCACCTCTTCCGCCGGCACCAGCCGCAGAGCGGTGATGTCGTGGGTGAGGGGGGTGATTTCAGCGACCTCGGTGTCCACCAGCCTGGGGGGCACCCCGGCGTGGATCATCTCTTCGTCGTAGTTGATCAGCTCGATCTGGAGGTCGCTGTAGGCGTGCGCCTTGCACAGCAGGACATAGCCCTCCTCGCTTTCGTAGTCCGCGAGCGCGAACGTGGAGTAGCGGTCCATCTGCAGGTCGCCGTCGAGCAGGAAGGACTTGCACGACGAGCACTGACCCTCCTTGCAGCCGTGCATCAGCATGACGCCCTGGCGGAAGGCCGCGTCGAGGATGGTCTCCTCCTCCTCGACCTCGATCTCCACATCGACCGGCTCGAACCGGACCCGGTGCTTGTCTCCCATGTGGTCTTCTCCCTCGTGGGCTTCCTGACCGGGGGCGCGGCAGATCCCGCGACGGTTCCGCGCCCCCGCCTCCGGGTCAGACCCGCGTTACGTTGGGGTTCGCGCGATACTCGGCGAGATGCGCCGCGCGCTGCTCGGAGGTCATCTCGTTGAGCGTGACGTTCGGGCTCGGGAACGGCAGGCCGCGGACGTCGTCGAGGGTCCAGAGCTTCTTCGGGTCATCGAGATCCACATGCGGCTGCGGGACGAGCGTCTTCCCGTCGTCGCGGACGTAGCCGAGGTCCTTGATGATGTCGGCGAGGTCCCAGCCGTGGTAGAGGGTCTCCCACTCGCGCTTGCCGGTCAGCCGGCCCATGGACGGCGTGTCCCGGCCCTCGTAGGTGGGCCGGAAGGCCACGCTGTCGGTCCAGTGGCAGGTCTCCGAACAGTAGGTGCGCCACTGGCCGTCGACCTCGTCGGCGATCATGTCTTCGCGGATGAGGCAGGGCACCATGCAGGTCCAGCAGCGGTGCGGGTACTGGTATCCGACCTCCTCGAAGGCGATCGGCTTGTTCCGCCCCGGGTGGCGCAGCCGGTTGTAGGCCTCCCACCAACGGCCGTACTGGTTGTACCAACCGGGGTACTTGTGCTCGAACCACTCGAAGTCATCGTCGGTCATCCCGTCGATCCGCCAGAAGTTCACCGGCCACCCCGTGGCGAAGAACTGCGCGACCTTGTGGACGTAGCCCTTGTTGTAGATCCGGTTCCAGGCCTCCTCGACCAGTTCGTGCGGGATCTTCAGGCCGTACTTCTCCAGCGGGATGAGGTAGCTGCGGTAGTAGTCGTCGTAGATCCACCGCCGCCACATCTCGGCATAGCTGTCGCGGTCCTTGCGGCGGTCCTTCGTGCCGTACTCGATGAAGGTGCCGATGGCCGCGTCGACCACGCAGTGGTTGTTCCACCAGGCGTAGCGCAGGTCGCGCTCCAGAAGCTGCCGGTTCTCCTCGTCGGCCAGTGCCATCAGCAGGATCGAGTAGCCGTTGCTGATGTGCCGCGACTCGTCCGACTGGACCGAGTGGAACACCGTGGGCAGCAGGTAGTCGCCGTTGGCCGACGCCTCCGACGGCATCGCGACGAACAGCGTGTTGGTGAACGCGGTCTCGGCGACCAGGGTCAGATAGACATTGGCCGCGGTGATCGCGTCTCCGGTGATGAACCCCTCACCGAACTGCCGCCCGATGGTGCCCGCGTAGCAGTTGGCGAAGGCCTTCTCGCTGATATCGAAGCCGGCCGGGTCGATGTAGTGGTTCATGTACAGCCGCTTGAGGTTCATCTGGATCGTCGAGTGCCGGACCTCGTCGATCATCTGTACGGCCAGGCCGTTGTGGATCTCGGGGTTCGGCACCGCCCCGATGGCCATGGGCATGGCCCGCGCCGCCGAGATCTCCGGGAACGGGATGATGGACAGGAACAGCTTCTGCCACTCCATCCACCGCTGCTGGACCTGGCGGAACATGTTGCCGCGTATGGCCCCGTCCATCGCCCCGAACACGCGGTTGTCCTTCTCCTCCTCCATCGGGAAGTAGGACCGCAGGACCTGCTTGAGCGGGTCCTTCTTGGGGGACTTGTCGAACCTGTAGTCGGTGGCGAAACGCGTGGCTGGCGTCGCGAAGGTCGGCTCCCAGGAGAGCTCGGTGATCTTCTGGTGCGCCTTGGTGAGACTCTGTCGGCTCACGTCGTCTCCCTGCTTTCCGGTCGGAATCACGACACGGCCATGACAGCGGAGACGGAGACGACGCGGCGTCTCATCTTGAGACGGGCAGGGTGACGGCACTCCCTCTACCGTTGGGGTCAACCAGGGCGTAGCCTCGGCGTAACTTCGGTGTCACATTTTGAATCCTTGGTCCGGCGCTCCAGGGAGGCGATGTCGGTAATGGGTGCCTCGAGGCTGATCGCCCAAGCACGAGAACGCTTCATCGAAGCAGGCGACTTCACTGGTGGGCGCATACGCGAACCAATCGAGGTCTCTTGGCGCCGTTCCCAGTTCTTCGGCGTGGATGTGGACAAGCTGGATCCCCCGTACCGGCCGGACGTGGATCCCGGCACAGCCCTCAGCCTGGCGGCGCGGCCTGCCCTGGACCGGCTCGAGTCGGCACTGACCGGAACACCGATGACCGTGATCCTCACCGACGCGCGTGGACGCGTGATCGCGCGCAGAGCGGGAGAAGAGTCGCTCAACAAGCTCCTCGACCGCATCCGTCTGGCCGTCGGATTCAGTTACGCCGAGGAATATGTGGGGACCAACGGCATCGGCACGGCACTGGAGGACAAGCGGGCCTCCCACGTTTTCGGCGCCGAGCACTACTCCGCCCGTCTGCAGGGGATGTCGTGCGCGGCGGCGCCCATCCGGCATCCGCTCAGCGGCCGCGTCGAAGGGGTCATCGACCTCACCTGCCGCTCCGCTCACGCCAGCCCGCTGATGACCGCACTCGTCCAGGAGGCCGCGGCCGATATCGCACACCGCTTACTGGAGGACAGCACCGAGCGGGAGCGGGCGCTGCTGGCCGAGTTCCTCTCAGCGACGAGAAGGGCCGGCAGACCCGTCGTGACCGTAAGCGACCAGCTCGTCATCACCAACCCAGCCGCCGCACGCCTTCTTCAGCCGAATGACCAGGTAACGCTCCGCGACCGCGCGCTCGAGCTCCTGGATTCGCGACGAGATACGGTGGACAGCATCGTCCTGTCCAGCGGGCAGGTGGCGCGGGTACGCTACCGGCCGATCGAGGTGGGCACGGTCGCCGCGGGGGCGGTGATCGAGATCAATCTCAACGACGAACCGGGCCAGAGCATCCGTGTTCCGCCACGGCCTGAGGCTCCCTGGGGCGGCCTGGCCGGCCGGCATCCCTCCTGGCTCAACGTCTGCCAGCAGGTCGAGACCCGATGCCGCGCGCGTACCTGGACGCTGCTTCTCGGTGAGCCCGGAGTGGGAAAGCTGGCGATCGCGGAAGCCGCCCACCGCCGCTGCTTCCCCTCGTCTCACGTAGCGGTGCTGGACGCCGCCGACTGCGAGCCGGACGTTCCCGCTTGGCTGGACCTGCTCCGCTCCCACCTGCGCGAGCCTTGTGCGACCGTCATCCTGCGCCATGTCGATCGCTTGGATCACGCCAGCACACGGCTGCTCACCCTGACGCTGGAAGAGGAGGCCGGGGTCGCGGGATCCGGGGCATGGGTGACCGCGACCGCGACGGACGAGACCAGTGCCGCGGTGCTGGAGCTTCAGGACTTCTTCCCGGTCACCGTCGCCGTGCCGCCCCTGCGTCACCACATCGACGACCTTCGCGAGCTCGTTCCCGCACTACTCCAGCGACGGCAACGCGAACGGCGTGTGACCTGCTCAGGAGAGGCGATGCAAGTGCTGCTGCGCATGGCATGGCCGGGGAACGTCGCCGAACTCGACCGCGTGCTCGGGGCCGCCCTGCTCAGACGCCGTGCAGGGCTAATCCAGGTCGGTGACCTGCCCGAGCGGTGCCACGCGATCACGCGCCGGATCCTGACTTCATTGGAAGCGGTCGAGCGTGACGCCATCGCCCGCGCGCTGATCGAAGCAGCCGGCGACAAAGCCAGGGCGGCGACCCTCCTGGGCATCTCGCGAGCGACGATCTACCGCAAGATCCAGACCTACGGCATCGACGTCCGGGAGCAGGTGACGGCGAGACGCGTGCCACAGCCGGGCCCCCGATCGTGACGACCCGGCTGAGCGGTCAGTAACGAATCCCGAAGAGGCTCCCGTCCTCCCGCTCCTCGGTCATCTCGGCGCAGAGTTGGTAGTCGAGATCGGGACGCTCCCGCAGCGCGTCCGCGAGCCGGTCCGAGTCGATCGTCGTGATGTACTGGAGGCCTTCCTTCCGGCACGTGTCGGCGACGAGGTCGAGGGCGCCGGCGACCTGGCGGGCGTCCACGTGCTCGAAGAGATGACTGTCGTGCACGAGGAAGTCCGGGCCATGTCCGGCTCGCTTCGCCGTCACCGCCATGCACAGGTCGAAACAGAACAAGGCCATGCCCTGTACGTCCTTTGTGGCGCCGCCGCCGATGGTGGGGACGAATTTGTAGCCGGACCGTTTGGCCTCGATGGTCAGCGCCGCGGGCCGCCTGTCGCCGTAGAGCCGGTACGCGAACGACGCGTACAGGCGTGAGATGTCCGCGATGTGGTCGCGCCGGTCGTGCAGATCCGAGCTGATCTGCAGGGCGAGTTCCGCCGAACGAAGTTGGACGTGGCGGTTGGCGTTCCCCCAGCGGTCGACGATGGCCCGGCGCTCCATGAGTTCGCTGAGCCGGCCGTCGACGACGGAGATCTGGCGCTGCAGTTCGCTGTAGGTTTCGAACGCCCCGCCGGCCTCCAGCAGGCGCATCAGCTCGGCCCGTTCCCGGTCGAGCCCGCCCAGGTCCTCGCGTTCCTGCGAGATCTCCCGCAGCCGCCGGGCATGCTCCGCCTCCAGGTAGCGACGCCGGTTGGCGACGATCGAGTGGTGGAACGCCTCGACCTCGTCGAAACGGCGGGTCACCAGGTCTGGGAGCACGATGCCCACTTGTTCGAAGACATCGCGAAGGTAATCCCGGTCGGGCAGGCTCTCCTCGTCCTGCGAAAGCGCCTTCTCGATGTCCTTGGCGCCGCCCTCGAGGAGCACGAGCCGATCGTTGATGTCGCGGATTCGCCTGCTGAGCTCGTCGACCTGCGCACGGTGCCGGGCGTAGCGGTCCGCCACGTGGAACTCCGTGATCTCCCGGGCGAGATCGTCACGCTGGATCTGCAGGGTCCGGATCTGGGCGTCGAGGTCATTGGCCCTGCCCAGCGTCATGCCCACGATCGAATCCTTGGCGGCCCTCCTCAGCTCGCGCAGGTTCTTGTCGGTCTCGCCCACCTCACGCACCTTCGCCACCAGATCCACGTCCAGGGCGAACAGATACGCGAGGGCGGGTTGCGCGTCGGCTGCCCGCTGTTTCCGGTAGGTCTCCGTCGGAGAAACGAATCCACCCGCCGTGACGTCTCTGAGGTAGTAGGCCATCAAGGACCGGAACGACGGTTCGTTGCCGCCTTCGGTGAGCCCGAACAACCCTTTGCCGAGGTAGGCGCGAAACTTCGAGATCCGCATTCCCGCCCCGTTCACCTGGGCATACGCGAGATTCTCCACGCTTCGGCCGATCGTTCTCGGCTGGCCGAAGAGATCGAGGGTGAGGCCGAACTCCGCGTGCGCGAACTCCGTACGGCGAAGCGGATGGCCGAGCCGGACATCGGACCCCAGCAGGAAGTCCAGGAGTCGCACGAAGCTCGTCTTGCCGAGCCGGTCGCCGCCGTCCTCCGCGGTGGGCGTCGGGCTCCTTCGGGCGATCGCGATGTTCAGGCCGTCTCGGAAACGCGCGGTTTTGAACCCGGGCAGGTTACTTTTGAGCTCATACAGCACGGCTTTTCCTCACCAGCTCTCCGTTGTGCTCATCGACGACGCCGATCGCGTAGAGGACATCGAGGGCCAGCGAGAACCACCAGAACGGCAGCGCGGATCTCATGCCGCGCATCGACCGCCACTCCAGCAACCGATCCCAGACCGCGCTGACGCTGCCGGGCCGTTCGAGCTGGATCAGTATCTGGGCGCCGATCGCCAGCAGAGCCTGGTCGGTCGGTATGGCCTTGTCAGGAAGCAGCACGGCGGTGCTCCTGAGGCGCCTCGAAGATCTCGCACTGCTCGAAGAAGTGGGTGACGACCATGAGCGCCGCGCTGCGCTGCTGGGTCTTGTCCGGGAAGCCGTTCATGCCGAACGCCTCCGCGACCAGGTCGTCACAGAGGGCGTGGAAGACCGCGTCGGAAGAGTCGAGGCGGGCGCGATGGCCCGCGAAACGGGCCCGCAGGTTCTCCGACACCTGGGCCTGCTCGCCTGGGGAGGCGAATCTGAAGTAATAGCGCACGTGTCCGGTGTGAATCTGAAATCGCTTGATCAGGTCGGTCACCGTGGCGCCGAAGGCGTTGTGCTCGATCTTGCCGTAGGCGACCTCCTCGACCGGATCCAGACCAGGGCGAAGGCGCGTCCGGGCGAGTGACTCCACGCAGCGCGCGATGTACGTCATCCCTGCCGGGTGATCGGACGGCGGCGAGCCGATGATCGTCGCCAGGTGTCCACGCGACAGGAACCCGCAGTGGTTCCACAGGACCTGGGGAGGCCACACCTCGATCCGCACGGAGCCGCGATGCTGCCGCCGCAACTCGATGACGGCGCGTGCCGCCATCTCGGGCAGCCCGTTCGCGTTGTTGTGCACGAACGCCCATCGGTCCATGCTGTCGCCCCAGTACTTCAAGGCCGTGGTGAAATCGCTTTCGACCTTCTTCGTCACGTACCGCTGATTCGGGTTGCTCGCACCATAGCAAGCCAGCATGAGGCCGCCTACCCACCCGTCGCAGCCCTTGTCACCTCGCCCGGCCGGATCGACGGCCATGAACTCGCCGGGATGAACCGCATGCATGAGGTCATTGACGAACGCCTGCCATTCGAAGCCGGTTTTTCTGATCGACAGAGACATGAATTGGCTGTGGAACCAGGCCCTGTCCTGGTCGTCATATGAACTCATCGGTTCCTCGAGAACCCATGCGTCGGCGAGCGTCACTATGCCGCTTTGACCGTAACGCCGATTCGGCCCGATGAACAGACGTGCGGGGACGGCATCGATGACCGCGTCGGGAAGAAGGTCCGGGACGTGCGCGAAGGGCCTCTCCCCGGTGACCGCCTGGGGAGAGGCCCTCGCGTGCAGGTTCTGGATTAACCGATGTACGCGCAGTTGAGGAGAATGTTGATGCCGGGGCCGCCCACACACGAGTTGGCGCCGGCGCCGCCGTCGAGGAGGTCGTTGCCCTTCATGCCGATGAGGACGTCCTTGCCGTCACCGCCAAAGAGCAGGTCGTTGCCGTCGTTGCCAAGGAGCAGGTCATCGCCGCCCATGCCGAACATCGTCTCGGAATGTTCCCGGCCGGTCAGCGTGTCGTTGTAGGCCGAACCGAAAAGGATCTCGAAGTCGTTCAGGACCTCGTCGTTCTCGCCGGGCATCCCGTTGCCGGACGAGCGGTTGAGGTTGACGTCGACTCCGGCGGTGGCGGAGCGGTACAGCAGGGCGTCGGTGCCAAGGCCGCCGTTCATGGAGTCCGAGCCGAGGCCACCGTCGATCACGTCGTTGCCCAGGTTGCCTTCGATCCGGTCATCGCCGTCGCCGCCGTAGACGGCGTCGTCACCCGCGCCGGCGTCGATGAAGTCGTCGCCGCCGAGGCCGCAGATGACGTCGTCGCCCCCGTAGCCGTAGATGGTGTCGTTGCCGTTCGAACCGTAGATGACGTCGTCACCGGGAGTGCCGAGCACGGTGCCGGAGCCTGTGGTCGTGGCGAACTCGCCCGCGCAGTCCTGCGCCTGGTCGCGCAGGAGCACGCCCGGCAACCCGTTCTCGGTGCTGCCTCCGGCGGCGAGGAAGCGGCCGCTGCGGGACAGGACGGCGCCGGAGAACTTCTGCGGGAGGTTGTCCGCACCCGTCAGCGCCCGCTGGGTGCCGGTGGTGACGTCCCGCCACATCATCTGGGACGCCGGACCCGCGTAGAGGGCGTAATGGCCGTCGGCGGTGATGCGCGGCGTCTCGCCGGCGATCGTGCCGGTGGCGGCTCCCGTGCTGTCGGCGCTGACCAGGGTGGTGGTGCCGGTCTGCAGGTTGCGCAGGTAGACGTCCGGCAGGTTGTTGGTGTCCTGCGGCACCAACTGGTCCTTCGTCGTGAACACCATGGTGTCGCGGTTGCTGATGGTCGGCGGCGTCCAGATCGGCGAGCTGTCCGGAGCGCTGCCGGCGAGCCGGGTGTACTGCCCGTTCACCTGGTCGAGAACCGACAGCCGGGTCGACCCGTCGGTGTCCTTCCAGCGATAGGCGATGTACCGGCCGCCCGGGCTCACCGCCGCCCGGGGGCTGACGTACGCGTCATCCGGGGCCTGGGGATCCTTGAGCAGCCGGGTGACCCCGTTGCCGAGGTCGTGGTAGTAGAGGCGGTTCCCCGTCGTGGTCACGCCGGGAACCAGATTCGGGGCGGTCGAGTGGAATACCACGGTCCGCCCCCCGTCGAAGGTGGCACCGTCGATCTGGTTGTGGTCGTTGGCGCCGGGTGGCCGGCCCGTGCCGCTCACGTCCAGCCGGGTGCGGGCCCCGGTGGTGAGGTTCAGCGCGGTGACGTTGCAGCCACGACCGTCTTTGCAGGGGGTGCGGTACACGGCCTGCGTGCCGGTCTCGTTGAGGCCGACCAGGATTCCCGGCACGAACCGGGTCTTGCCGGTCTTCCGGTTGACCGCGTACGACGCGTACCCGGTGAGACCGCCGACCTGGTAGGTCAGGGTGTAGCCGACCACGTGGTCGTCGGCGCTGATGTCGGCGCTGATCGCCGCGCTGATCGTGGCAGAGCCGGTGGCGCCGGTGGTGGCGCTGCCGGTCACCGCGGCCGTGGCCTTGTCAGGGGATGCGGCGGGGGGTTCGGCGGGGGGTTCGGTGGGGGACGGGGACTCCGGCGGGGTGTCGTCCGACGGCACGTCGACCGGCGTGTCGGGGATCTGGTAGAGCGTCGCGATCGGAAGGGGCAGGCTGCGGACGGTGTCGATGTCCGGCGCTTCGTCGTCGGCCGAGGCCGGCAGCGCGTGGATGGCTGTAACGGTCGTCAGCGTGGCGGCAAGCGCCAGCGCCCTCTTTCGTAACTTCACAAGATCTCCTGAAGGAGTTGACGGGCTTAGTCGGCGGATGGCACAGGTGGACGCCGTCCCGGCGGAGCGCCGCGCTGACCGGTTGTCACGTGGTGATCCTCCAGCCGCACCGGCCAGGAACGGTCCAACCGGCCGGAACATTGCACACGTTGATTGGTAACAACGGCAGGAAACATGACGAAGCCAGGCCTTTCTCCGGCAGGAATGCCTAAATCCCCCATATGCCATTAACGCCGGGCGCATCTGGCCAGGACATTAAAGAATCAGGCAAACAGGCGAAAGGGGTGGCCGGGTAATTCGCCGGTATTTCACCAGCGGTTGGTCTCGGTGACCATGCCTGGTGGCCGCCGGCGAACCGGACGCCGCCCGCACCGATATGTTCACCTCGTAGACGCTCACAGTCGACGTCCATTCACGGTGGGCGCTCAAGCGGCTGTGGACGCCCCCGTGCACGGCCGCGCGGGCGGAGGGACGCGTCGCGTCCCGGGCTCGGGGTGGCGCGACGGCGGAGGGGCTCGTTGGGGTCACTGGCGTTAAGTATGGTGACCTTCGCGCACCCCCACATGGGGGCGCCCCCCATGCCTCCGCGAGCCCACCTTCAGGCGCCCCCTCACCCGTCATCCCGTGACAGCGGCCGACACGATGACAGGACTTTCGTCGTTAGCGACACAAGTTCGGGTGAAATGCGGCTGAACATCTTCACATCTCACCAAAAGTGCCTTATGTTCTGGGCAATCACCGCCTCTATGGAGGAGCTGTGAAGCGAAAGCCCATCCCACCAGCGACTTCCGGATGAGCGGAGACGACCCACGTCACGGACGGCGGGCGGAGGCCGGATCAGACCGGCCTCCGCGCGGGCGGCACGATACCGCCGCCCGGCCGTGACCCGCCTGGGCCGCCCCGTGCGGACCCGAGGCTCGTCGCACTCGGCCCGGCCGATCCAACGCCGGGCCGTAAGGCACCACAGGAAAGGAAGGTCCGCCATGCCCCCCAGGCGGCTGACCGCTCGCACCAGCAGATGGATCGCGCAGATCTGCGCCTTACTCATTCCCCTCTCAGGCCTGACCGTGCTGGCCGCCCCCGCCCAGGCGGCGGCCGTCGACCCCGCCGACTACCAGCGCGTGGAGATGGCCAAGGGGGCCGCCGACATGGGCGAGCCGATGTCCTTGTCCGTGCTGCCCGACCTGTCGGTGCTGCACACCTCACGCGACGGGACGCTGCGGCGCACCGACGCGCGCGGCGACACCACCATGGTGGGCGTCCTGAACGTCTACTCCCACGACGAGGAGGGGCTCCAGGGAGTCGCCGCCGACCCCGGCTTCGCCACCAACCGGTTCATCTACCTCTACTACGCGCCTCGCCTCAACACCCCCAGCGGCGACGCCCCGCTCACCGCCACGGACTTCTCCGCGTGGAAGGGGGTGAACCGGCTCTCCAGGTTCACGGTCAAGCCCGACTGGACGCTCGACATGAGCAGCGAGGTCAAGGTGCTCGACGTGGCGGCCGACCGGGGCATCTGCTGTCACGTGGGCGGCGACATGGACTTCGACGCCGCGGGCAACCTCTACCTGAGCACCGGCGACGACAGCAACCCGTTCGACTCGGCGGGTTACTCGCCGCTCGACGAGCGGACCGACCGCAACCCCTCCTACGACGCCCAGCGCTCCTCGGCGAACACCAACGACCTGCGCGGCAAGCTCCTGCGGATCAAGGTCAAGCCGGACGGGACCTACGACATTCCGCAGGGCAACCTGTTCCCGCCGGGCACCGCGAACACCAGGCCCGAGATCTACGCCATGGGCTTCCGCAACCCGTTCCGGCTGACCGTCGACAAGCCGACCGGCATCGTCTACGTGGGCGACTACGGCCCCGACTCGAACAGCAGCGACCCGAACCGCGGGCCGAGCGGCCAGGTCGAGTTCAACCGGGTCACCGGCCCCGGCAACTACGGCTGGCCGTACTGCACGGGGACGAACACGCCCGCCGAGACCTACAACCGCTTCACCTTCCCCTCCGGCCCCTCGGGGCCGAAGTACGACTGCGCCGGCGGGCCGACCAACGACTCGTTCCGCAACACCGGCCTGCGCCGGTTGCCGCCCGCCCAGCCCGCCTGGATCAGGTACGGCGGTGACGCCGGCTCGCCGCCGGAGTTCGGCGGCGGCTCGGAGTCCCCGATGGCCGGGCCGGTCTACCACTACGACGCCGCCCTGAAGTCCGCGGTCAAGTTCCCCCAGGACCTGGACGGCCAGTTCTTCGCCGCTGAGTTCGGCCGGAAGTGGATCAAGCCGATCGCCGTCAACTCCGACGGGACACCCGGCGCCATCGGCAACTTCCCGTGGACCGGCACCCAGATCATGGACCTGGCGTTCGGCCCCGACGGCGCGCTGTACGTCCTCGACTACGGCTCGGGCTACTTCGGTGGCGACGCGAACTCCGCGTTGTACCGCTACGAGTACATCAAGGGCCGCGACCGTTCACCGATCGCCGCCGCCAAGGCCGACAAGACCTCGGGCAAGATCCCGCTGACCGTGACGTTCTCCTCGGCCGGCTCCGCCGACCCGGAGGGGGCCGCGCTGACCTACGCCTGGGACTTCGGGGACGGCACCACCTCCACCGAGCCGAACCCGGTCAAGACGTACACGACCCAGGGCCGGTACAGCGCGAAGCTCACCGTGAGCGACCCCGCCGGCAACACCGGCACCGCGAGCGTAGTGATCAACGCGGGCAACACGGCGCCCACCGTGGCCCTGGAGACGCCCGGCAACGGTGAGTTGTTCCAGTGGGGTGACACCGTCCCCTTCACGATCAAGGTGACCGACGCGGAGGACGGCGCCATCGACTGCGCGAAGGTCACGTTGACCTACGTGCTCGGCCACGACAGCCACGGCCACCAGATCACCTCCAAGAACGGCTGCTCGGGCGCGCTGACCATCCCGCTCGACGGCGAGCACGACGAGGCCGCGAACATCTTCGCGGTGTTCGACGCCGAGTACACCGACAAGGGCGGCCTGACCACGCACGCCCAGCACATCCTCCAGCCGCGGCACCGGCAGGCCGAGCACTACTCGACCTCGTTCGGGGTCAACCCCATCGGCAAGGCGGCCGCGCACGGCGGCAGGACCGTCGGGGACATCAACAACGGCGACTGGATCGCGTTCAAGCCGTACGACCTGACCGGCGCCAGGGGGATCACCGCCCGCGTCTCCTCCGGCGGGAAGGGCGGCACCATCCTGGTACGCGCGGACTCCGCGACCGGCCCCGTGCTGGGCAAGCTGAGCGTGCCGGTGACCGCCAGCTGGGAGACGTTCGTCGACGTCTCCGCGCCGCTGTCGATCGCTCCGGCCGGGATGACGCAGCTCTACCTGTACTTCAAGGGCAACGACGGCGCGCTCTTCGACGTGGACGACTTCACGCTGACGGCCGCGCCGCCGAGCGGGGGCCCCGTCATCGGCCCCATCACCAGCACCGGCGGGCAGTGCCTCGACATCTCGAACGCCAACCCGGCCAACGGCACCAACGTGCAGCTCTACACCTGCAACGACACCGGAGCCCAGGTCTGGAGCGTCAACGGATCCACGATCCGGTCGCTCAACAAGTGCCTGGACGTCGACGGCGGCCGCACCGCCGACAACACCCGGGTGCAGATCTGGGACTGCGTCGCCGGCGTCGGCGCGCAGGTGTGGACCATCGGCGAGGACGGCACGCTGAAGAACCCGCAGTCGGGCAAGTGCCTCGACGGCTCGAACGCCGGGCAGATGGTCATCAAGACCTGTGACGGCAGCGCCGCGCAGAAGTGGACGATGCCGTCCAGCGGCACCGGCGGCGCCGAGGTCCTGGTCTTCTCGCGTACGGCCGGTTTCCGGCACGACTCGATCCCGGCCGGCATCCAGGCGATCAAGGACCTCGGCTTCAAGGTCACCGCGACCGAGGACCCGGGCGCCTTCACCGCCGCCAACCTCGCCAAGTACAAGGCGGTGGTCTTCCTCAGCACCACCGGCGACGTGCTCAACGACGCCCAGCAGGCCGCGTTCGAGTCCTACATCAAGGCCGGCGGCGGCTACGCCGGCGTGCACGCCGCGGCGGACACCGAGTACGACTGGCCGTTCTACGGCGGCCTGGTCGGGGCGTGGTTCGCCTCCCACCCGGCGATCCAGCCGGCCACCGTCAAGGTCGAGGACCGGGCCCACGCGGCCACCGCCCACCTCGGGCCCACCTGGAACCGCTCCGACGAGTGGTACGACTTCCGCACCAACGCCCGCACCACCGCCCACGTGCTCGCCACTCTCGACGAGTCGTCCTACTCCGGCGGCGGCATGGGTAAGGACCACCCCATCGCCTGGTGCAAGACCTACCAGGGCGGGCGGTCGTTCTACACCGGCGGCGGGCACACCGCGGCCTCCTTCGCCGAACCGGAGTTCCGCAGGCACCTGCTCGGCGGCATCAGCTACGCGGTGGGCGACGTCAAGGCGGACTGCCGTCCCGAGACCGGCTACACCACGATCTACAACGGCTCCACCACGGGCTGGTCGCAGGCCGGGCCCGGCGGCTTCACCAACGCCGACGGCACCCTCACCTCGCAGGGCGGCCTCGGCATGCTGTGGTACAAGGCGAAGGAGTACAACTCCTACTCGCTGAAGATGGACTGGAAGATGCGCGGCGACGACAACTCCGGTGTCTTCGTCGGCTTCCCCGCCTCCGACGACCCGTGGTCGGCGGTGAACAACGGCTACGAGATCCAGATCGACGCCACGGACGCGCCCGAGAAGACCACGGGCGCGGTCTACGGCTTCAAGTCCGCGGATCTCGCGGCCCGCGACGCCGCGCTCAACCCGCCGGGGCAGTGGAACACCTACGAGATCCGGGTGGAGGGCGAGCGCCTGCAGGTCATCCTCAACGGCGTGAAGATCAACGACTTCACCAACACCGACCCCGTCCGGTCCCTGCAGCAGGGGTACATCGGCATCCAGAACCACGGCGACGGCGACGAGGTGGCGTTCCGGAACATCCGGATCAAGGAACTCGGCGCCACGACCGGTGACGTCACCGTCCAGGCCGAGGCCTGGACCGACGCCAACGGGGTGCAGCCTTACTGGCACACCCCGGCGCACGGCGGCACGGTTCTCGGCTTCGTCAACCCCGGCGACTGGGCGGCCTACGACGACGTGGACCTCACCGGCGTCATCGGCTTCACGGCGCGGGTGGCCTCACCCACCCCGTCCGGCGGCTTCGAGATCCGCACCGGCTCCCCGTCCGGGCCCGTGCTCGGCACCATCACCGTTCCGAACACCGGCGGATGGGAGACCTACGCCGACGTCTACACGCCGCTGACCAACGTGCCCTCCGGGAGCGCCAAGCTCTACCTGGTGTTCACCGGGTCGGACTTCGACGTGGACGACTTCACGCTCGTCCGCGTCCCGAAGGACACCAAGGCGCCGGTGACCAAGGCCGCCCTGGACCCGGCGGAGCGGCCCACCGGCTGGTACACGGCGCCGGTGACGGTCACCCTCTCGGCCACCGACGAGGAGTCCGGGGTCGACTCGACGGAGTACAAGGTCGACGCCGGCCAGTGGACCGCCTACACCCGGCCGTTCACGGTCGGCGGCGACGGCACCCAAACGGTGTCCTTCCGGTCCAAGGACAAGGCGGGCAACCAGGAGGACGCCAAGAACGTCACGCTGAAGCTGGACGCCACCAAGCCCGTGCTGACCATCGGCGGGCTGAACGCCGACGGGAAGTACGGCGACAGCGCCCAGATCACCGTCAACGCCGACGGCAAGGACACGGGCTCGGGGATCGACACCGTGACCGCCACGCTCGACGGCGGGCAACTGCGGCTCGGCACGGCGCTCGACCTCACGTCCGTCGCGCTCGGCACGCACACCCTCAAGGTGACCGCCAAGGACAAGGCGGGCAACACGACCGAGCAGACCCGGAGCCTGACGGTGACCACGTCGTTCGGCGATCTCACGACCCTGTTCGACAGGTTCGACGTCCAGGGCCCGCTCGGGAGCCAGCTCCGCAACTTCCTGGAGTCGGCACGTAAGAGCGCCGAGAAGGGCCACACCGACCAGGCGCTCCACCACCTGGGCAAGTTCCGGAGCAGGGCGACCGGCGTGGCCGACCCGGCGGCCCGGGCGGTGCTGGTCCGGGACGCGGACGCGCTGATCGTCCGCCTCGGCGGCGAGGCGTCCGCCGAGGGGATCGCCGCCAACAGCGGAGATATCCTCCCGGACATGGCGAACTGACCGGCCTGACATAGTGAGACGGTGGGCCCGTCACCCGGTCGTCCGGCCGGGTGACGGGCCCACTGGCCAAGGCCCCGCTGAAGGCCGGCCGTGACGGTGTGACGCGCCGGAGCCGCCGCGGCGTCGACCCTCGTGCGGCAGCGGGCCGCCAGGCGAAGTCCTCCTCGGGAATCGAGGTCTCCCCGCGGAGCACGTCCGTGAGCCTGCCGTGCAACAGCCGCCACGGGTAGCGGTCGCGGTCGAGTTCCAGCGAACCCGGGCCGGTGACGCCCGCCGCCTCACGCAGGCCCGGCACGGCCCGGTAGCGGGTCAGGGCGAAGTCGTCACCGGTGGCCTCGCCGCGGACCATGCCGAGGCTCTCCAGGCAGTCCAGGAGCTTGTACAGGCGCCCGGGGACGACGCCCAACCGGGCCCCGAGCTCGGCCACGCGGCTCTCTCGGGCTCATCCGCCGGGGGCGGACGCGCGCCGCGCGCCCGGATCGGGAGGCGCTGTCGGGGGTGCAATCGATTTGCGCGTGGGCGGGCCGCGGTTTTCGGTAAGAGTCTCGCCGTCTCCTACCTGGTGATTCTTGGACGGCCGGGCGAACCGGCAGGTCATGGCGGCATCTCGATGATTTTCAGGGGTTGACGGACGTTCGTAGAACTGTAAAGTTTCTTTATTGAGAGCGCTCTCACGCCAATCCCACCCCCCGTAAGGATCGTCGTGAGACTCACCGTGCTGACCGGCGCGGCGGTGTTCGCCGTCGCGCTCCTCCCCTCCGTAACCGCCTACGCCGCCCCCTCCCCCGACCCGGCCGCCTCGGCGGTGACCCAGCAGCAGGCCCTCCAACGCGACCTCAACCTCACCCCCGTGCAGGCGGACGTCCGCCAGGCCCACGAGGCGGCCGCGGCCATCGTCGAGAAGGGGCTGCGCACGCGCCTGGCCGACCGGTTCGCCGGCGCCTGGTACGACGCGGCCCAGCAGCGACTCAAGGTGGGCGTGCTCGACACTCGCGACGCCGCCCTCGTCAGCGCGGCCGGCGCGCTGCCCGTGACGGTGCAACGCACCGAGAAGCAACTGACGGAGGCGAAGGCCGCGCTCGACCGGGCCGCCGGCGCGGACGGCGCGGCCGGCACGGACGTCTACGGCTGGTACGCCGACCCGGCGGCCAACGCCATCGTGGTGTCGGCGGCCGACACCGCCGCCGCCGAGCGCCTGGTCAAGGCCGGGAACCTCGACCGCAGCGCGGTGCGGATCTCCATCGGGGAGGCGCCCCGTCCCGTGTACGACCTCCGCGGCGGCGACCAGTACGTCATCAACGGCAACACCCTGTGCTCGGTCGGGTTCTCGGTGGACAACGGCGGCTTCGTCACCGCCGGCCACTGCGGCCAGACCGGGAGCCCCACCCTGGGCAACAACAATGTCAGCCAGGGCACCTTCGCCGGTTCTTCCTTCCCCGGCAACGACTACGCCTGGGTGCGGACCAACAGCAACTGGACGCCGCGCCCCTGGGTCAACAACTACGGCGGCGGCGTCGTCTCGGTGGCCGGCTCGCAGGAGGCGCCGGTCGGGGCGTCGATCTGCCGGTCCGGGCGCACCACGGGCTGGCGCTGCGGCGTGGTCCAGTCCAAGAACGTGACCGTCAACTACTCCGGGCAGCTCGTCTACGAGCTCACCCAGACCTCGGCCTGCGCCGAACCCGGCGACTCGGGCGGCGCGTTCATATCCGGGGACCAGGCCCAGGGCGTCACCTCCGGCGTCGCCGGCAACTGCTCCAGCGGCGGCATCACCGTCTACCAGCCGGTCAACGAGATCCTCGGCGCGTACGGCCTCACCCTGACGACCACCGGCGGGAGCACCAGTTCGCTGATCAGCAGCCTCAACAACAAGTGCATCGACGTGCCCGACGCGAACTTCAGCGACGGCAAGCAGTTGCAGATGTACACCTGCAACGGCACCATCGCGCAGAAGTGGACGTTCACCGGCGGCACGCTCCGCTCGCAGAACAACCTGTGCATGGATGTGGCCTGGGGATCCCGCGACAACGGCGCCGCGATCCAGATCGCGACGTGCAACGGCACGGGCGCGCAGCAGTTCGTCCTGTCGGGCGCTGGTGACCTGGTCAATCCTCAGTCCAACAAGTGCGTCGACATCGGCGGCTGGAACCCGAACGACCGCGCCCCCCTGATCCAGTGGGAGTGCCACGGCGGCGCCAACCAGAAGTGGCGCCGAGGCTGACAGCTCGACGGCACGGCCGGTGAAGTCGGCCGGCCGTGCCGCACCCGCTCCCTTCACCCCCCACCCCGATGCCCCCGCCGTTGTCCCGCCGCCTCGCGCGGCGAGGACGGCGGCCGGGTGCGCAGGTCCCAGAGGAGCCGAGGTATGCACGTATCGTCCCGGCGGTGGCGCCTTCTGGCCGCCGTCATGATGCTGGCCCAGGCGGTTCTCATCGCCTCGGGCCAGCGGGCGGCCGACGCCGCCGTCACGCAGTTGCCCTTCACCGTCACCAACAACTCCGGCCGCGGCGACGCGACGTACATCTACGTCATCGCCCGCAACTCCGCCGGCCAGCAGGGATACGTGGACGGGTCGGGAACCTGGCGCGCGTACAGCTTCCCCCCGTCCACGCCCAACGGGCCCGTGCCGGCCCCCGACATCTCCATCCCCGGGCCGGGCAACGGCGCCAGCAGGACGGTCATGCTGCCGCCGAGCCTGTCCGGCGGCCGCGTCTACCTGTCGATGGGGAACAAGCTGCAGTTCCTCCTGACGACGAACGGCCTGGTCGAGCCCGCGCCCTGGGTCCCGAGCGACCCGAACGCCAACATCCTGTACGACTGGACGGAGTTCGCGCGGGCGAGCAGCGGCGGCACGGGCATCTTCATCAACTCCACGACCGTCGACATGTTCAGCATCCCGCTGACCGTCAGCGTCACCGACACCGCCAACAGGACGCAGACGCAGGGCATCACCGGGAACCGCACCGGCATCCTGAACGCGTTCGGCGCGCTCGGGTCGCCGTGGTCGAGCCTGACCACGACGCGCACCTCCGACGGCCTCCCGCTGCGCGTGCTCTCGCCCGTGCACGCCATCCCCAGGGGGTCGTTCCCCTCGGGGTACCTCGACTCCTACGTCAACGCCGTGTGGTCGTACTACGCCACGCACACGTTGAACGTGCAGACGTCGCTGGGCGACTTCACCGGCACGACCAGCGGAGCGAACTGGACGTTCAGGGGCACGTCCGGCAACGTCATCGGCACGCTCACCAGGCCCGCGACGAGTGACGTCTTCGCGTGCGCCGGGGGCATGCAGCCGCCGAACCAGCCGGACCAGGCGGCGATCCTCGCGGTCGGCGCACGCGTGTGCGCGGCGCTGAACCGGGCGACGCTGTCGACGGCGGGCCGGGTCATGTTCGACACGCAGCCGACGACGGACCCGGCGAGGTTCTACGGGCAGTCCGCGTCGAACCTCTTCAGCAAGACGATCCACGACTTCTCGTTGAACCGCCTGGCGTACGGCTTCTCCTACGACGACGTGGGCGGGTTCGCCCCGGTGATCGACCAGCCGAACCCGGCGTCGGCCGGTATGACGATCGGAAGCTTCGGCACGGGCGGCGGAGGCGGCGGCACGGTCGCCGGGGAGCCGATCACGGGTCCGGGCGGCAAGTGCGTGGACGTCTCGGGCGACGACAACGGCGGCAACGGCGCGCCGGTGCAGCTCTGGGACTGCCAGTCCTACGCCGTGGACCAGCACTACACGATGGTCGGCAACACCCTGCGCACGTTCAACGGCGGCAAGTGCCTCGACGTCGTGGACAACGCCACCGCGAACGGGTCGAAGGTCCAGATCTGGGACTGCTCCGGCGCCGGCAACCAGCAGTGGCTGCTGCAATCCGACGGGTCCATCAGGAACGCCGGGTCCGGCCGGTGCCTCGACTCCCCCAACGGCGCGACCGGCAACGGCACACGGCTGCAGATCTACGACTGCAACGGCACCGCCGCGCAACGCTGGTCCTTCGCGGGCGGGGCGAACATCGCCGGCCCCGGCGGCAAGTGCGTGGACGTCTCGGGCGACGACACCGGCGGCAACAACGCCGTCGTCCAGCTCTGGGACTGCAACTCCAACGCGAAGGACCAGTTCTGGACCTGGAGCGGGCAGACGCTGCGCACCCTCGGCCGCTGCCTGGACGTGCAGGGCGGCGGCACCGCGAACGGCACGTTGCTGCAGCTCTACGACTGCAACAACACCGGCGCGCAGAACTGGGTGCAACTGTCCAACGGGTCGATGCAGAACCCGCAGTCCGGCCGGTGTATCGACTCCCCCAACGGCGCGACCGGAAACGGCACCCGCCTGCAGATCTACGACTGCAACGGCACCGCCGCACAGCGCTTCGCCGTGCAGTGACCCGCCGTCACGTGGCCGGCGTCGCCCCGGCGCCGGTCACGTGAAGGTCACTCCGGAAGGAGGCGGCGGCTCACGTCCGGCCGATGGTGCTCTCGCGGATCTCCAGGGCGAACGGGGTCTGGACGTCCTCGACGTCGAAGGGTGTGGCGTTCTCGGCGGCCTCGGCGCTCCTGGCGTGGATGAGCGAGACGGCGGCCTCGGCGATCGCCCTCTTGTCGGGGGCGATCGTGGTCAGCGACGGAACACTGTAGGCGCTCTCCTCGGTGTTGTCGAAGCCGACGATCGCCAGGTCCTCCGGGACGCGGACGCCGCGGTCGGCCGCCGCCCGCAGGGCCCCGATGGCGAGCAGGTCGTTGAAGCAGAAGACCGCATCGGGTCGTTCGGGGAGGTCGAGCAGGTGGCTCATGGCCCGCGCGCCCTCCCCGCGGTGGTATTCGCGCACGGGGACGTCGAGTTCGTCGTCCTGCGGGAGCCCGGCCTCGCCGAGGGCCGCACGGTACCCCTCCAGGCGCAGGGCCGCGGTGCCGCGGGTCGGATTGCGGCCGATCGCCGCGATCCGGCGCCTGCCGATCGTGGCCAGGTGGCCGACCGCCGTCCGCGCGGCGAGGACGTTGTCGATGGCGACGTGGTCGATCGGCACGTCCACGGCGTGCTCGCCGACCATGACCAGCGGCACCCTGGAGTCGAGGTCGGCGAAGTCCTCCGCCGAGAGGGCCTCGGGGCTGAGGATCGCGCCGTCGATCATGTGCGGGCCCATCGAGGTGAGGGCGGTGCGCTCGCGGTCCCGGGTGCCCTGGGTCTGCTCGATGAGCACGTTCCACCCGTGGGCCTGGGCGGCGGTGATGATGAGCCCGGCGAGTTCCCCGAAGTACGGGATGCTCAGCTCGGGGAGGACGAGGGCGATGAAGCCGGTCTTGCCGCGGCGCAGGTTGCGGGCGCCGATGTTGGGCCGATAGCCGGTGGCGATCAGCGCCGCTTCCACTTTGCGGCGGTTCTCCGGCTTGACGAACGCATAGCCGTTGACCACGTTCGACACGGTCTTCACCGAGACGCCGGCCAGCTCCGCGACGTCTTTGAGTGTGGCGGCCCTCACGCGGATCCCTTCACGGATCTGTTATGTCAACGCAAGCCTAGACGTTTTTTCCCTATTTACAACGTTGCTACAACGTCGTAAAAATTTGGTGACGCGTCACGACCGGCCGGGACGGCGTACTACGCCCGCGTCTCGAACAGCCCCGAGGGGAACGACCAGAGGAGCTCATATGACAGCCATCAGACAACGGATCCCGGCCGGCGTCGCCGTCACCGCGGTGATCGCTCTCACGCTCACCGCCTGCGCGAAGAGCGAGGAGGGCACGTCCGCCGCCGCGAACACCGGGCCCGCCGCCACGGCCGCCTCTGCGCAGCCGACCGGGACCGGCTGCACGCTCGCGGGGACCGGCTACCCCAAGATCGACCTGAAGACCGCGAAGATCGGCTTCTCGCAGTCCGAGAAGGAGGCCAACCCGTTCCGGATCGCCGAGACCCAGTCGATCAAGGACGAGGCCGCCAAGCTGGGCGTCCCCACGGGCAACCTGCTGGTCACCAACGCCCAGAGCGACCTGAACAAGCAGGTCAGCGACATCAAGTCCATGCTCGACCAGGGCGCCCAGGCGTTGATCGTCGCCCCGCTCAACTCCGACGGCCTGCAGCCCGCGCTGGACGCGGCCAAGGCCAAGAAGGTCCCGGTCATCACGATCGACCGCAAGGTCACCTCGCAGCCCTGCACCGACTACCTGACCTTCATCGGCTCCGACTTCGTCAAGCAGGGCGAGCGGGCGGCCGACCAGATGATCCGCGTCACCGGCGGCACGGCCAAGGTGGCGATCCTGCTCGGCTCGTCCGGGAACAACGTGACCACCGACCGGACCAAGGGCTTCAAGGACAAGGTGGCCGGCACCCCCGGCATCTCGATCGTCGCCGAGCAGACCGGCGAGTTCGACCGCTCGAAGGGGCAGGCGGTGACGGAGCAGCTGCTCCAGAGCCACCCCGACCTCACCGCCGTGTACGCCGAGAACGACGAGATGGGCGTCGGCGCGGTCAACGCCATCAAGGCGGCGGGGAAGCAGCCGGGCAAGGACATCAAGATCGTCTCGATCGACGGCACGCGCAACGCGGTCAAGCTCATCACCGAGGGCTCCTACAACGCCGTCGTGGAGTCGAACCCGCGGTTCGGGCAGCTCGCCTTCCAGACCCTCCAGCAGTTCGTGGACGGCACGCCGATCCCGCCGAACGTGATCATCGCCGACGACGAGTACGACGAGACCAACGCGGCGTCCAAGCTGGCGAACTCCTACTGACCTTGTCCGCCGGCCGGATCCCGGTAGGGGGTGCGTCCGGCTCGTCCTGAGAACGGAGGGTCGTGTGGACGAAATGGACGTACCAGTGCTTGAGGTCGTCGAGGTGAGCAAGGAGTTCCCCGGAGTGCGGGCGCTCGACCGGGTGTCGTTCCGGCTGCGCTCCGGTGAGGTCCATGCCCTGGTCGGGGAGAACGGAGCCGGCAAGTCCACCCTGATCAAGGTGCTCACCGGCGTCTACCAGCCGGACGGCGGGCAACTGTTGCGCGATGGGCGGCCGGTGGTGTTCGGCACGCCGATCCAGGCGCAGCGGGCGGGGATCTCGACGATCTACCAGGAGGTCAACCTGGTCCCGCTGATGAGCATCGCGCAGAACGTCTTCCTCGGCCGCGAACCCCGGGACTCCCTGGGGCTGATCTCCCGGTCCCGGATGCACGCGATGGCCGCCGACCTGCTCGCCGGGTACGGCATCACCGAGGACGTGCGGCGGCCGCTCGGCAGTCTGGGCGTCGGCGCCCAGCAGATGGTCGCGCTGGCCAGGGCCGTGTCGGTGGACGCGCGGGTGGTCATCATGGACGAGCCGACCTCGTCGCTGGAGCCCCGCGAGGTGGAGACGCTGTTCGAGGTGATCGGCCGGTTGCACCGGCAGGGCATCGCGATCCTCTACGTCAGCCATCGCATGGACGAGCTGTACCGGATCTGCGACCAGGTGACCGTGCTGCGGGACGGCAAGCTCGTGCACACCGGCCCGCTGGCCGAGGTCGACCGGCTCTCCCTGGTCTCGATGATGCTCGACCGCGAGATCGGCGAGGTGCGGGCCCATGGCGTGACGAGCTTCGGCGAGGACCGTCACGCGGCGGCCGAGACGCTGCTGCGCGCCGAGGGCCTTTCCAGCCGTCACCGGCTCGCGGGCGTCTCGGTGACCATCCGGGCCGGGGAGATCGTCGGCCTGGCCGGGCTGCTCGGCTCGGGACGCAGCGAGACGGCCCGGGCGCTCTTCGGCGCGCTGCCCCTGGACGCCGGCTCGGTGGTGCTCGCCGGGAAGGCGGTCAGGCCCGGGAGCACGTCCGCGGCGATCTCCGCGGGCATGGCGATGCTGCCCGAGGACCGCAAGGCCGACGGGATCATCCCCAACCTGTCCGTCCGCGAGAACATCGTCCTGGCCGCGCTGCCCCGATTATCCAGGTACGGCCTGGTCAGCCGGGCCAAGCAGGACAAGATCGTGGACATCTTCGTCAAGCGACTCCGCATCAAGATCTCCAGCCCCGAGCAGAAGGTCTCCGAGCTGTCCGGCGGCAACCAGCAGAAGGTGCTGCTCGCCCGCTGGCTGTGCACACAGCCCGCGGTGATGCTGCTGGACGAACCCACCCGAGGCATCGACGTCGGCGCCAAGGCCGAGGTGCAGAAGCTGATCGACGAACTCGCCGCCGAGGGCATGGGCGTCCTGCTGATCTCCTCCGACATGGAGGAGCTGATCGACGGCGCCGACCGGCTGGTGGTCCTGCGCGACGGCGCCGTCGTCGGCGACCTCCGGGGCGACCAGGTCACCGAGGGCGGCGTCCTGGCGGCGCTCGCGCACCCCTCCGAAACCGAAGGGGACCCCGATGAGTGACGCGGCCCTGTCCTCACGACCGCGCGCCCGGCGCGCCCACGCGAACCGGCTGCAGGAGTACGGGGTGTACGTCGCCGTCGCGGCCGTGCTGCTGTTCAACGTGGCCTTCACCTCCAACTTCCTGTCGCTCGGCAACTTCCGGACCCAGCTCGTGCAGGTGGCCCCGATCGTCATCGTGGCCCTCGGCATGGCCCTCGTGATCGGCACGGAGGGCATCGACCTGTCGGTCGGCGCGGTCATGGCGCTGGCCGCCGCGCTGATCCCGCTCTACCTGGGCTACGGCCTGGTGCCCGCGCTGGCCATGGCCCTGATCGCGGGCCTGGTCGCGGGCGTGTTGAACGGCGTCCTGGTCGCCTATGTCGGGATCCAGCCCATCATCGCGACGCTCGCGCTGCTGGTCGGCGGCCGGGGCCTGGCCCTGGTCATGGCCCAGGGGCGGCTCGTGGACATCCACAACCCCGCCTTCCTGAACCTCGGCTCCGGAGACCTGCTCGGCATCCCGATCAGCGTCGTCGTCGCGGCCGTCCTCGCGGTGCTGACCGGGCTGCTGATCCGCCGTACCGCCCTCGGCCGGCGGATCGTCGCGATCGGCGGCAACCGCTCGGCCAGCGCCCTCGCCGGGCTGCCGGTGCGGCGGGTGCTGGTCACGGTGTACGCGATCTGCGGGCTGCTCGCCGCGCTCGCGGGCGTGCTGGCCACCGCCCGTCTCGGCGCGGGCGACCCCGCCGACACCGGCATGCTGATGGAGCTGTCGGCCATCACCGCCGTCGTGGTCGGCGGCACTCCCCTGTCCGGCGGCCGGGTGCGGGTCGCCGGCACGGTCGCCGGGGCGCTGCTCATGCAACTGCTGTACGCGACCATGATCAAACACAACCTGCCGGACTCCAGCGCGCAGATGGTCCAGGCGGCGATCATCGTCGTCGCGGTGTACGTGGCGCGCGAACGGAGCGGCCGATGAGCACCTCGACCACCCCCACCGGATTCCACGAGAGCGCCCCGGCGCCCGGCCGCGCCACGCGGGGGGCGGCCCGCCGTGAGCTCGTCGCCGGTCTGCTCCAGCGGCAGGGCGCCGCACTGGTCTTCGCCGCGGTGATGGCCGTGGCGTGGATCACCTTCCCCGGCTTCGGCACGGCGGGCAACCTGCGGACGCTCGCGCTGCAGAGCTCGTTCCTCGCCGTGATCGCGCTCGGCATGACCCTGGTGATCATCTCCGGCGGTATCGACCTGTCCGTCGGCTCGGTCTACGCGCTCGGCGGGGTGCTGGCGGCCTACGGCTCACGCTGGGGCTTCTTCGGCGCGCTGTTGCTGCCGCTGGCGGTGTGCGGGCTGATCGGCCTGATCAATGGGCTGCTCGTCGCCCGCGCCGCGATGGCGCCGTTCATCGCCACCCTCGCCACCCTGCTGTTCGCCCGGGGACTGCTGCTGGCCATCACCGGCGAGGGCGCCACCACCTACAAGATCGACAGTGACCAGGTGTTCCTGGAGATCGGCCGGGGCGTCCTGTTCGGCATCGGCTACCCCGTCTACATAACGCTGGCCCTGTTCGTCGCCGGAGGCCTCCTGCTGCGGCGGACCGGGTTCGGGCACGCCCTGTTCGCGACCGGCGGCTCGGAGAGCTCGGCCGTGCTGATGGGGCTCCCCGTCGCCCGCACCAAGATCATCGTGTACGTGCTCAGCGGCCTGCTGGCCGGGTTCTCCGGCGCGATGACCGCCGCCTACCTGCAGTCCGGGGTAACCGTCATCGGCGTCGGCACCGAACTGGACGCGATCGCCGCCGTGGTGATCGGCGGCACCCTGCTGACCGGCGGCGCGGGAACCCTGATCGGCACCCTGTTCGGCGTACTTCTGCGCAACGTCATCCAGAACATCATCAACCAGATCGGCACGCTGGACGGCAACTTCCAGTCGGTGGTCAGCGGCGCGTTCCTGCTGGTCGTCGTGGTCGTCCAGCGGGCCCTGTCCCACGGCCGCCGCTGACCCCGCAAAACACATGTCCGCGCGAGTCCCGGCACGCTCCCAGGCCGACGGCCCGCACCCCACCCGCTCACTCGTACTCCATCCATCCCCCCGATCCGAGGACGAGACATGTCGAAGCCACCCCCGAAGCCGAGCACCGGATCCCGCCGACCGCAGGAGCCCAGCCGATGAGACTGATCAAGGTTCTCACCGCCGTCGTGGCGCTGCTCGCCGGGACGCTGGTCACCGCCGCGCCCGCGCACGCCGACTACATCCCCAAGACGCCGCCGCTGACCACGCCGTGGACGAGCCAGGTGTCGCTCACCAACCCGCTGCCCGAGTACCCCCGCCCGCAGCTCACCCGCCCGGACTGGCAGAGCCTCAACGGCCAGTGGCAGTTCGCCGGCGCCGCCGACCTCAACAGCCCGCCGATCGGCCGGAACCTCGCCGAGACCGTCCTGGTCCCGTACCCGATCGAGTCGGCGCTGTCGGGCATCAAGCGGCACGAGAACAACATGTGGTACCGCCGCACGTTCACCGTCCCGCCCGGGTGGAACGGGCAGCGCGTCCAGCTCAACTTCGGCGCCGTGATGTACCGGGCGTCGGTATGGGTGAACGGCGTCCAGGTCGGCACGCACAGCGGCGGCTACGACGCCTTCACCTTCGACATCACCGGCGCGCTCAACCGCGGGTACGGCACCAACGAGATCGTCGTCGGCGTGTACGCGCCGGTCGACGCCGCCGGGTACCCGCTGGGCAAGCAGCGGCTGAACCCGAGCGGCATCTTCTACACCGCCTCCAGCGGCATCTGGCAGACCGTGTGGATCGAGCCGACCAAGGCCGCCCGCGTCACCCGCCTCGACACCACCCCCAACCTCGCCGCCGGCGCCCTGGACCTCGTCCCGCAGGTCAGCGGCACCGCGCAGGGCGTGCGGGCCGAGGTGCTCAAGAACGGCGCCGTGGTGGCCTCGGCCACCGGGACTCCCGGGCGGCTTCTGCGCGTGCCGATCCCCAACCCGCGCCTGTGGACCCCGGACGACCCGTTCCTGTACGACCTGCGCGTCACCCTTACGGGCGACGGGGGCGGCGACGTGGTCGGCGGCTACTTCGGCATGCGCTCCATCGGCAAGGCCATGGTGGGCGGCGTGCTGCGGCCGGTCCTGAACGGCAAGTTCGTGTTCCAGCTCGGCACCCTCGACCAGGGCTTCTGGCCGGACGGCATCTACACCGCGCCCACCGACGAGGCCCTGCGCTTCGACCTGGAGAAGCAGAAGTCCCTGGGCTTCAACATGGTGCGCAAGCACATCAAGGTCGAGCCCGCCCGCTGGTTCTACTGGGCCGACCGGCTCGGGCTGATGGTGTGGCAGGACATGCCGTCGATGCGGACCGGCGTCGACCCGTCCACCGCCGACCGCGCGAACTTCGAGTCCGAGCTGCGCCGTATGGTCGACCAGCTCAAAGGCATCACCTCGATCGTGCTGTGGGTGCCGTTCAACGAGGGCTGGGGCGAGTACGACCCGGCGCGGATCGCCGACCTGGTGAAGAGCTGGGACCCCACCCGGCTGGTCACCAACAACTCCGGCTCCAACTGCTGCGGGTTCGACGGCGGCAACGGCGACACGATCGACGACCACATCTATGTGGGGCCGGGCAGCCCGCAGCTGCCCACCGCGACCCGCGTCGCGGTGCTCGGCGAGTACGGCGGCCTCGGCCTGCGGGTGTCCGGCCACGAGTGGTCGCCCGGCAACGGGTTCGGCTACGAGTTGCTGCCCACCTCCGCCGCGCTCACCCAGCGGTACGTCGACATCACCGGCCGGTTGCGCGACCTGATCTTCACGCACGGCCTGTCCGCGTCGGTGTACACCGAGCCGACCGACGTCGAGAACGAGGTCAACGGCTTCTACACCTACGACCGGCGGATCGAGAAGATGGACTTCGCCCAGGTGCGGGCCGTGAACACCTCGGTCGTGAACGCCGCGCAGGGCACCTACGTCCCCGTGAACCGGCTCGTGTCGCTCAAGGTCACCACCAGCGGGTACACCGACAGGTCGCTCAGCCTCTCCGGCGGGCTCGGCGTGACCTCGGTCGTGGACGCCGCGTCCTCCGACGCGCTCAAGCGCGACAGCACCTTCTGGACGCGGCCGGGCCTGGCCGACGCCGGCTGCGTGTCGTTCGAGTCGCGTAGCGCCCCCGGGCAGTTCCTGCGGCACTACAACCACCGGGTGCGCCGCGACGCGAACGACGGCTCGGCGCTGTTCAAGGCCGACGCGACGTTCTGCGTCCGCGCGGGGCTCGCCGGCGGCGGCAGCTCGCTGGAGTCCTACAACCTCCCTGGCCGGTACCTGCGCCACATCAACGCCGAGGTGTACCTCTCCGACAAGAGCGGCGCCAACCCGTGGGACAATCCGGCGAGCTTCGCGGAGGACGCGACCTGGGCGGTCACCTCGCCCTGGTGGGTCAGCGGCGCGGACCTGCCCACCGGGCAGGCGCGGTCCCTGCAGGTCGTGACGCCCGGGTTCACCGACCGCTACCTGCGCCACATCAACGGCCTCGGCACCACCGAGGTGGTCACCGGCGCGAGCGACGCCACGCTCAAGGCCGACGCCACCTTCATCGTCAGGCCGGGCCTGGCCGAGCCGAGCTGCTACTCCTTCGAGTCGCGCAACTTCCCCGGGAACTACCTGCGCCACTCTGCCTTCCGCATCCGCAACGACGCTCGTGACGGCACGGTCCTGTTCGACCGGGACGCCACGTTCTGCGCGCAGCCCGGCCGCTACGGCTCGGGCGACGTCACCCTCAACTCCTTCAACTTCGGCGACAACAACATCCGGCACTACGCGGCCGAGGTGTGGATCGCCTCCAACGGCGGCTCGCACCCCTACGACTCGCCGACCTCCTACGACGCCGACGTGACCTGGCACCTCGCCGCCCCCTGGGCTCCCTGACCCAGGGCCCGCCACACTCGTCCCGCCCGGACCGCCCTCCGGGCGGGACGCCCTGGCCGAACGGACCCGAACCATGACCCTCGCACGTCGCACCTTCCTGGCGGGCGGCGTCGCCGCGGTGGGCATCGCCGCGGCCGGCCTGCCCGCCGCCCCGGCGTCGGCCGCCGCGCCCGCCTACCCCGGCAACCGGGCCCCGCTCCAGCCCGCCGCCTTCCTGCGTCTGCCGCCCGGCGCCACCCGCGCCCGCGGCTGGCTGGCCACCCAGCTGAACCGCCAGCTCACCGGGCTCTGCGGTCGCTATCCCGAAATTTCCCACTTCCTGCAGTACGACAACACCGGATGGACACGCGGGAACCTCGGCGGCTGGGAAGAGGTGCCGTACTGGCTGCGCGGATACGTGGACCTGGCGTACGTCACCGGCGACGCCGCCGCGCTGGCCACCGCCGACCGCTGGATCAACGGGGTGCTCGGCACCCAGAGCGCGGACGGGTTCTTCGGCCCGCAGCCGCTGCGCACCTCGCTGAACGGCCACGCCGACCTCTGGCCGCACATGCCGATGCTGCACGCCCTGCGCTCGCACGCCGAGTACACCGGCGACGCGCGCGTGAACCCCTTCCTCGGCCGCTTCTTCGCGTACATGAACGCCCAGCCCGCGGGCGTCTTCCGGGACGGCTGGGGCACCTACCGGTGGGCCGACACCATCGACGTCGTCTACTGGCTCTACAACCGGACCGGCGAAGGCTTCCTGCTCGACCTCGTCCGGAAGATCCACGCCAACTCCGCGAACTGGGTGAACAACCTCCCGAGCCCGCACAACGTCAACATCACCCAGGGCTTCCGCGAGCCCGCCCAGTACTGGGTCCTGTCCGGCGACCCGAGCCACCGCACGGCCACGTACAACGACTACGCCGCCGTCCAGAACGCCTACGGCCAGTTCCCCGGCGGCGGCTTCGCCGGGGACGAGAACGCCCGCCCCGGCTTCGGCGACCCCCGGCAGGGGTTCGAGACCTGCGGGATCGTCGAGTACATGCTCAGCCACGAGATCCTCACCCGCGTCACCGGCGACCCGGTCTGGGCCGACCGCACCGAGGAACTGGCCTTCAACTCGCTGCCCGCCGCGCTCGACCCGCAGGGCAGGGCCGTCCACTACATCACCAGCGCCAACTGCGTCGACCTGGACAACAGCCCCAAGACCATGGGCCAGTTCGAGAACGGGTTCGCCATGCAGTCCTACCGGCCCGGCGTCGACCAGTACCGGTGCTGCCCGCACAACTACGGCATGGGCTGGCCGTACTACCTCGAAGAGATGTGGCTGGCCACGGGCGACGGCGGGCTCTGCGCCGCCCTCTACGGCCCGTGCACCGTCACCGCCAAGGTCGCCGGCGGGGCGAGCGTGACCGTCACCGAGAGCACCGACTACCCCTTCTCCGGCACCGTCACCTTCACGCTCGCCCTCGGCGCGCCGGTGGCTTTCCCGCTCGTCCTGCGGATCCCGGGCTGGTGCTCCGCGCCCGACCTGCGCGTGAACGGCGCCCCGGTGACGGCGGGCCCCGGCCCCCGATACGCGACCGTCGCCCGCACCTGGTCCAACGGCGACACCGTCACCCTCCGGCTGCCCATGCAGCCGGCCGTGAAGATCTGGCCGGCCCAGCACAACGCCGCCTCCGTGAACTACGGCCCGCTGACCTTCTCCCTGCAGATCGGCGAGAACTGGGTGCAAACCGGTGGATCCGCCCAGTTCCCCGAATACGACGTGCACGCCACCACCCCGTGGAACTACGGCCTCGTCCAGGGCGGCACGTTCACCGTCGTCGCCGGCGGGAACGCCGACGACCCGTTCACCTCCGCCGGCGCGCCGGTCCGGCTGCGCACCGGCGCCCAGCGCATCGACGCCTGGCAGGCCGACGCGCAGCACGTGGTCACCCCGCTGCAGGACGGCCCGGTCGCCGCGTCCACACCCGTCGAGCAGGTCACGCTGATCCCGATGGGCGCGGCACGGCTGCGCATCACGTCCTTCCCGCAGACCGGCGGCACCCGCCCCTGGCTGCCGCCCGGCGCCGCCTTCCGCCTCCAGAACCGCAACTCCGGCAAGGTCCTCGGCGTGGACGGCATGTCCACGGCCGACTCGGCCAACGTCGTGCAGTTCGCCGACAACGGCACCGCCGACCACCTGTGGCGGATCGAGGACGCGGGCGGCGGCTACGTGAAGCTGCGCAACGTCCTGTCCGGCAAGGTGCTGGCGGTGGAGAACATGTCCACGGCCGACTCCGCCCGCGTCCAGCAGTACTCCGACACCGGCACCCTGGACCACCAGTGGCAGCTCGTCGACGGCGGCAACGGGTATCTGCGGCTGCGGAACCGCAACAGCGGCAAGGTCCTCGGCGTCTCCGGCATGTCCACCGCGGACTCCGCGCAGGTCGTGCAGTTCGCCGACAACGGCACCGCCGACCACGACTGGCGCATCCTCTGACCGCGCCGCCCCCTTGATACGTCGCGGCGGCCCGGCGGCGGTGACGCGGCCGGGCCGGACGGAGCGGCGTCTACGATCGAGTCATGGCGGGTGCGAGCGTTCTCGTGGTCGAGGACGACCTGGTGATCGGCGCCGAGTTGACCGAGGCGCTGGAGGTCAACGGGTACGCCTCCACACTGGCCGCCGACGGGCGGGCGGCGCTGGACATCGCCCAGGCGGACCCGCCCGCCCTCGTCCTGCTCGATCTGGGGCTGCCCGACATGGACGGGGTGGCCGTCTGCCGCAAGCTCCGCCTGGCCGTCCCCGACGCCGTGATCGTCGTGCTCACCGCCCGCACCGAGGAGCTGGACGTGGTCGTCGCGCTCGACGCCGGGGCCGACGACTACCTGACCAAGCCATTCCGCCTGGCCGAGCTGATGGCCCGCCTGCGCGCGCACCTGCGGCGGCAGGCCGTCCTCCCGCAGGAGCGCACGCTGGCGGCGGGCCCCCTGCGGCTGGACCTTCCGGCCCGGCGCGCCTTCCTGGACGGAGCCGAGCTGACCTTGCGTCCCAAGGAGTTCGACCTGCTCGCGGTGCTGGTCAGCAAGGCGGGAGAGGTCGTCACCCGCGAGGAGCTGATGGACCGGGTGTGGGACGAGAACTGGTTCGGCTCGACCAAGACCCTGGACGTGCACGTGTTCGCGCTGCGCCGCAAGCTGGAGGAGTCCGGCGCGCGGTCGGACAAGGGCGTCCCGCGGATCACCACCGTCCGGGGCCGCGGGTACCGCTACGAGCACTGATCGGCGCGCGCGCCGCCTCGCGGGCATCGCGCGGCCGTACCGGGTGGCCTGATCACGCCGGGGAGGCGGGCAGCAGCAGGCTGAAGACCGGCGGGGCGTTACGGTGCAGCACCAGGCGGCCGCCCTCGGCCTCCGCGAGAGACCTGGCGAGCGGCAGCCCGATCCCGTGGCCGTCGTGGGCCGAGGCCGGCCGGGCGAACACGTCCTTCCCCTCCGGGACGCCCTCCCCCTGGTCGCCGACGTTCACCGCCACGCCCGGGCCGACGTCCGCGACCGTGATCACGACCTCGCCGGCCCCGTGCGTCAGGGCGTTGTCGAGCAGCACGAGGAGGATCTGCCGCACGGCCGCCGGGGCGGCGGTCACCGGGGGCAGGTCGGGCTCGATCCGGATGGTCAGGCGCCGGCCGCGCTCCGCCAGGAGGCCGTGCCAGTGCCGGCGCACCTCCTCCGCCAGGGCCCGCAGGTCGAGCGGGCGGCCCCCGGCGTGGGTGTGGCGGGCCAGGGTGACCAGGTCCTCGATCACCGTCCGCAGCCGTTCGCCCCGGGCCAGGGCGTTCCTGATGGCGTCGGCCTGGTCGGCGGCCGGGCGGGCGAGCGCCGACTCCAGGCCCAGCAGCAGGCCGGTCAGGCCGGTGCGTAACTGGTGGGAGACGTCGGCGCTGAACGCCTGCTCGCGGGCCAGCACGTCGCCCAGCCGCCGGGCCGTGGCCTCCAGCGCCTCCCCCGCCTGGTCGGCCTCGCGCAGCCCCGATCGCGGGGCCCGTACGGTGAAGTCGCCGTCGCCGAGCGCCAGGGCCGCGCCGGTCAGGCGTTCCAGCGGCGTGGCGAGCCGGCGGGACAGGTAGATGGCCATGCCGGCGGCAAGGCCGAGCGCGACCAGCCCGAGCGCGGCCATCAACAGCCACGCCCGGTGGATCCGGTCCTCGATCAGGTCGTGGTGGACGGCGACCCGGACGACCAGCCTGATCCCTTCGTCCGAGGGGATCGGGGCCGTCACGGCGAGGTAGCCGTCCTCGATGCGCTGGTGCGTGCGCCCGTCGTGGCTGCTCGCGGCGAGGGCGGAGGTCTCCGGTCCCGCGCCGAACAGGCGGCGGGCCCCGTTGACCGTGTAGACGCCGACGGTGAGGTCGGCGGCGATGTCGCGGGGCAACGCCGCCGGCAGGCGAGGGTCCTTGCCCACGTCGTCCGGCACGGCTGCGGCGATCCAGGCGGCGTCGCGCTGGAGCGCGGCGGCGGTCTCGTCGTGGTAGAGCCGGCCCACCGAGACCGCCAGCGGCGCGGCGAACAGCAGCACGGCCAGGGCGGTGACGGCGACGATCGCCGCCAGCGCCCGCCTCCGCAGCGGCGTGCCTTCAGCGCTCATGCGCGCATCGTGGCGGTTCGCAGGTAAGCATTCGGATAACTTTCTCCGGCACGGCCGTCGGCCTGACCGTGGGCGGCATGGCCCGTGCGCCCGGCCCGGCGTCGCAGGCCGCGGACCGTAGCAGGTCGCGCACGGACGCCGGCCGCGGACGGACGCAGGTCGCGCACGGACGCCCGCGTCGCGAACGCGAATCGAACGTGAACGTCGCGTTAACCTACCGCTCAGCCGACGCTGACCCGCCCGATCCTACGTTGGCGCCATGAACGCGCGACACACCGTCCTTGCGCTGGTCGTGGCCATGGCAGCCACGGCGTGCGGCGGGAACGCCGCCGACCCGGCCCCGACGGCGGCCACGGCGCCAGTGGGCCCGACCGCCACCCAGGCCACCGATCAGGCCACTCAGCCCGCTACTCAGGCCGCCACTCAGCCCGCCGCGCACCCGACCGAGTCCAGTCCCCCGGGCGACATCCCGGACGACACCGTCTTCCTCCCGTTCCGGCCACAGGGCCAGGGGTACGAGGTGAAGATCCCGGAGGGGTGGGAGCGCACCGACCTGCCCACCGGCGCGAGCTTCTCCGACAAGCTGAACAGCGTCCGGATCGAGATCGGCCCGCCGTCCGACCCGCCCGGGATCGAGCGGGTGGACCAGAAGAAGGTCAGCCGCAAGGGCGGCGAGGCCGAGCTGACCCGTTACCGCGTCGACAGCGCGCCGGACCCGGTGACGAACAAGGTCATCAGGGACGAGGTCGAGCGGTACGTCTTCACCAAGGGCGGGCGCCGGGCGGTGCTCACGCTGACCGGGCCGGTCGGCGCCGACAACGTCGACCCCTGGCGGACGGTCTCCGACTCGTTCCGGTGGACATCATGATCCTCCAGGCGGACGAGCTCTACCGCTTCTACCGCTCCGGCGACGAGGAGACGCGCGCGCTGCGCGGGGTCTCGCTGAACGTCGACGAGGGGGAGGTCGTCGCGATCAGCGGCCCGTCCGGCTCTGGCAAGTCGACGCTGCTGAACTGCGTCGCGGGCCTGGACGACCCGGACGGCGGCACGGTGCGGATCTCCGGCGAGCGGGTGAGCCACCGGAGCGAGGCCGACAAGGCGCGGCTGCGGGCGCGGCTGGTGGGCGTGGTGTTCCAGAGCGGCAACCTCATCGAGCACCTCACGGTCGCGCAGAACGCGCGGCTCGCGCAGAGCCTGGCCGCACGGCCCGACCCCGCCCATATGGCCGAGACGCTCGACCGGCTGGGCATCGCCACGCTGGCGGACGCCTGGCCCAGCCGCCTCTCGGGAGGCGAGGCGGCCCGCGCGGCGCTGGCCGTCGCGATGGCCTGCAAGCCCGTCCTGCTGGTGGCCGACGAGCCCACGGGGGAACTGGACGCGGGCAACGAGGCGTCCGTCCTGAGCCTGATCAAGGACCAGGCGTGCTACGGGGTCGCCGTCGTGATCGCCTCGCACAGCGCGGCCGTCCACCGTGTCGCCGACCGCGTCGTCCGCATCGCCGACGGGCGGGTGGCGTGATGGGCGTGACGGGCGTGACGGGCGTGATGGGCAGGGCCGTCGTGACCTGCCAGGACGTCGCCCGCACCTACGGCAGGGGAAGCAAGGCCGTGGTCGCCGTCCACGGCGTGAGCTGCACCCTGGCCCCCGGCGACCAGGTCGCTCTGATGGGCCCGTCCGGGTCGGGCAAGACCACGCTGCTCCATCTGCTCGCGGGCCTGGACCGGCCGACGACCGGGACCGTCGCGTGGCCCGAGCTGGACGACCGGCCCCGGGGCCGCGTCGGCGTCGTCTTCCAGGGGCCCAGCCTGCTCCCTCCGCTGGACGCCGCCGAGAACGTCGCCCTGCCCCTGCTCATCGCCGGGCTCCCCGACGTCGACGCCCGGGCCATGGCGCTGCGCGCGCTGGACTCGGTGGGCATCGGCGACCTGGCGGGCAAGCTGCCGCAGGAGCTGTCCGGCGGGCAGGCGCAGCGGGTCGCCGTCGCTCGCGTCCTGGCGGGGTCCCCGCGGCTGATCATCGCCGACGAGCCGACCGCGCAGCTGGACTCCGCGCTCGCGGCCCGCGTGGTGGAGTTGCTCATCACCGTCGCCCGGCGGCTGACGGCCGCGCTGGTCATCGCCACGCACGACCAGATGATCGCCGGCCTCCTGCCCATCCACTGGCGAATGCGAGACGGGGCGCTGGAATGCTGACCATCCTCTGGCTGCGCGGCCTGCTGACCCGCCGCGGCGGACGGCTCGCCGGCGCCGCCGCCGGGATCGCGCTCGCCGTGGCCCTCCCGGCCGCGCTCGGCGTGTTCCTCGCGTCCGCCAAGGCCACCATGACCACCCGCTCGGTCGCGCGTGTGGCCGTCGACTGGCAGGTCGAGGCCCAGCCGGGCGCCAAGATCTCCGTACCGATGCCCGGCACCTCGCGGCAGGTGGACTTCGCCCAGTTCGACGGCCTGGAGAACCGGCAGTCCGGGCGGACCGTCCCCACGGGGCCGGGACGGGCCCTCGGCCTGCCCGGCGACTACGCGACCGTCTTCCCCGGCCAGATGAGGCTGCTCACGGGCACCGCCTCCGGCGCCCTCCTCGCCCAGCAGACCGCCGCCAACCTGCGCGCCGTCCCCGGCTCGACGATCATCGTCCACCGGCCCGGACTCCCGGACGCCCAGGTGAAGATCGCCGGCGTGGTCGAACTGCCCGAGGCCGACTCCCTCTTCCAGCGGGTCGGCGCCCCGCCCGGCGCCCAGCCCACGGCCCCGCCGGACAACGTACTGATCCTGCCGTCGAGCGAATGGCACGCGCTGTTCGACGCGATCCCCCGCGACCGGGTGCGCACGCAGTTCCACGTGCGGCTGGACCACCGCCTGCCGCCCGACCCCGCCGACGCCTACATCAAGGTCACCGGCGCCGCCCGCAACCTGGAGGTGCGCATGGCGGGCACCGGCCTGGCCGGCGACAACCTCGGTGCCGCCCTCGGCGCGGCCCGCGAGGACGCCCTCTACTCCCAGCTCCTGTTCGTCTTCCTCGGCGTCCCGGGGGTGGTGCTCGCGATCCTGCTCACGGCGTCGATCACCCGCGTCGGCGCCGTACGGCGGGCCGCCGACCAGGCCCTGCTGCGCACGCGGGGCGCCTCGCCCGCGACCTTCCTGCGGCTCGCGCTGGCCGAGACGCTGGCCGTGGGCGTCGCCGGCGCCGTCGTGGGCCTCGGCCTGGCCGCCCTCACCGGGTGGCTGTCGCACAGCACGGCGGGCCTCGGCGGCGCGGCCGGATGGACGATCGCCAGCGCCGTGGTCGGGCTGCTGGTCGCCTGCGGCACCGTATTGCCCGCGGCGCTGCGTCCCGCGGGCGTGGTCGCCGGGCGCGCGCCGATCACCATCGGCGGACGGATGCCGGTCCCGCTGCGCTACGGGCTCGACCTCGTCCTCATCGCCGCCTCCCTGGTCGTCTTCAAGCTGACCAGCGGCACCGGCCACCAGCTCGTCCTCGTGCCCGAGGGGCTGACCCAGATCTCCGTCGACTACTGGGCCTTCGCCGGGCCGGCGTTGCTGTGGGCGGGCGCGGGCCTGCTCATGTGGCGGCTCACACGCCTGCTCCTCGGCCCCGGGCGGGCCATCGTCGCCCGGCTGTCCTCACCCCTGGCCGGCCGGCTCGCCGGGACCGTCGCGGTGTCCCTGGCCCGGCAGGCCGGGCCGCTGAGCCGCGGCGTGACCATGGCCGCCCTGGCCGTCGCCTTCGTCCTGTCCACGGCCACGTTCAACGCCACCTACCGCCGGCAGGCGCTCGTGGACGCCGTGCTGACCAACGGCGCGGACGTCACCGTGACCCGGTCCACCGCCACCGAGGCCCAGCTCTCCGCCGTCCCCGGCGTGTCGGGCGTCGAACCGCTCCAGCACGGCTTCGCCTACGTCGGATCGGACCTGCAGGACCTTTACGGCGTCCGGCCCGGGACCGTCCTGGCCGCCACCCACCTACAGGACACGTACTTCCCCGGGGACACCGCCGCCGGGGCCGTCAAGAAGCTGGCCGCTCGCCCCGACGCCCTGCTGGTCAGCCAGGAGACGGTCAACGACTTCCAACTGCGCCCCGGAGACCTCCTCAGGCTGCGGACGCAGGACGGGCGGATCGTCCCGTTCCACTACGCCGGCATCGTCACCGAGTTCCCCACCGCCCCCCGCGACAGCTTCCTGGTCGCCAACGCCTCCTACCTGGCCTCCGCGTGCCCCGGCGGGTGCGGCTCGACGACCTTCCTGATCTCCACCGACGGGACCGCGCCGCATTTGGTCGCCGACCGGGTGCGGGACCGGCTCGGCCCGGACGCCGGGATCACCGACCTGGACACCACGCGCAAGGTCGTCGGCTCCAGCCTCACGGCCGTCGATCTGTCCGGGCTCAGCGCCATCGAGCTGGGGTACGGCCTGGCGCTCGCCGCCGCGGCGACCGGGCTGCTGCTGATCCTCGGCTTCACCGAGCGGCGCCGCACGTTCGCCCTGGCCCGGGTGCTGGGCGCCCGGCCGCGCCAGCTCGGCGCCTTCATCTGGACGGAGGTCGGCCTGGTCGCGCTCGGCGCGACCGTGCTCGGCGCGGCGGCGGGGTGGGCGCTGGCGCAGATGCTCGTGGTCGTCCTCACCGGCGTGTTCGATCCGGCGCCCGATCAGCTCGCCGTCCCCTGGGGCCAGGTGGCCGCCATGGCGGCCGTGGGACTGATCGTCCTACCCGCCGCCGGAGCACTCGCCCTGCGCGCGGCCCGCCGCCCGCCACTGACCGTCTTGAGGGACCTGTGAAGGGATCCGTGAACCCTGGGGGACTTGTGAAGGGATCCGTGAACCCTGGGGGACTTGTGAAGGGATCCGTGCACCTTCCGGCGCCGTGCGGCCTGAACCGTGTACCCCATGCACGGTGAGGAGCTGCAAGCTCAGTCCCTTCAAGACCGAGAAGCTGACTTAACGGTGCGCCGGTGGTCTTCCCGGGAAAGGTGCCTGCGCGCCTGGTCCCGATGGGATCTTGGACAAGTGCGTTCATCCAGGCCCAAAGGCATATTTGCCGTGACAACGATTACCGGAGTACCCCAATGATCGCGAGAGCGGACACCCGGCCCCTGCCGGACCGCGGCTGGGGCACCGACCGGCACCGCTGGGACGAGGCATATCTGCCGGGCCTGAGCGTTTCCCCGGACCCGTTCCTCAAGGAATACGCCCACCTTTCCGAGGAGGCCCGCCACATGTCCCTGTGGCGCGACCTGGCGTACGGGCCCGGCGAGGCGGAGCGGCTGCAATTCTTCCCCGCGAAATCGTCCGGAGCACCCCTGCTGGTCTTCGTGCACGGCGGATATTGGCAGGAGCTGAGCGAGGCCGATTCCACGTTCCCCGCCCCCGCTCTCGTCGCGCGCGGGGCCGCGTACGCCGCCCTCGGGTACGGCCTCGCGCCGCGATACCGGCTGGACGAGATCGTGGAGATGGCGCGGCGCGGAGTCCGGTGGCTGCGCCGCAACGCCACGGCGCTCGGCGTGGACGAACGGCGCATCGTCCTCGCCGGGCACTCGGCCGGCGCCCAGCTCGTCGCGATGTGCCTGGACGCCGAGCCGGTGAGCGCCGCCGTGCTGCTCAGCGGCCTCTACGAGCTGGAACCCCTGCTGCACGCCTCGATCGGCCCCGCGATCCGGCTCACGGCGGACGAGGCGGAGCGCAACAGCCCGGTACGGGCGCTGCGCCCGGGCATGCCGCCGCTGCTGGCCGTGCGGGGCGCCGACGAGCCGATCGGATTCGCCGACCAGCAGGACCACCTGGTGGCCGCGGCGCGCGCGAACGGCCTGGACGTCACCGACATGGTGGTGCCCGGCCGTCACCACTTCGACCTGCCGATGGGGCTCGCCGACCCCGCCGACCCGCTGGGCCGGGCGGTGCTGGCCCTGCTCGGCGTATGAGCCCGCACATCGCACGACCTGGCATATGAGAGGCACGAGCGGTCGGCCCGGGCCGACCGGCGGACAGGAGGCGTGCGATGCCGGCGAGATCGCGGACGGTGCTGGTGACCGGCGGTTCGGCCGGAATCGGACGGGCGTGCGTACGGCGGTTCGCCGCCGGAGGTGACCGGGTGTGGTTCACCTACCGCTCCGGCAGGTCCAGGGCCGAGGAACTCGTGGCCGAACTGGCCGACGCGGACGCGCAGTCGGGGGCGTTCGAGTTCGACCAGGGCGACTGGGCCAGTCACGAACAGCTTCTGGACGCGCTGCCCGGCCCCGTGGACGTGCTGGTCAACAACGCGGCCGTCGGCTCCAAGACGGTGGAGGACTACGTCCCCGGCCCCGACCACGAGCGCGTGGCCGCCTTCCTGCGCGTCAACAGCGTCGGCCCCCTGTGGCTGATCCAGCGGCTGCTGCCGGGCATGCTCGAACGCGGCTACGGCAAGGTGGTGAACGTCGCGAGCGTCGGCGGCGGCATCTCCGTGTTCCCCGGCTTCCACATCGCCGACGGCATGAGCAAGGCCGCGCTCGCCTACCTCACCCGGCAACTGGCCGCGGAGCTGGCGCACCGGCCGGTCGAGGTCTTCGCGGTCAGCCCGGGCGCGGTGGAGACGGCCATGCTGGAGGCGAGCACGCTGTCCGGGCTGACGACCGGCGAGCGGGCGGCGCTGGAGTCGCGCCTGCCCCGGGGACGGCTGCTGCAGCCCGAGGAGATCGCCGAGGTCGTGTGGTGGCTGACCGGCGACCACGCCGTGCCGCTGCACGGAGCGGTGATCGACGCGTCCATGGGCCTCGGCGTGCACCCGGGCCTGCTGACCGGCATGCCGGCCGCCGCGCCCGTGGAATCGCAACCGGAAGGCGTGCACTGATGCTGTCGCGGACCGCCCGGCGGCTCGTCGCCGACGTCCCGGCGATCGCGGCGGCCCACTTCGAGGCCGAGGCCGACCCGTACCACGCCACCGACAACCCGGGTGGCCATGTCAACCTGGGCACCGCCGACAACCGCCTCGTGTGGGACCTGCTCGCCCCCCGCCTGGCGGAGGCGGGCCCGCCGCGCGCGCCCGACTGCCAGTACGGGCCGCTGCACGGCACCCCGGAGCTGCGGGCCGCGGTCGCCGCGCTGCTCGGGCCCCGCTGGAATACCATGATCGACCCGGACGACGTGGTGGTGGTCAGCGGCGCGACCGCCGCGCTGGACGTGCTCGCCACCGCGCTGTGCGACCCGGGCGAGGCCATCGTGGTGCCCGCGCCGTACTACGCGGCGTTCGACACCGACCTGGCGGGCCGCTCCGGCGCCCGGCTGATCCCCGCCCCGATGGACGAGGCCACCGGGTACGCCCTGGATCCGGAGGTCGTCGACCGTGTGCTGGAGACGGCGCACCGCGACGGCGTGACGGTGCGCGCCGTGGCGATCACCTCGCCGTCCAACCCGGTCGGGCACGTCCACCCCGAGCCCGTGCTGCGGGAGGTGCTGCGGGTGGCGCGGGCGCACGACGTGGACGTGATCGCCGACGAGATCTACGCCCACTCGGTGTTCGGCGCGGAGCCGTTCGTCAGCATGCTCGACCCCGCCCTCTCGGGCGACCATGCCCACCGGGTGCACGGCATCTGGGGGTTCGCCAAGGACTTCGGCCTGCCGGGCCTCAAGGTGGGCGTGCTGCACACCCGCGACCCGGACGTGCGCGCCGCCGCCCGCGCTCTGGCGTACTTCGCGCCCGTCTCCACCCAGACCCAGGCCACGCTGACGCGGCTGCTCGACGACACGCCGTGGGTGCGGGACTTCCTCGACGAGTCGCGGCGCCGGCTCGGCCGCTCGTACTCGTCCGCCGCGGCCCTGCTGGCGGACGGCGGCATCCCGCACGTCGAGGCCGACGGCGGCTTCTCGATCTGGATCGACCTGAGCGAGCGCCTGCCCGACAAGACGGCCGAGGGCGAGCACGAGCTGTGGCGGCGGATCTTCCACTCCGCGCGGGTGAACATCCTGCCCGGCACGGTGTTCGGCTGCCCCCGGCCGGGCTGGTTCCGGCTCTGCCACTCCACGGACGCCGGCACGGTCGCCGCCGGCGTCGCCCGGCTCGCACGCATGGGAGATACGCCGTGAGGAGTCCCTTCGGCCAGTGGTACGAGACGGCGGGCGTCCGGACCGGGGCTCGCCGCATGTTCGCGCAGGAGACCGAGGCCGGCAAGGTCTTCTACCCCGAGCGCCTTGTTCCCTATCTGGACCACGAGGCGCTGGCGGGCCTGCCGCCCGAGCGGCGGCGCGAGCTCACCGTCCGGCACCTCTACCAGTTCCTGCTCTCCACCACGCACCTGGAGACGCGGGTCGTCAACACCACCGCCGAACTGATCGCCAACAACCGCGCCGGGCTCGACCTGCCGGTGTCCGCGCGGCTGGACGCCTTCAAGGTCTACTGCGACGAGGGCTACCACGCGCTGTACAGCCTCGACCTCGCCGGCCAGATCGCGGACGCGACCGGCATCGCGATCCCGCCGTGGGACTACGGCGGCTTCGTGGACCGGCTGGAGCTGACCGGACGCGCGTTGCTGCCGGACGCGCCCGCGCTGGTGCCGCTGCTGCAGACCGTCGTGTTCGAGACGCTCATCACCGCCGTGCTCAACGAGATCCCGAACGACCCGTCCGTGGTCGGCGTCGTCCGCGACCTGACCCGCGACCACGCCAAGGACGAGGGCCGCCACCACCGCTTCTTCTCGGGCTTCTTCGCCGAGCTGTGGACCGGCATCGACCCCGGCCTGCGCGCGCCGGTGGCCCGGACGCTGCCCGCGCTCGTCCACGCGTGCCTGACCTGGGACGTCGAGCCGGTTCGCGCCTCGCTCCTGCTGGCGGGCCTGGACGCCGCCACCGCGGACCAGGTCGTCGCGGACTGCTATCTCGGCGAGGCCGCGGCCGGGCAGCTCGCCGACACCTGCCAGGCCACCGTGCGGACCTTCCAGTCGGCGGGCGTGCTGGACGTCCCCGGCGCCGCCGAGGCGTTCGCCGCGCACCGCCTCCTGCCGTCCCCGCAGGACCCGCCGGGACGCCCCCCGTCTCCGCAGGACGCATCGGGACATCCTCCGTCTCCGCAGGACACATCTGGACGTCTTCCCTCTCCGCAGGACCCTCCGGCACAGCACCCAACGACGCGCCACCCATCGTCACCGCGGCCATGAAGGGTCGGCACCATGTCACCCACGTCACCCACGTCGGTCTCGTCACCAACGTCACTCACGTCACTGACCTACGAGGAGTACCTGCGCCTGCCCGCCCTGCTCGACCTGCGGCGCCCGAGGTCCGTCCCGGTCGAGCACGACGAACTGCTGTTCATCACGGTGCACCAGGTATGCGAGCTGTGGTTCCGGCAGATGCTGACTGAGCTGTCCGACGCCCGCGACCACATGATGGCGGGCGACGGCTACCTTCCGCGGCTGCGGCTGCGGCGGTGCCACGTCATCGCGCGCATGCTGGTGGACCAGTTCGACATCCTCGACACGATGTCGCCGCCGGACTTCCTGCGGTTCCGTGACGCGCTCGGCTCGGCGAGCGGCGCGCAGTCGGCGCAGTTCCGCGCGATCGAACTGCTGTCCGGCGAGCCGCGTCCCGGCGCGTCCACGCCGACGCTGTGGGACGGTTTCCTCGCCGTCCTGGTCAAGGCGGGCTTCCGCGTGGGCACCAAAGGGGACAGGTTCGCCACCTACCTGGAGATCGCCGCGAACCGGGCCGACCACGCGGCGCTCTGGGAGCTCGCCGAGGCCCTCGTCGAGCACGACCAGGCGTGGTCGGCCTTCCGTTTCCGGCACGTGCTCATGGTCGAACGCCAGATCGGCCGCCGGGCGGGCACCGCCGGGACCACCGGCGCCGCCCACCTCACCGCCCGCCTCGGCGACCGCTTCTACCCCGAACTGTGGGAGCTGCGCTCGGCCCTGCGCTGACCCCAGCCCGGCCCCCGTGGGCGCTGGTCCCGTCTCATGCCCTCAAGTACGCCCCGGCCGCGCGGAAGGTTGCCCGCCGGGAACGCCGAAAGCCTCCCTCGTCCGCGGTGGGCGGTGAGGGAGGCTGCTCTTCCCCTCGGCGTGGTCGGACAGGGCGGCGAGCAGGGCGGGGGGTCGGGGGATGCTGCCGATCGGTTCGGTAGGGATTCCCATGGGGCGCAGCATAAGTGGAGATCCGGCCCCTCGGCAATCACGATGCGCGTCTGCCAGGTCACGGGGTGTGCGATCCGGGTCCTAGGGGTGGCCCCGGCGGTCTGCCGCCGCCTGCACCTCCACCGCGACCGGCGCCGCACCCGGCCATGGGGCTGGTCGGCGCCATTGGCGTCGGAGCATGTGGTCACAAGGGCCGTTGCACCACGTTTTGCCTGGACTGGGGCAAATGAGGTTCAATTTGAAGGAAAGGCAGGTCAACCACACATCGCCGACCCGCCCGCGTGATCGAGAGGCCGCCGCGTGAGATCGCCGCGGCACGGGGAAGTGCATATGCGGGACTACAGGGCGGTAGGCGATATGAGCTGGACGAACAAGGCGTTTCCCGGCGAGGAGCGCCGGCGAAATACCGAGGCGCGGACGGCCCGCGCCCCCTCCACTTCGGGCAACCAGCTATGAAGCAGACATCACCGGCAACACCTGCCCAGGCCGTCGAACCGTTCCGGCACGTCGGCCTGTTCTACCGCGACGAGATCGAGTACACGTCGCGGTGCACGGCGTTCCTGCGGGAGGCGCTGGCGCTCGGCGACCCGGCCATGGTGGCCGTGCCCGGCGGCGGCGAGGCGATCCGCGCGGGGCTCGGCGACGACGCCGGCCGGGTGAAGTTCGCGGACATGGCGGTCGCGGGCCGCAACCCCGGCCGCATCATCCCCTCGGTGCTGCTGGCCTTCGCCCACGCGCACCCCGGGCGCCGCGTGTGGATCATCGGGGAGCCGATCTGGAAGGGCCGCACCGAGCTGGAGTACCCGGCCTGCGCCACGCACGAGGCCCTGATCAACGCCGCGTTCGCCGGCCGGGAGGCCACCATCCTCTGCCCCTACGACACCACGGGGCTGGAGGCGCGCGCGCTCGCCGACGCCGAGCGCACGCACCCCCTGCTCCAGGACGCGGCGGGCTCGCGGCCGAGCCCTGCCTACACCGGCCCGGCGCAGGCCGCCGCCCTGTTCGACGAGCCGCTGCCCGCGCCCCCGCCGCACGCCGCGTCCCACACGTTCAACGGCACGGGCGGGCTCCCGGGCGTGCGCGCCTTCCTCGCCGACTGCGGCGCGTCGGCGGGGCTGGACGAGCGGCGCGTCGGCGACGTCCTCATCGCGATGAACGAGCTGGCGACCAACACCGCCGAGTACACCTGCGGACCCGGAACGGTGACGGTCTGGCTCGAAGACGGCACGCTGGTGTGCCAGCTCGACGACTCGGGGCAGATCACCGACCCCCTCGCGGGGCGGATCCCCCCGCCGGACCACACCAGGCGGGGCCGCGGCCTGGTCATCGTCAACGAGCTGGCCGACCTGGTGCGGGTCCACCACCGCCCGTCGGGCACCAGCGTGCGCCTGCACTTCGATCCGGCGCGGACCTACCAGGGGACGACGGGATACCAGCCGTAGCCGAACATCGACGGCAGGCGGATGTCCCAGTAGATCAGGGTGAACGAGCCCGCGACGAGGAAGGCGACCGCCGCCACCGTGGCCAGGCGTCCGGGCTTGGCCGCCAGCCACCGGGGGAAGCGCCCGCGCGCGGCGAGCATGAGGACGGCGAACAGCACCGCCATCACCACGATGTTGCCGAGAGACTGCAGGATGAACACCGCGGCCCCGTACAGCGGGTTGTGGATCTCGGCGGCGTACTCGAACAGCTTGTGGAACAGCGGGAAGGGGCGGCCGATCAGGAAGCCGCCGACCAGCGCGCCCAGCACGACCATGCGCACGTTCGGGTAGCGGCGCTCCAGGCGCGCCAGCGGGTCGGGGAGGATCTTCAGCGAGGCCAGGCCGAGCCAGAGGAAGGCCAGCCCGACCAGCCCGAACACCACGGACGCCTGGAGCAGCCGCACGGGCAGCCCGTCGCCGATCGTCGCCTTCGAGAGCTGCGGCAGACGCTCGCCGAGGAGCGCCCCGACGGCGCCGTACACACCACTGACGACGATCATGCCGAGCGCCAGGCGGCTGAGCGGGCGCAGCGTCTCGCGCAGGCGGTCCCGCCAGGACGCGCCCTGGCGGACCAAGGGGAGCACCGCGCCGAACGCGGCCACGTTGCAGGCGGTGAAGGTGCCGGCGAGCCCGGACACGAACGCGAAGATCGCCCCGGCGACGACGCCGGTGATGGCGGTGCCCTTGGCGTCGTAGCCGAGCAGCGTGTTGGCGACGTTGTCCCCGATGACGCTGTCGACGAAGTGGAAGGACCACAGGGAGGCGGCGACCGCGCCCGCGAGGACGCTGAGGAGGACGAGACGGGCCCGGTTCCGGGCGGCGACGGTGGAGTCGGAGGAACGGTGGCTGTCGGCGGCTTCGGTCAACGTCATGGCACACCCTCACAGACGTCGAAGGTCATGGGAGTCGGGGAGGCTGAATACCGGCGGGCGATCAGTTCCACTGCGACTTTGCGATCGGCGGAGGGCACGGTCAAGGAAATATCCCCCTATAGGGGTCCGCACGCTAGATCGGGTGATTTAGAGCTTTTTCGCCACTCATCGATAGGGGTGTCATGTGGGTACCGATTCCCCGGGGAGTACGCTGGATGCGAGCGGCGGCGATTTCGGCGCGGTCAATAACACCCCGGACGGCCCTCCATGGCGCACACCGACCCAACGTGCGAGCTACACATCCGCATGACCGGGCAGGCTCACGACCAGATGCTCCGCCTGCACGGTGACCAGCCCAGCGAGGACGACCTCGCCGCCTGGATGCAGGACGGGACCGTCGTCAGGCTCCTGGTCAGCGAGACGGCGAACAGTCCGCCGCGCGTCATTTTCGTGAATTTCGGAAGTGTCGTCCTGGCATGGCTCGGCCCCTTCAGGTCCGGCGGAGGCACCGCGCTCTGACCCCGGCGGGGCCGCACCCACCCCTTGATCACTATCGTCGCCCCTCCCCCGCCGCACACGCGCTCCCGCCACCGCCCGGGGGAGGCGGCGCCGGGTCCCCGCGGGCGGGGCGCCTCTGGCGTCACAAGCGTCCGGCCGATTCCCAGCACCCCCACCAGCACACGCGAAATACCGCTATCGAAGAACCCCCTATGGGGGGTGGCGGCGCAGAAGCGTGCCGATAGAGCCTGGATAGCGACCCCTAATAACTTCGTCATTGCGAGCAGGAAAACGGCACGGACGTGAGCCACCGGCCACAGACGAGGGGTCAGCCCGATGAGCAACCACATCAAGACCACCGCCACCCGGATCATCGTTCTCGCGGTCATCGCCACCGGCGGCACCGCCGCCCTCGCGACGACGGCCTTCGTGGCGACAGCGCAGCCCACCGCGGTGGCCAACCTCGCCGACGGCACCACCGCGACCCCGACTCCGACGCCGACCCAGAACGGCAACACCCCCTGGGGATGATCACTTCATCGGGCCCGGGAACATGGCGGCTGGAGCGGAGGCTCCGGCCGTTTTTGTTTTTTGGGCCCCCTATTGGCCGTCCGGCGGGCACACCGGGCCTTCGCCGAAAATCCCCGCCCTGAACGCCCGCCCGTAACGCGCGATCAACCCACCGCCGTGATCGTCGCGTCAAACGATAGGAATGCGCGAGAATTCACGCCCCCGAATTTACGCGCGCGGACGGCCACGGCCGCCACGGGCGGCGCGTCACGCCTCACCGTCCTCCCGCGTCCCTTCCCGGCGGATCGGCGGCGAACCGGTGACCGAAGCCGGGCGGCCCGGCGGCGCCACCACTCTCATGACGATCCCAATCGGCCCCTACCAGCACGGCCGCGGCCCGCTCAGGAGTGGGCGCGGAGGAGCTGCGCCTCGGCGTCGGCGAGGTAGTCGTCCAGCAGGCGCTCGGCTCCCGGGGCGTCGCCCGCCTCGATCAGCTTGAGGATCTCGTGGTTGCGCGCGATGTAGGGCTCGTGGAAGGCGCGCGGGTTCTTCATCGCGAGGAAGGTCAGCCGCAACTCGGCGAGCACCTGGCGCATCATCTCGTCGAGCCGGCCGCTGCCCGCGAGCGCGACGACGGCCTGGTGGAAGCGCATGTTGCCGGTGCCGACGTCCTGCCAGCGCTCCTCGGCCGCCGCGCCCTCGGCCGCGACGAGCGCCTCGCGCAGGGCGGCCAGCGCCTCGGGCGAGGGCGGGGCGGCGTCCCGGATCGCGGCGCACTCGACGAGCCTGCGGACGCGGTACAGGTCGACGACGTCCTCGGCGGTGAGGTGGCGGACGAACACCCCGCGGTTGAGCTGGTGGACGAGCAGCCGCTCGTGCGAGAGCAGGCGGAACGCCTCTCTCAGCGTGTTGCGGGAGACGCCGAGGGCCGTGCCGATCGTCTCCTCCGGCAGCCGGACGCCGGGCTCGAAGACGCCCTCGGTGATGCGCTCGCGCAGGATGGCCGCCACGCGCTCGGCGGTGCTGGTGCGCCCGAGCAGGTCGCGGTCCATGGCCAGCCGCGCGGCCGCGGCCTCCGCACTATCGATCACGACCGTTCAACCCTCTCCGTGACGTGGACGGAAAGAATCTTAGCACTAGGCTATTGTCAAATCGTAGGACGATCCTTATGTTGAATCCATCACCACCCTGGCGTACGGCCTCGCGGTCGTGGCGCCGCTCGGGCTGCCGGAGACACGGGCCCGCCGGCTCATCTGAGCCCGGCCCGACCGCCGCGCGAGCGACGGACCACACTGGAACCAGGAACAGCGACCCCGGAGCACCACATGTCCCGCCTGATCAGAACGATCGACCTCAACTCCGACCTCGGCGAGGGGTTCGGCCGTTGGGAGCTCGGCGACGACGAGGCGCTGCTGGCCATCGTGACCAGCGCCAACGTCGCGTGCGGCTTCCACGCGGGAGACCCGACGATCATGCGGCGCACGTGCGAGACGGCGGTCGCGCGCGGCGTCGCCATCGGCGCGCAGGTCGGGTACCGGGACCTGGCGGGCTTCGGGCGCCGCTTCATCGAGGTGCCGCCCGGCGACCTGGCGGACGAGATCGTCTACCAGATCGGCGCCCTGGACGCCTTCGCGCGCCTGGCGGGCGGCCGGGTCTCCTACGTGAAGCCGCACGGCGCGCTGTACAACGCGATCGTCCACCACGAGGTGCAGGCCGCCGCCGTCGTGGCGGCGGTCCGCGCCTACGATCCGAGCCTGCCGGTCCTCGGCCTGCCCGGCTCCGCGTGGCTGCGCATGGCCGAGGCCGCCGGGCTGACCCCGATCGGCGAGTTCTTCGCCGACCGCGCCTACACGCCGGAGGGGACGCTCGTCCCGCGCGGCCGTCCCGGCGCGGTGCTGCACGATGCGGAGGAGGTGGCGCGGCGCTGCCTGCGCGTGGCCCAGGGCGATCCAGTGGAGGCCGTGGACGGCACGCCGTTGTCGCTGCGGGCGGCGTCGATCTGCGTCCACGGCGACAGCCCGGACCCGGTGCCCATGGCCCGCAAGGTCCGTGAGGCACTCGCCGCGTCCGGGTTCGAGATCGTGTCCTTCGCCGGCGAGGCGAGGCCCCGGTGAGCCCGCGGTTCCGGCGCTGCGGCGACGGCGCCGTCCTGGTGGAGGTGGGCGGCGCGGCGGAGGTGCTCGCCCTGTACGACACGCTCGCCGCCGACCCCCCGCCCGGGGTCACCGACATCCTGCCCGCCGCGCGCACCCTGCTCGTCCGGTTCGAGCCCCCCGCCGACCGGGGGTCGGTCGAGTCGGCGGTCCTGAACGCCCGCCCGGCCCCGGGACGGCGCGCGGCGGCGGGCGAGGTGACGGTCCCCGTCGTGTACGACGGCGCCGACCTCACCGACGTCGCCGGGCTGACCGGCATGTCCGAGCGCGAGGTGGTCGAGGCGCACACCGGCACGCTGTGGACGGTGGCGTTCTCCGGCTTCGCCCCCGGGTTCGCCTACCTGGTCGGCGGCAACCCCCGGCTGCGCGTCCCCCGCAGGACCGAGTCGCGCGTGCGGGTGCCGGCCGGGGCGGTGGCGCTGGCGGCGGGGTTCAGCGCGGTGTACCCGCGCGAGTCCCCCGGCGGCTGGCGGCTCATCGGCCGCACGGAGCTGACGGTCTGGGACGTCGCCGCCGACCCGCCCGCGCTGCTGCGACCCGGCGCGCGCGTCCGGTTCGTGGAGGCCGGCCGTGGGTGAGACGTTCCGCCTGCTGGAGGTGGTCGCGACCGGGCCGCTGGCGAGCGTGCAGGATCTCGGGCGTCCCGGGCGGGGCGATCTCGGGGTGGGACGCTCCGGCGCGGCCGACCGGGGCTCGCTGCGGCTGGCCAACCGGCTGCTGGCCAACCCCGAGGGCGCGGCGGCGCTGGAGGTGACGCTGGGCGGCCTGGCCGTACGCGCGCATGGCGACCTGCTGGTCGCGCTGAGCGGCGCGCCGTGCCCGGGGACCGTGATCGAGGCGTCCGGGCGGGCGCGCGGCATCGGCCATCACGCCGTCGAGCGCCTGCCGGACGGGGCGACGCTGCGGCTCGGGGTGCCGAGGTACGGCCTGCGCACGTACGTCGCGGTCCGGGGTGGGCTGGACGTGCCCGAGGTGCTCGGGTCTCGGGCCACGGACGTCATGGCGGGGCTCGGCCCGGACCTGCTCCGGGCCGGCGCGCTGCTGCCGGTGGGCCCGCCGCCGGGCCGCTTCCCCGGCGTGGACCTGGCGGCGGTCGCCGAGCCGCGCGACGACGTGCCCGTCCTCGCCGTCCTGCCGGGGCCGCGGGACGACTGGTTCGCCTCGGGCGCGCTGCGGGCGCTGTGCGCGGAGCCGTACGAGGTGACGGCGGACAGCAACCGGGTCGGCATGCGGCTGCGCGGGCCGGTCCTCGAACGCGTGCGGGACGGGGAGCTCCCCCCGGAGGGCATGGTGCCGGGGGCCCTCCAGGTGCCGCCGTCAGGGCAGCCGACGCTCTTCCTGGCCGACCACCCGGTGACCGGCGGCTATCCGGTGATCGCGGTGGTGCGCACGCGGGACGTGGACCGCGCGGCGCAGGTCCGCCCGGGGCAGCGGGTCCGGTTCCGGCTGAGCGCGGACTAGAAGGGCGTTTCCGGCCGGAACGGTTCTGGGCCTGCGGGGTGACGCCGCAGGCGGCCGTGACCGCGTCACGGCCGCCCTTCGCGATCGGGCACGCGCCCGGGCACATGGCGATCACCGATGCCCGGGACGCGACGTACGTCGTGCCGTGATTCCCGGCGAATCCCGACGAATCCCGGCGGCTCCCAGTGGCTCCTGAGGTCCGCTACCAGCCGAAGCCGGCGGCGTAGGTCACCGAGGCGAGCACCTGCTGGCCGGTGGTGTTGGGGTGGAAGTAGTCCCAGGTGCTGATCTGGGAGAGGGCGAACGGGTAGCTGAACACCGCGCCGCCGTCGTACTTGCAGGTCGCCACCTCGCCGCACACGCGGGCGAGCACGGCGTTGTAGTCGGCGACGCGCTGGTGCACGCGGTCGCGCCGCTCGACGTCGGCGGCGCTGGTGGAGCGGGGGTTGGCGAGCAGCGACTGGCAGATGCCGAACGCCGCCCAGGCCGTGCGGGCGGCGGTGTTGTCCTTGCCGACCTCCCACAGCCGCTTCACGTCGGGGACGCTGGCGACGAAGATCGACGCGCCGGGAAGGCCGGTGGTGAGCGTGCTCATCGCCGAGCGGAACCGGGCCTCGAAGTCGGCGACCGAGGTCATCGTGGACTCCGAGGAGGTGCACGCGTCGTTGGCGCCGATGAGGATCGTGACATAACCGACGCGCTGGGAGACGGCCTGCTGGGCCTGGGCGGTCATGTCGGCGACCACGGCGCCCGTCTTGCCGTCGTTGTAGGCGACGAGGGACGGGGAGACGTTGCGGACGCGCAGGTAGTGGCTGTTGACGGACGTGGTGGACCCGGTGGACCACGACCGTGACGGGCAGTCGACGTAGAACCCGCACGCGTTGAAGCCGCGGGTGATCGAGTCGCCCATCGAGGCGATGGACGTGGGGACGGGCGGCGCGGCGGCGACGGCGGGCGCGGGAGCGGCGACCACGGCGACGACGGCCAGCAGGCTGACGAGTGTGGTGAGGACGGCGAGGACGCGAAGGCTGAGGGTGGGGGGTGGGGTGGGCAAGCGGGCCTCCTGGGGCTGGTCCCCCGTGGCAACGGTTGATCAGAATGTCAGCCCGCTTTGCCTGATTTACAAGCTCACATTACAAATTACTGACTCGTAGGTAACATAGGTCGGGTCTCGGCACGGGCGCCCGTGCCGAGACCCCGAAGACCGGGCGAAACACCCGCGACCAGCACGGGAGCATCCCGGAAACCGAACGACCGGCCGCCCGTGAGGACGACCGGCCGAGCGGCTCCTGACTCCTCGCCCCTTACCTCAGCGCGGCGTCCAGGGCGCCGGTGAGCGTGCCCGGGTCACCGGACATCTCCCAGATCATCGCCCCGAGCAGGTTCTTCGACCGCAGCCACGCGGCCTTCTTCTGGATCGACCACGTGTCGTCGAAGCTCCACCACTGCCCGCCGTTGCCGGTGTAGCAGTACGTGGCCACCGCGACCTCGTCGTGCCGCACGGTGCAGCCCGGCACGCTCGCCACGAGGTTGGCGTAGCCGCGCGTGCCCGCCTCCTCCTGGAACTGGCCAGGCGCCGCGCCGGTCGCCGACTGCCACTCGCCGAACTTGCCGCCGTCCGCCACGCCCTGCCAGCCGCGCCCGTAGTAGGCGAGGCCGATGGTCAGCTTGCGGGGGTTCACCCCGGCCTGGAGGTACACGTTGATCGCGTTCTCCACGCTGAAGTGGAAGCTGTACGGGTCGTCGGCGTCGGCGTACAGGTTGCCCTGGTGACCGGTCCGGTTCGGCTCCCAGGAGTTGTCGCTGCCCGAGCCGTGGAAGTCGTAGCCCTGCACGTTGAAGATGTCCAGGGACTTGGCGACCTCCGGCAGGTCCCAGCCGGCGGCGATCTTCGCCGGGTCGGCCGGGGTGAACGCGGTGAGCTGGTACCGCTTGCCGGTCTCCAGCGTCAGCGCGTCGAGCTGACGGCGGAACTCGGCGATCAGCAGCGTGTTGCCGGCCTTGTCGTTCGGGCTGACGTGGTTGCCCGGGTGGCCCTCGGCGCCCGGCCACTCCCAGTCGAGGTCGATGCCGTCGAAGATGCCCGCGGCGCTGCCGGGGCCGCCTGCGCCGTTGTAGACGGGCAGGTTGCCCTTGATGTAGGTGTCGATGCAGGAGGCCACGAACTTCTTGCGCGCGGCGTCGGTGGCCGCCACGTCCGAGAAGTACTTCGAGTACGTCCAGCCGCCGATCGAGATGAGGATCTTGATGTTGGGGTACTTGGCCTTGAGCTTCTTGAGCTGGTTGTAGTTGCCGCGCAGGCTCTCCCAGCCGGTGTCGCCCTGGCCGTCCACCGACTGCGCGGCGCTCATCGGCCGCCCGTAGTCGGCGTCGGCGTCGCCCGCGCCGTCGCCCTGGTTCGGGTCCTGCGGGTTGGTCGTGGTGCCCCGGGTCACGCCCTGCAGGCAGGTCAGGTTCTGCGGGTCGATGTTGGCGAACGCGTAGTTCAGATGGGTCAGCTTGGCGGCGGCGCCCGTCGTGTCCAGGTTCTTGACGAAGTACTGGCGGCCGTAGATGCCCCACTGCACGAAGTAGCCGACCCGCGCGTAGCCGCTGCCGATGATGTCGGTCGTGCTGACCTTGAGCGCGGCGCTCGGCGCGGACAGGTTGTCGTACAGGTCACGCGCCCGCACGGTGAAGGTGTACTCGGTGGACGGCGACAGGCCGGTGACCGTCGCCGAGGTGCCGATGACGCTGGCGGCCAGGGCCGACCCGTTGTAGACGTCGTACCCGGCCACGCCCTTGTTGTCGGTGGAGGCGGTCCACGCGAGCGCGATCTCGGCGGGGCCGGTGGACGTGCTGCGCAGGCCGGTGGGGACGGTCGGCGCCTGGGTGTCGTCGGCCGGGTTGCTCGTCGTCACCGACAGGGCGGCGCTCGCCGGGGACAGGTTGCCCTTGCGGTCCTTGGCCTTCACCGTGAACGAGTACGCGGTGTTCGGGGTGAGGCCGGTCACGGTGGTGCTGGTGCCGGTCACCTCGGCGGCGAGGGCGGTGCCCCGGAAGACCTGGTAGCCCGTGACCGGCAGGCTGCCGCCGGTGGAGGCGTCCCACGCCAGCGAGACGGTCCTGGTCGTCTTGACCGGCGAGCGCAGGTTTCCGGGCGCGCCGGGCGGGGTGTCGGCGGCGCCGTCGCAGCGCACGTCGTTGACCCGGCAGTTCGAGGGCGAGGCCGACGCGCTGCTCAGCGTGAACGACGGGCTGTACGGCTCGGTGCTCCGGTTCGCGGCGACCGTCGTGTTGTAGTAGACGGGGGTGAGCGTGACGTGGGTGCCGCTCTGGCTGATCGTCGCGTTCTGCGCGCCGCTCGCGGTGACGCCCGAGGGCAGGTCGAACGTGATCGTCCAGCCGTTCAGCGCGGTGGCGGTGTTGTTGTTGACGACGTACGTGCCGGTCGTCCCCGAGGCGGAGTAGATCGCGGTCAGCGGCGCCGGGGGCGGCGGGTCTTCTCCGCTGCCGTCACAGTTGGCGCCACCGATCGTGCAGTTCGCCGGCTGGGCCGCCGCGCTCAACGTGAACGCCGGGCTGTACGGCTCGGTGTTCCCGCCCGGCTGGACTGTGGCGATGTAGTACGCCGGGTTGAGCGTCACGCGGGTCCCGCTCTGGGTGGCGGTGGCGTTCTGCGGGTTGGAGACGGTCACTCCGGCGGGAAGGTCGAACTGGATCGACCAGCCGGTCACGGCGGTGGTGCCCGGGTTGCTCACGACGAACTTGCCCTGGGTGCCGGTCAGGGTGAACGCCGCGGTGAGGCGGGCCGCCGCCGCGTTCGCGGGGATCGCAAGGGCGGTCGCCACGAGCGCGAGCAGCAGTACAACGGAGAATCGGCGCATGTGGGAGCTCTTTCCTTTAGGAAAGTTTCCTAAGAGTTGCGTGCAACATAACTCCGGGCCAACCCTTGAGCAAGACCCAAAACGGCCGGGCGTCCCGCGAAGAGGATCGACTCGAACGTCAGCGCGGTCACCGGCAGCGAACGTTCGACCGGTGGTACCCCGACGGCGGCTACCCCGCCAACTCGATCGCCGTGCTCGCCGGCCTCAGCACCCCTGAGCTGACCGTCCAGATCGACGGCATGGCCGCCGTCCCCACCCCGGTCGCGTCGGAGATGGCGAACAGCGACCTCATGCACGAAATCATGGAAGCCGTCTGACCCGAGACAGCGCTCGGGCCCCGGGGACGAGGCCCGAGGACAAGGCCCGGGGACAAGCTCCGGGGACGCGACGAAGCCGGGCCGCGGCCGACGACGAGGCCGAGGGGCCGACCGAGGACGGGGGGCGAGGCCGAGGGCCAGCCAGGGACGGGGACGAGGTCGAGGGGCCGGCCGGGGACGCGGGACGAGTGACACCCGGGGCCGGGCACGGCCGGGCGGGGCGGGTGACGAAGAATGCGAGGTGTGACGACATCGCCGTCTCCGACTCCGTCTCCGGGTGACCTCCCGGAGGGCTTCCCCTCCGGCATGGTGACCGCCGAACCCGCTCTGGTCACGAAAGCCCTGGCCGAAGTGTCCGCCATCGGGCCGTATTTCGAGATCTCGTCCGACGCCGGGCGTGAGGACGAGCCGCTCTGGCGGCCTCTGCGCGAGCTGTCCCGCGACACCGAGGCCCTGCGCGCCCGGATCACCGACTACAGGCGGCGGCTGGGCGTCCGGGAGGACCGGGTCGCGGCGTCCATCCTGTTCCAGGGGCTCGCGGCCCGCATGTGGTCCCCAGTGGTCGGCACGGTCAGCGCGTACGGCCTGCTCCCGGCCACCGTGTCCGAACACCTGCTGTGGCGCCCGGTCCCGACCGGACCGCTGCCTCTGTGGGCGCCGCCCTCCACCATGCGCTGGCTCGTCCTCCCATCCCTCGCGACCGGTGCAGCCCCCGAAACCAGCCCGGCCCCCGCCCCCGGGACAGGCCCGGCCCCCGCCTCTGAAGCCAGTCCGGCCTTCGGCCCTGGAATCGGCCTGACCCTGGCCCCCGGAACCGGCGCCGCGCCCGCCGGTGCGGCCGGAATCATCGGAGGACCCGGCACGGGAAACGGTCAGGTGGCCGAGCTGGTCTACCGGACCGTCGTGACCGAAATGCTGGAACCCCTGGCCGAAGCCTTCCGCAGTGTGAGCAAGATCGCGAGCGGGCTGCTGTGGGGCAATGCCGGCTCCGCGCTGGCCGGCATCCTGCGCACGCTGCCGCAAGCCCGGCCCGACCTCGCGCCGCGCGCGGCACGCCTGGTGGGCGACGTGCTGCGGCTCGGCGTCCTCGCGGGGACCGGCCGGCTCGCGGAGCCCGCGCCCGGTACACACCTGTTCGTCCGGTCGAGCTGCTGCCTGTACTACCGCGTCCAGCCCGGCGGCTACTGCGACGACTGCGCCCTGATCCCCACCGCCGACCGGGCGGCCCAGTGGGCACGCCTGACAGGAGGCCCCCTGTGACCCGCCACTTGCGGGCGATAACTCCCCGCCCACACCGCCACCGGCCCGGGGAACGTCCCCGCCTGAACCACCACCGGCGCGCGGAACGTCTCCACGTGAACCACCGCCGCCCTTCGGAACGTCCCCGTGCCGACCACCGCCTAGGGCCAGGAGGTCCGTCGTGAACGCGCATGCACGGCTCGCCGAGGACGATCTCGGTCTGCCCGTCCCCCTGCCCGCGCGGGTGCGCCGGGTCGTCTCCCTGGTGCCCTCGCTGACCGAGTCGATCGCGGCCACGGCGCCCGGCCTGCTCGTCGGCGCCACCGACTGGTGCTCGCACCCGGAGGACCTCGACGTCGCCCGCGTGCGCGGCACCAAGAACCCCGACGTCGCGGCCGTGATCGCGCTCGCCCCCGACCTGGTCGTGGCCAACGAGGAGGAGAACCGGGTCCCCGACCTCGACGCGCTGCGCGCGGCGGGCGTGCCGGTCTGGGTCACCGACGTGCGGACGCTCGACGACGCGCTGTCCTCGCTGCGGCGCATGCTGACCGGTGCGCTGGGTCTGCCGGAGCCGCCATGGCTGACCGCCGCCGAACGCGCCTGGCAGGAGGCCGGCGACGTCGCGCGCACGCCGCAGGAGGGCTGGGACGCCACGCGCGGGGACGTCACCCGCACCCAGCAGGAGGCCGGAGACCTCACGCGCACGCGGCGGGCCGTGATCCCGGTGTGGCGCAAGCCGTGGATGGTCGCCGGGCGGGACACCTTCCTCGGCGACGTGCTCCTGCGCCTGGGCGTCGAGAACATCTACGCCGGCCATCCGGAGCGGTACCCGAAGATCCCGCTGCCCGAGTTGCTCGCGACCGCCCCCGACCTGGTCGTACTGCCGGACGAGCCGTACCGGTTCACCGCCGACGACGGCCCGGGGTTCTTCCCCGGCGTCCCTGCGGCGCTCGTGAGCGGCCGCCACCTCACCTGGTACGGGCCGTCGCTGGCCGAGGCGCCGGGCGTACTCGCCGAGGCGCTGCGCCTTGCCGCTCCAGCGCCCTGACCTGCACTAATCTGGGTCGATGGGGCTGCCATACCTGGAGCTCTCCGGGCAGGGCTGGCGGCAGATCGGAGAGCTCGTCCTCGCGTTCGTGCTCTCCGCCGCGATCGGCGCCGAGCGGGAGGTCCGGCAGAAGAGCGCCGGGCTGCGCACCCACACGTCCGTCGGGTTCGCGGCGGCCCTGATCATGATCGTGTCGAAGTACGGCTTCTTCGACGTGCTCGGCACCCACGTCGCCCTGGACCCGTCCCGGGTGGCCGCGCAGATCGTCTCGGGCATCGGCTTCATCGGCGCGGGCCTGATCTTCATCCGGCGGGACGCGGTGCGCGGGCTGACCACCGCCGCGACGATCTGGCTGACGGCGGGTGTAGGGATGGCGGCCGGGGCCGGTCTGTGGCTGCTGGCCCTCGTCGTCACGGCGGGGCATTTCGCGACGATGTACCTCCTCGCGCCGCTGGCCCGCCTGCTGCCGGTCTCCAAGTTGACGCCCTCGCGGCTCCACCTGCGGTACACCGAGGGCCGGGGCGTGCTCCGGCAGGTGATGGAGGAGTGCACGAGGCGGGGGTTCAGCCTGAGCGAGCTGTCGATCGACCAGCAGAGCACCTCGCGGGACCCCCGGGCGATCACCGTGTGGGTCAGCCTGCACGGCGCGGGCTCGATCCCCCAGCTCATCGCGACGCTCAGCGAGATCGACGGGGTGCTCGCCGTCGCCGGCCATGACGCCGACGCGTCCTTCCCCTGACCTCCGCTATACCTACACGAGCCCTCTGACCTGCGATGACGCGGGTTTGCGCTCCTCGGCCGGGGGCACTGTAACCTTGTCGCCCGCCCACCGCGACCGCCCCGGGCGGCAGGTGACCATGATCGCGGCGCACGTCGTCTACGGCGCGTCGCTCGTGCTCACGCACAATCGCCTGCGCCGCCGCGAACGGGCTCGCGCCACGAGAACATACCGCCCGGACGGGCGTACTCCCCCGGTTACGCCCCCGGAAAGGCGTCGCGAGGAGGCCTGCAGTGCCGCCCCCGCGCGAAGCCCGTGGCCTGCGGGCCACGATGAACGGGCCCGAGGTCCATCGATCGACGTTTGATCGGGGGTTACGACGATGACCAGCGACGAACACCGCGGCGACCACCACCGCACGGAGAAGGACAGGCGGCTCGATCCCTCCCGGGTCGAGAAGCGGGACACGGTTCTCACGACCGACCAGGGCATCCCCATCGACGACACCGACAACTCGCTGAAGGCGAGCGAGCGCGGTCCCACGCTGATGGAGGACTTCCACTTCCGGGAGAAGATCACCCACTTCGACCACGAGCGGATCCCCGAACGCGTCGTGCACGCCCGCGGCTCGGGGGCGTACGGCTACTTCGAGCCCTACGACGACTCCCTGTCCGTGTTCACCCGCGCGGAGTTCCTCACCACGCCCGGCCTGCGGACGCCGGTGTTCGTTCGCTTCTCGACCGTCGCCGGGTCGCGCGGCTCCGCCGACACGGTGCGGGACGTACGGGGGTTCGCCACCAAGTTCTACACGCGGCAGGGCAACTTCGACCTGGTCGGCAACAACTTCCCGGTGTTCTTCATCCAGGACGCCGTGAAGTTCCCCGACTTCGTCCACGCGGTGAAGCCGGAGCCGGACAACGAGATCCCGCAGGCGTCGTCGGCGCACGACACGCTGTGGGACTTCGTCCAGCTCCAGCCGGAGACCACCCACATGATCATGTGGCTGATGTCCGACCGGGCGCTGCCGCGCAGCTTCCGCATGATGCAGGGCTTCGGCGTGCACACCTTCCGCCTCGTCAACGCGGACGGCCTGGGGACTTTCGTGAAGTTCCACTGGACGCCCAAGCTCGGCAAGCGGTCCCTGGTCTGGGACGAGACGCAGAAGATCGCGGGCAAGGATCCCGACTTCAACCGCCGCGACCTGTGGGAGTCGATCGAGCAGGGCGCCTTCCCCGAGTACGAGCTGGGGGTCCAGCTCGTCGCCGAGGAGGACGAGCACGCGTTCGACTTCGACCTCCTCGACGCGACGAAGATCATTCCCGAGGAACTGGTACCGGTGCGACCGGTGGGGAGGCTGGTGCTCGACCGTAACCCGGACAACTTCTTCGCCGAGACCGAGCAGGTCGCCTTCCACCTCGGCAACGTCGTCCCGGGGATCGACTTCACCAACGACCCGCTGCTGCAGGGCCGCCTGTTCTCGTACCTCGACACCCAGCTCATCAGGCTCGGCGGGCCGAACTTCCCGCAGATCCCGGTCAACTGCCCGGTCGTGGACGTCCACAACCATCATCGCGAGGGCTACCACCAGATGCGGATCGACAAGGGCAAGGCGGCCTACCACCCGAACTCGCTGGACGGCGGCTGGCCGGTGCCCGCCGACGGGCGCGCGTACCACCACTACCAGGAGCGGGTCGAAGGGTACAAGATCCGCAAGCGGAGCGAGAGCTTCTCCGACCACTACAGCCAGGCCACGCTGTTCTGGAACAGCATGTCCGACTGGGAGCGCGCGCACATCGTCGCCGCCTTCCAGTTCGAACTGGGCAAGGTCACGGCCCGCCACGTGCAGGAAGGCGTCGTGCGCAACCTCAACGAGGTCGACCACGACCTCGCCGTGACCGTCGCCGAGGGCATCGGCGTGGACCCGCCGGGCACGCCGCTGCGTCCCAACCACGGCCGCAGCTCCCCGGCGCTCAGCATGGACCACGAGCGCGCCGACACCATCGCCACCAGGAAGATCGCGTTCCTGGTCGCGGACGGCGTCGACGCCTCGCACGTGCGATGCCTCATGACCGAGCTGACCATGCGCGGCGCCATCTGCGAGGTCCTCGCCGCGCGCGGCGGATCCGTACGGGGCACTGCGGGCGAAGAGCTCATGGTCACCAGGCCCATGCCGACCACGGCGTCGGTTCTGTACGACGCGGTCGTCGTGCCCGGCGGCGCGCAGAGCGTGCGCGCCCTGGCCGAGGACGGCGACGCGGTGCACTTCGTGGCCGAGGCGTACAAGCACGGCAAGCCGGTCGGGTCGATCGGCGAGGGCGCCGACCTGCTCGACCTCGCCCGGGTCGCGCCCGATCCCACGCGCGGGGTGATCGTGACCTCCGAATCGGACATGGAGGGCTTCCTGACGGCGTTCACGTCCGCCGTGGCGGCGTACCGCTTCCCACGCCGCGCGACGCGCCCCGTCCCGGCCTGATCTCCGTACCGGGGATCCAGCCGAATGACCTACGCGGACACTGTCAACGCCTCATTGACGATGTGCTCCGCGATGGCGAGCGAAGCCGTGGCACCCGGGGAGGGCGTGTTGAGCACTTCTACGAGTGGGCCACTCGAGCGAATCGCGAAATCATCGAGCAACCGCCCGGCCGGCGTCACCGCTTGGGCACGCACGCCCCGACCGGCCGGCGCCACATCGGCAGGCCGGAGGTCCGGAAACATCGTCTGGGCGTCGCGGACCAGGAACCGTGGCGTGAGCACCCCGGCCAGCTCCCGAGCCGCCGCGCGAGTGTTGGATGCCGCAAATCTCCAGAATCCCCGGAAGCCGAGGATGTCGACCACATCGCGGGGATTGAAAGCCCGAGCAGCATAGCCCTCGCGGTCCAGTGCCAAGAAGGCATTAGGTCCGAGCAGCAGCCGGCCGTCCACAGTCGGCGTGAGGTGAACGCCGAGGAACGGGTAGCGGGGATCTGGAACCGGATAGACAAGTCCGCGCACGAGATGTGCCCGCGGCTCGCTCACCTCCAGGTAGGTCCCAAAGAAGGGGATGATTCGAGGTTGGTCGCCGGTCCTCGGGGCCAGACGGTCAGAATGCAGCCCCGCACATGTGACCACAAGGTCGTACGTCGCGGACTCGGCGCTTGCCGGGTCGCTTGTCGGGCACGAGGTGACCCGCACCAACCCTCCTTGAAATGCGAGGCGCGTGACCCGTGTGCCAAGTTCGATGGTCCCGCCGGCGAGGACCACCTCGCGCGCGAGGGCCTCTGTGACCGCGGCATAGTCGATGATCGAGGTGGTCGGCGAGTGGAGTGCGGCCATACCCTCCACATGAGGTTCTATGTCGCGTAAAGCTGCTGGGGATAGTAGTTCCACCCCCGGTACTCCATTGGCGACGGCCCGGTTGAGGATATTCCGAAGCAACTGGACCTCGGTTTCAGTGCGGGCTACGACGACCTTGCCGCAAATCTCATGGGCGATGGAGTGCTCCTCGGCGAACTCAGTGAGCAGGCCGACCCCACGGCGACACAGATGGGCCTTCTGAGAACCAGGCTCGTAGTACAAGCCGGCGTGCACTACACCTGAGTTGTGTCCGGTCTGATGTCGGGCCAAGCCGGTCTCTTTCTCAAAGAGTGTCAGATCCACCCCCGGCAGCCGACGGGTCAGCTCCCGTGCCACTGCGGTGCCGATGATGCCGCCGCCGACAACTGCGACTCGCTTGGTCACGGCATCACGTCTCCGCACCTTGGACCGAGCGTCATGCCGACAACAGCGGCATTGCCATGGGCCGCATCGGCGCCGCGGTCGCTCCACGCAACTTGAGTCCAGCCCCCACGAAGGCGAATTCGTACAGTTGCTCGCGGGCCAAGCCCCACCGCCCTCAAGTTAGGGTCGAAATGTAGATCCACTTCCGATTTGATCGCGGGCGGCAAAGATCGGGTCAGGGTTTTGGAGGGGCCTGCGACGTAGAAAAGCTCCTGGTAGGACGGGGATTGTCGAGATCCAACGTCGATCCAGGAGCTTCGTTGTCGCAGTCTGGCATGCCCGCGCTCGTCTCGTCCACGGCGTCCGCCATTTCGCCGAAGGTGTCCGCCGACGCGGTCGAGGAGGTCCGGCGGTCGCTGCGCGAGTTGATCGCCGCCGGGCCGGCGGCCGAAAGGGGGACGAGTGCGGACGATCGGTGGCCGTCGCTGCTGGGCCGCCTGGTCAGCGCCGAGCAGGTGATCGCGGCTCTGGAGGCAGCCGGACATGTCGATCAGCGGCGGCGGGACCTGCCCGGCGAGGTGACGTTGGCCGCTGTGCTGAACTGCTGCCTGTACAGCGGGGAAGGCTACGACTCGGTGCTCGCGCGGACCTTCGCCCAGCTTCCTGCGCGTTCCCCCGCCGCCACGGTGCCCACCGGGCAGGCGTTCTCTTCGGCCAGGACCCGGCTGAGTGAGGCCCCGCTGCGCGAGTTGTCCGGCCAGGCCGCCGCGATGGAACCGAAGGCCGGCGCCGGCATCCCTGGCGCGTACGCGTTCGGGCTGGTGGTCACCGCCATCGATGGAACCACGATGGCGCTGCCATCGATCGGCTCGTGCGCGGAGCAGTTCGCCGTTCCCACCGGCGGAAACAACCCGCATGCCCGAGTGGTCACCCTGGTCACGTGTGCGACCAGGTGGGTACGCGCGGCGGCGATCGGCTCCTACGGAACCGGGGAGCAACCCCTGGCCGACGACCTTGTGGACGCGTTCGGCCCCGGAACGGTCAACCTGGCGGACCGGAACTTCTTCTCCATGGCCCGGTGGATCCGCTTTTCGGCCACCGGCGCGCACTTGATCTGGCGGGTGAAGAACGGGACGAAGTCCGTGCCCGCCACGATCGTGCGCCGCCTGGAAGACGGCTCCTGCCTGGTGCGGCTACGCGAGTCCGACAACATGTGGTACCGGCGCCGCCGCCAGGCGAAAGACCCGGGCCTGCCTCGACTGCCCGACACCATCCACTTGATCCCAAGCGGTGAAGGCAATCGGGCTATTGGGATGATCGACAGATCGGGGAATTACGGGGAGAAGTCTTCTTCTCGTCGTCGCTGATCTT
>NZ_JBFBCI010000024.1:0-116634 GCF_040683095.1 Sphaerisporangium sp. NPDC051017
TTCTGCCTGGTCATGCTGGGAGACGCGATCAACGAGAAGAAGAACAACGGCCAGGCCAAGGAGACGCTGGAGGTCGTGGACGTCGCCCAGCTCCTCATCCGGTCGATCAAGGGCGAGCCGACGCCGGCCACCTGACCGCCCGATGCGACTTGACAGGCGCCGACGTCAGCCTGCCGCCGTCGGTGGGGAGCGCTTATAGGGCGTTTCATCCGCTGATGGGGGTGTGCGTTCGGGCGCGTAGTCACTCAGTAACGCGAAAGCCTAGTGAGGCCCCCCGCCAAGCAGGCTGCGTGGACCGAGAGCCTGGAAGGCCTCCACCAGGGCATGAACGGCGCCCCGCCGGTCAGTGCGTCGGCATGCGATATGGAAGGCCACGGGGGCGGCGCCGGTCAGCGTCACCGCGCGGAAGGCGGGGCCCAGGAACGGGGCGATCTCCGCAACGGTGGCTATCACGGCTGTGCCGTCGGCGACTTGGCGCAGGACGCGGGCGAAGGTCCCTACGTCGGTCTCGACCAGGCGCGCCTCGCGGCGGGGCCGTACGTCCGCGAGCCAGAACTGGTTCATCCACTCCTCGGAGATGGCCGGGTTGTACAGGATCGGTTCCTCACTGAAGTCCTCCACGTTCACCGCATCGGAGTCGGCGAGGGTATGCCGGGCGGCGACCACGCCGATACGCGCACTGACGGCGGTCAGGGGGAAGGAGTCCACGATGGGATGCCGCACGGGCGCGAAGGTCCACAAGAGGTCCACCTGATGGTCGGGCAGGCAGCGGGTGAGCACGGGAAAGGGAACATCCTGGCGCACCAGCCGGGTCTCGGGAAAGCTGCGGCGGACCTCCCTCGCGATGCCGCTCATGTCGAAGTATTTAAGGATCCCGCCCGTGCCGGCAGGGACACCGATCCGCAGCGTGTACCGGGCGGGTGCGGCCCGGGCAATCTCGCGGGCGGCGCAGGCCTGAGCGATCAGGGGTACGGCGGCGGTCGCGAACCGCCGGCCCGCGGAGGTCACGGCGAGCACACCCGCAGGATCCCGCTCGACGAGGGCGACCCCGAGTTGTCGTTCCAGACGTTGGATGCGCTTGGCCAACGCCGATGAGGTCAGGTGCAGCTGCACGGCCGCACGCCCATAGTGCCGCTCCTCCACCAGCACCAAGAAGTCGGCGACCAAACCGAGATCCAGATCCATGCGCACCCCTGGGTGGTGGATGAGCCGAGCGACCAAGACGCCGAGTCAGGGACATCGATCAATGCTCGCTACTTTAAGTCTCCGCCTGTCAAGACCCGATTCCTCATTGGAACGAGGGGGGCCTCACACCCCGGCCGACGCGTGTAAAACAAAGTCACAAATACGGCGTTGATCCGGACACGCCACGTGCAGGCCCGCCATGTTCGTGGGTTTCCGGTCCCTGCACCCGAATCACCAAGGAGACATCCATGGACCAGGCTCGCGAATCATCCCCTGTCGATGTCAGCACCGCGCTTGCTGACTTCGGCCTCGGTAGCGTCGACGCCCTCGAGGGCAGCGCACTCGGCAACATTCTCACTGAGGTCTACGCGTCCCGTGATGGTGCGGGTGCGGCGGGCGGCGTGATGCACAGCTCGCACAGTTCCTTCTCGCAACATTCCTCGACCTCGTGGTGAGGCCGAAGATCAGGGATGCGTTGACGCCGGCGGCCGCGGTGACCACTGCACCCATGACCACATTCATCTGCAAGGTCGCGTCCCGGTGCAATCTAGACTGCGACTACTGCTACGTCTATCGCCACGCTGACCAGAGCTGGCGTCGTCAACCGCAGCGGATGTCGATGCGGACGGCGGCGCAGCTCGGTCGGCGGATCAACGAGCACGCAATGACACATCACCTACGCGAGGTGAACGTCATCCTTCACGGCGGTGAGCCGCTGTTGCTGGGGCTGCCCTATCTGCGCGAACTTTGCGACGCGATCACCGAGCCAACCAAGAATGTCACGATCAGATGGCACGGTCAGACGAACGGTGTTCTCTACGATGAGGCGACGCTGGAGTTCTGTCGTGAGCGGAACCTGTCGTTCGGGCTGAGCATCGACGGGCCTGCGGAGGCACATGACCGGCATCGAGTGGACCATGCCGGTCGACCGTCCTTCGCGGGCGCTCATCGGGCCTTGACGCTGCTCAGTAGTGATTGGGGCCGACCGGTGTGGGGCGGTGTCCTGGCAGTGATCGACCTGCGCCACGACCCGCTCGAGGTGTACCGGTTCCTACGCGGCTTCGAGCCGCCGAACATCGATTTCCTTTTGCCCCTCGGGCACCACGACCTGAGGCCGCCGGGTAAGGATTCGCCCGGCACCACGCCGTATGCGGACTGGCTGTTGCGGATCTTCCGCGAATGGTACGACGAACGCCCCCAACCCATTCGGATTCGCCGCTTCCGGGATGTCGTCGCACTGCACCTCGGCGCGCAGAACAGTTCCGAGGAATGGGGTCTGCAACCCGTCGATCTCATCGTCGTCGAGACGAACGGTGGGCTGCAGGCGGTGGACACGCTCAAGGTAACCTTCGAGGGCGCCTGTGACTTGGGGCTTAACGTTTTCGACCACAGCTTCGACGACGCACTGCGATCGCCGTCAGTGCGGGCGCGTCAGGACGCTTGGGCGACGCTGAGCCCGATATGCCAGGCCTGTGATCTCGTCCGGGTATGCGGAGGCGGGTACTTTCCGCACCGGTATTCGGCCGAAGCCGGCTTCAACAACCCCTCGGTCTACTGCGCGGATCTCATGAAGCTCATCCGCGAGATCACGACGGTGGTGGACCAGGACCTGGCCAGGCTCGCATGAGCGTACGCCTTGAACCTGCGACGGTCGTGGCGCTCGCCGAGCCGACCGGGGCCAACGATCCGCTGGTGCGCGCGTTGTTCCTGGCCCGGCTCCAGTCGACGATGATCGGTATGAGGCGGATCCAGCAAAGGCTGGCGGCGCAGGCGCCGGAATGGGCCGACCGGTACGGGTTTACTGCCGCGTTCTCCGATCTACTCAGCCGACCGGCGGAGACTCAGCGTCGGGTGCTGGCTCACCCGAGTGTCGCATTCTGGGTGGAGGTGGCGTGGGACTTGCTTTCGCGCCAGGCACACGAGTTGCGGCCGGGGGGCCACTTCGCCCGCCACCTCGCCAAGGCCTCGGCTTTCGCTCTCTCCGCATGCCATCTCGTCGGCGAGGGCTCGTTCGTGGCCACGGTGCGCGGTGACCGCGCCGGACGTGTCGTGTTCCCCGGCGCAGGGCTCTGCCTGGCACCGCGGGCGGCAAAGCCGTACGCGCCGATTACCGTACGGGTGGCGGGCGACACGGTGGAGCTCACCGACGCGAGCGGCACGCCCGTGCCATACGACAGACTCACCGTGGCATGCCTGCCGGGGACGGCGGTCGAGGTGAACTGGCTTGACCAGGATCTCCGTCTCGGCGGGCGAACGCGCTTCATGTACGCCGAACCGATCCGGCCCGAGGGGGTCGAGTGGGTCGACCGCCTCGCGACCGCATGGTCCATAGTGGACAACGTCGATCCGGTTCTCGGCGCCGAGATGCGGCTGGGGGTGAACGCCATCGTCCCGCTCGCGACGCCCGATCCGCTCAAACATTTCAGCGCCAGCTTCCGTGAGGCGCCCGGGCTGGTCGCGCTTTCACTCGGTGACCATCTCCAGCTCACGGAGGCGCTCGTCCACGAGTACGCGCACCAGAAGCTCTACGCGCTGGCCCAGCTCGACCCGCTCCTCGCGGGCCCGACCGACGAGGCGTTGTACTACTCACCGCTGCGTGACGACCCCCGCCCGCTCAGCGGCCTGCTGCACGCGGCGTACACGTTCGTCAATATCCTGGGCTTCTACGTCCGGGCGCCGCAGCTGGCCCCGGTGCAGCGGCTCGAGCGCCGCACGTACCACATCATCGGCTACGCTGACACACTTTTGAGCGAGCTCAGCCGCCACGCGGAGTTCACGCCAATCGGCGAGGCTCTGCACGGCGCGCTCGCCAGGCGTCTGGAGCTATACCGGGACGCCGTATCGCCGCCGACCGCGGAGGTCCGCACCCGCGTCGACGACGAGCGGCGGAAACATCGTGAGCGTTGGGAGAACGCACACGGCGATCTGGTGCGACCGCATCCCGAGTCTGCAGGCTCGATGCGGTCACCGGCGCCAGACAGCGACAGGCGGCTGCGTGAACTGCTCCACCTCCCCCCTCAATGGTCGGCCCGGGCGCTTCGCCAGTGGTACCCGGCCGACATGGTCCTCGACGCGCTCCGCGCTCTGCCCGACCCGGCACCGGTCCGGGCAGCAGTCGCCGGTTTGAAGCCGGGCGACTCGTTCCTCGCGGACCTCACGGCCGCCCATCTGTCCTATCTGGACCGTGACTACGGGGACGCCGCGAAGAGGTATCTGGTCTGCCTGCGGCACGAGCCGGCGAGCTCCTATCTGTGGCATTGCCACGCGTTCGCGTTGCGCCACTGCGACCAGTTTGGGGCGAGCCTGCATATCCTGACGCACACCGCCGAGCTCGTCACGGCAGCGCAGGATCCAGCGGCGGTCGCCGTTGCCGACGACGGATGGCCGCTGGCGGAGCCGGCCCCGACGAGCCCTCCCAACCCGGTGACGATGCCACCATCGGTTCTCGAGTCGCTGCTGGAGAGCCGATTCTGGCCGTATGTGCGGGCATCGTCCGGCGGGCCTCAGCTCCCGTCCGTCATGGCCGTGGCCCACGGGCTCAAGCCTGCGATGGACGTGTGGGTCCGCGTGGAGGGATGGGCGATATTCCGGGAGATGGTGGAAGCGCTTGGGTTGAGCTACCACATCGACGCCTACTTCGACCGGCACGCGCCTGGCTTGGACGGGGTACCCGCATCCCAGCTCACCACGACCCGCGCCGGGTTCTCGCGCGTGCCCCGGGCCGGTACGGAGGCGCACGTCTTCCTGGCCCGCGAACCGGACCGCCTGCGCGCGGCGGCACACTCCGGCTGGTATCCGCTGCTCATCGGCGGCCAGGTCGTGCAGAAGCACCGGGCCGACCACGACACCTTTGGCGAGGCCCTCGGCTACCCACCGTGCTGTCGGCGGTTCTTCCGGGAGCGGAACAACTGGTACCGCGACAACACGTACGCCGCGGCCTTGGACGCGGTCGCGGGAACGCCGTCGGTGCTCGCCAATCCGTTCCTACGCCACACCGTCTTCGGGCTCGTCCCGCACATGCCGTGCTCGTACACGTGCAAGACGACGATGGCCTACGCCGGCCGGCTGCGTGCGGCGATAGCCGCCCAGCTACCGGAGTACGTGGCGGAGATGGATCGGGCGCTGCGGTGTCCCGTGCTGTGCCTGTCGGAGATACGCATCTACCGGTTCCAGGGCGAACTGATCGACTCGGCGACGGTGAGGTACCGGCAGGTGCAGTCGCTGTACAACATGGTCGTCGACGATGCTCTGCATGAGCTGTTGGCGGCCGGCGACCGCTGCACTGTGGACGCCGGACTGGTACACGTATACCGGCACGGTCGTCACGTCGGGACCTATGAAGCGCGGGCGGACCAGCACGGGCCGGAGTCGCCGTTCCTCATCGCCTTCGCGTAATCAACGCCGTGGCGCCGCCCTCGCCCTGGCCGCCCCCGCCCGGGATAAGGCCGGGCACGCAATCGAACGCGTGATCATCGTGAATCAACAGGTGGTCCTCACTGATCGGCGCCCCACCTTGTTAGTCACCCAGGAACGAGAAAGGGTGCCACGTGGTCTCGTGACACCCTTGCCGACCTGGTATTACCCGGTCGGGACGACAGGATTTGAACCTGCGACCCCTTGACCCCCAGTCAAGTGCGCTACCAAGCTGCGCTACGTCCCGTTGCTCGTGTTTCCCGAGCGAGAACAACCTTAGCGCAGATCTAGGGCTCATGCGTACGCGAGGCGGTGGAGGCGGGGCTTCGGATCGCTTCTGGGACTGGGGATGCCGATGGCGCGCGGGGTGTCCGGCGCGGGAACATGGGGCTGGGGGAAGGTGACGGGCGAGGAGAGGGCGGGATGGACGTATGGGGCGGAAGGCTCACATAGATCGTGAGGAGTTGCGGCGGCTCGTCGCCATGGGGCGGTCGAACGCCGAGCTGGCCGCGCACTTCGGGGTGACCGAGTCGGGCATCCTGCAGGCGAAGCGGACGGCGGGGCTCGCCAAGCCGATGCTCGATCATGGACGGGCGATTCCGTGGAAGCTGAAGCGGGCGCACAACCAGACCGGGCCGGCGACCAACCTGCGGAACCTGTCGGCCGTCGCCCAGGGCGGACACGTTCCGCAGGCGAAGATCAACACGGCCCTCAGGTGGGCGCAGAGGCTCGCCGAGAGCGGTCTGGACGTGGGCTACAGCTATGAGGACGGGTTCTACGAGCGGCCGGCGGAGGGGGCGTCCCACATAGAGGCCGTGCTGAACGATGCGCTGCGGGCCTTGGAGGAGCCCGGGAGGGAGACCGCGGAGTCTTCCGACCTCGAGTGAAGATCGAGCGGGGGAGCTCCGTCGCCGCCCCTTGCGGCAGGGGGTCGGTGAAGCCCGGGCGTGCCCTGGGAGGGGAGGGTACGAGCTGACCAGAAAGCCCTGTGTATGACGACTGTGGCGCCCGGCGCGACACGCTCACCTTGGATCCTCTGACGCTTTTGACCGGCCGGGCATAGGCCAAGGGACACATGGTCACAGACCCTGAAGAGCGGCGTATCGAGGGCGAGAGCGGGGCCGGGCACGCTGTTGGCGTGCCCGGCGCCTTTCCGGGGGCGTCACGCCGGGTGGACGGTGCCCGCGTAGCGTTGGGTGAAGCGGGTGCCCGTGCCCGCTGTGATCGTGAAGTCGTAGCGGCCGTGGTCGGTCGGCCACGTCGCCGTGGTGCGGCCGCCGGGGCGGACCCAGACGGTCTGCTGCTGATCGGTGAAGGCGTTCGGCGTGATCGTGAAGGCGACTTCCGTGTCGCCCTCGTTACGCAGCTCCAGGTCGATCGACGCGTTCTCCGGCCGCCCGGCGTGCCGCGGGTTCGCCTCGGCCGAGGGGACCGCCACGTCGTCCTGGTCGTGCCGTACGACCGTGCCGGAGAAGCGGCGTACGAAGCCGTCCGCGCCGTGCACGGTGAAGTCGTAGCGGCCGTCGGTCGCCGCGGCGTCCCACACGTAGGTCCGCGACGAGCGCGGCGCGACCGTGAACGGGGTGCCGGTGAACGGCGCGGCGGTGCTGACGATGTTGGGGAGCACCGTGAAGTGGAAGCCGACGGTGCCGTCGTTGGTCAGCGTGCAGGTCACCTTACCGGTGGCCCGGTCGACCGACACGTCGGCCCACGGCCGGTACGGCAGCGGGCGGTGCGGGCGGTCCCCCTCCTCCTGGACGGCCATGGCCTGCTGGGTGGGCGGCTTCACCGACGGCAGCGAACGGTTGGCGTCGGCCTTGGCCATGAGCGCCACCGTGTCGGGCAGGCGCGGGATGCTGTAGTCCGGCCTGCGGAAGTCGAAGCAGCTGGTGAGGTCGCCGCAGACCGTGCGCCGCCAGTCCGAGATGTTCGGCTCCTGTACGCCGGTGACCCGCTCGAGGAAGCGCAGCACCGACGTGTGGTCGAAGACCTGGGAGTTGACCCAGCCGCCGCGCGACCACGGCGAGATGGCCCACAGCGGCACCCGGCTGCCGAGCCCGATGGGCTTGCCCGCCGCGAACTCGTCCTTCGTCCCCGGCTCGGGGAACGGCGGGATGACGTGGTCGAAGTACCCGTCGTTCTCGTCGTACATCAGCAGGAAGACGGTGTGCTTCCACACGTCGGGGTTGGAGAACAGGGACTGCAGCGCGGTGTTCACCCAGTGGGCGCCGTAGTCGGGGCTGGCCGCCGGGTGCTCGCAGAACAGGTAGGGCGCCACCAGCCAGGAGACCGTCGGGAGGGTGCCGTCCTTGCAGTGCTGGTCGAACGCGGTCAGGTCGAACTTCGTCATCGCGTTGACGTAGCGCGGGTCGTCCTTCGGGAAGGCGTGGAACTGCTTGAAGTACGACAGCCCGTTGTCGTCGTAGTCGCCGTACCGGTCGTCCGAGCCGTCGGGGTTGTGGTAAACGCGCCAGCTGACACCGGCCTGCTCCAGCCGCTCGGCGTAGGTCGTCCAGTCGGCCACCGGGTTCTGCGTGACCACCGAGTTGTCGGTGAAGGGGCCGGTGGTGCCGTCGACGCCGGGGCCGGCGGTGCCCGACCACAGGTAGAGGCGGTTGGGGTCGGTGGGCCCGTTCAGCGAGCAGAAGTAGCCGTCGCACAGGGTGAAGGCGTCGGCCAGCGCGTACTGGTAGGGGATGTCCTCGCGGGTGAAATAGCCCATGGTCCGCTCGCCCTTGGCGGAGACCCACTTGTCCATGGCGCCGCCGGCGACGGCCGTGTGACCGGTGTCCCAGTCGTGGGGGAGACCGCCCGCGTTCTGCGCGTTGTACTTGGTGGAGTCCATCCGGAACGGCAGCAGGTATCCATCGGAGCGCCCTCTGGCGGGCTGGCGGAACACGGAGTCCCCGTTGGGGAAGACCAGCGCCTGCCGGTCGCCGAAGCCCCGCACGCCGTTCAGCGTGCCGAAGTAGTGGTCGAAGCTGCGGTTCTCCTGCATGAGGATGACGACGTGCTTCACGTCGCGGATGTCCCCGCGAGCGCCGTCGTGCTTGTCGTGCCTGTCGTCGGAGGCGTTGGCCGTGCCGGTCATGCCGGGGAGTCCGACGGCGGCGGCCGCCCCGGTGGCCGCGGTGGCGCCGATGAACGTGCGGCGGCTGATCTCGGTCATGGGAGGAGGTTCCTTTGGTCTTTCGGGGTCAGCCGCGGGCGGAAAGGGAGAAGGTGACGACGGCCGCGGCGTGGTCGGAGGGCCAGCCGTTGGCGGCGGTGTCGGGAACGGGACGCGGCCAGCCCGTGTAGAGGCTGTGGGCCTCGACGACCTTCAGCGGTCCGGCGTACTGGACCTGGTCGATGCGGTCCTGGGGTTCGGCGCCGCCGCCGTCGTGCTCGGGCCGTACGGGCGACCAGGTGACGCCGGGGTCCTTCACCGGGTTCGAGTTGGCCTCGCGGAAGGCGTCGGTGAGACCGGCACGCTGGAGCGCGTCGGTGACCGGCCAGCGGAGCTTGCCCACTCCCGCGTGCGCGGAAGCCGTACGGTTCGTCCAGTCCAGGTGGGACGGCGAGGCGAGGCCGGCGGCGAGGATCACGGGGACATCGGAGGCGAGATCGCTCCGCATCGCGGCCACCAGCGCCTGGACCTGGCTGTAGCGGAGCGTCAGCTTCTCGGCCGCCTCCACCTGCGCGGCCGTCTGCCCGGCCGCCAGCGCGTACGGCCCGTAGTCGGCCTCGTCGAGCCGGGCCGTCCACAGCCGTACCGTGCGGCGGCCGGGCAACTGTACGGTGGCGGCCGCGGCGGGCAGGTCGGCGGTGGGGGCGAGGAGGTCGCTCAGCGGGTAGCGGCTGACGATGCCGAGGCCGGAGCCGGTCTGGTGGGTCTGCCAGCCCAGCGCCTCGCCGAGCGCCGTGGCCGCGGCGTCACCGGTCTCCTGCAGCGCGACGACGTCCAGGCCCTGGGTGAGCACCAGTCGCAGTTGCTTCTCCAGGGATCCGCCGACGTGCGCGCCGGCGTCCCAGAGGTTCAGAGTCGCGATCTTGATCTGGATTTTGTCCTTGGCCGTCCGTACCGGCACCTGGACGGTGACGGTGTCGGCGCCCACGGCGCTGTCCTGGACGGAGACCACCAACCGGCCCGGGGTCTTGGGCCGCGAGGCGGGCGCGGTGCCGCTGACGGTGCCGTTCGCGCTCACCGAGAGCCACGGGTCGCCGGAGACCCGCGTGAAGGCGGGGCCGCCCGCCGCGTTGCCCTCGGGCCTGATCCACAACCCGGCCAGGCGGACGCTGAAGTCCGCGCCGGCGTCCTGCGGGGCCGTCGTCAGCGCGTCGACCACCGCGTGCGGGCGCGGGATGACGGGCCGCACGGTGAAGCTGAACGGAGTCGTGCGGGCAAGGATGCCGTAGCCGTCCTTGGCCAGCAGATACGCGGTGTACGGTCCGCCGCTCAGGCCCGAGGTGTCGAGGGTGATGTCGCCGGACGCGGCGGGGGTGTACTGCCACACCAGGGAGCCGCCGTTGCCCGGCTTGCGGTCGCCGTCGTAGACGCCGATCCAGTTCTTCGGGTGGGGCGTGTCCGTCGTCCAGTGGAAGGTGAGCTTGTCGCCCTCGTACGGGGACGCCGGAGAGCGCAGCACGATGGAGTCCCCGGTCGGCGGACCGGCGAAGGTGAACGGCGTGCTCTGGGCGAGGATGCCGTAGCCGTCCTTGGCCAGTAGATAGACGGTGAACGGGCCGCCGCTCAGGCCCGAGGTGTCGAGGGTCGTCCGCCCGGAGGTTCCGGAGACGTACGTCCAGACGAGCGAGGCGCCGTTGCCCGGCTTGCGGTCGCCGTCGTAGACGCCGATCCAGTTCTTCGGGTCGGGCGCGTCCGTCGTCCAGTCGAAGGTGAGCTTGTCGCCCCGCATGGGGGCCGTCGGGGAACTGAGCGTGATGGTGCTGCCGGATATCGCGGCGCCTGAGAGGCGTGACACAGGTACAGGTCCTCTCCGCCCGGGCGTCGCGCCGACGGCACCCAGGTGAGCGAAGTCGTTTTTCTAACCGACCCAGTAAGCAGGCCTCCGGAGACACCCCGATGAACGACAGGTTGCGGATGCCCGGTACCTGGCGGAAATCGGGGATTCGTCCGGAATGGCGCTTTGTGGGCGAGTTGCGGGGCGACGGCGTCCGAACCGCACCGTTCGGCCAGCGCCGTACGCAGCGCGTCAGTGGCTTCGACCGCTGTGACCATCACACGGTTGTGCTCGGGGTCGCGTCTTCAGGGGCGGTGGCACGGCGCTGGGGTCGCCCGTGCCCTCATCCGGGAGCGCCGCGACCGGCGCCGCCGACGGAGCGTCTATTCTTCCGATCTCTCTTCGAGGCTCTTGACCACGTCGGCGAGGGCGGCATGCACCTGATGCCGGTCATAGCCGCGCATCACGACATCGAACTCGGCCTGACGTACCTCGTCAGAGGTGATCTCGTTCGCCTCGACCCTCGCCCAGAGCGCATCCACGTGCCGGGGGCTGTAACCCCGGATCACCACATCGAAAGGCCTGCTTCCCATCCCGCTCGAAGCCCTTCTGGCCGTGGCTGATACACCTGAGGGAACACGGATGTCGTGTCCTCCGGGACCGGTATCCGGCGGTGCCGATTCTACGAGAACGCCGGCCCGCGAACCGGTCCCCGGATCAGCGGGGGACGGCGTCGGAGGTGTCCTCTTCGATCAGGAAGCCGCCGGACTGGTGGTGCCACAGGCGGGCGTACGGCCCCTGGTTCCGCAGGAGTTCGCGGTGACTGCCCTGTTCCACGATGCGGCCCTGGTCGAGCACGATCAGGCGGTCCATGCGGACGACGGTGCTCAGCCGGTGCGCGACCACGAGGGCGGTACGGTCACGCATCAGGGTCCACAGGGCTTCTTGGACGAGGATCTCGCTTTCGGAGTCCAGCGCGCTCGTGGCCTCGTCCAGCAGGAGGATCGGCGCGTCGCGCAGGACGGCGCGGGCCAGGGCGACGCGCTGGCGCTGGCCGCCGGAGAGTTTGACACCGCGCTCCCCGACCAGTGTGTCGAAGCCGTCCGGCAGGGCTTCGGCGAACTCTGTGACGTGCGCCGCCCGCGCGGCCTGGTAGATCTCGGCGTCGGTGGCGCCAGGCCGGGCGAAGGCGATGTTGTCGCGCAACGACCGGTGGAACATGGCGGGCTCCTGGGGGACGTACGCGATCAGGCTGCGCAGGTCGGCCTGGCGGAGCCGGGTGATGTCCTGGCCGCCGATCAGGATGCGGCCGCCCTCGATGTCCATGAGGCGGAGCAGCAGCCGGGTGAGGGTGGTCTTGCCGCCGCCGGAGCGGCCCACGAGGCCGATCTTGGTACCGGTGGGGATGGACAGGTCCAGGCCGTCGAACAGGCGCGGGTTGCCGGCGTGAGCGAACGCCACCCGCTCGAACCGGACGCTCGCGTCGGCCGGGCGCAGCGGCTGCGGGTTCTCCGGGTCGACGACACCCGGCGGCGTGAGGAGAAGTTCGGTGAACTGGGCGGCCTCGGTGAGCACGCTCTCCATGCGACGGTAGATCTGGTTGAACTCGAACATGATGTTGATCGTGTTCGTGTAGTAGGTGAACGTCACCACGATCGCCTCCACGCCGAGGCCGCCGTGCAGGGCGACGGCGAGGAGCAGGCCGATGCTGCTGGTGAGGACCGACAGTGGTGCCACGACGGTGTCCACCCGGAGGTTGCCGTAGTCCCAGGAACGAAGCGTCAGCCTGCGCTGTTCGGCGATCCGGGCTCGGTGCTCCGCCTCCTCGCGGTCCTCCGCGGCGAACGCGCGGACCGTGTCCATGTTGGCCAGCACGTCGGCGACGTGCCCGGACACCCGTACCCTCGCAGCCTCACGCTGGTCCACCAGCCTCTGCCGGCGGCGGATGAGCGGGGCGACGAGGAGGCCGGTGACGATGATGAGGCCAACGAGCACCAAGACCAGCAGGGGGTGGTACCGCCACAGCACGACCGAGGCGAACCCCAGCGGCACCACCTTGGCGATGATCGAGAACGTGAGCGTGTCGGTGAAGGACTCGAACCCGCCGGAGAAACTCAGCACCCGTTTGGTGAGCGAGCCGGCGAAGTTGTCGTGGAAGAACGCGGCGTCCTTGGCCAGCAGTTCCCCCATGCCCGTCGCGGCGAGGTGCTCGATGCCCCGGGCCTCCGTACGGTTCACGAAGTGCAGGCCCAGCCGCCACAGCGCCTCGCCCGTGAGCAGGAGCGCGCCGAAGCCGAGCACGTACGGCATGAGCGCGGCGACGCTGCCGTCCCCGCCGCCGGACAGGTGCCCCACGATCCCGCCCACCGCCAGCGGTGCCAGGTAGAACAGGCAGATGTTGCCCAGCGCCGGTGAGATCAGCGCGGGCAGCGCGAACCGCCACTGATTCCGCAACTCCCCGTTGTAGTGCCGCAGCGCCAGCAGAACGGCCGACTTTCGCGCGGATGGTTCAACTTCGGGGGATTCGAGTAATCCGAGCACAGCCACTCCGCCTCTCTGAATACTCACAGCCAAGGCCATGTTGACGCAGAGTGGCCGGTGGGAGCCAACCATTTTCGCCGGCCCGGCGAACGTCGCCCGGAGGCGGCCGCTCCACCGGCGGGGCCTGCTCGCCGAGGAGCGAGGTCCGCGCGGCGTTCAACGAGGCCAGAGCCCCCGGGGTGGCGGCTCGCCGAGGCTGTTTTCCGTATAAATACGGATGTCGATACGGATATTCAGAAATCGACCCGGCACTTAACGTCACGAACAAGGCGGTCGACGGGGGCCCGGAACCGAGTAAGGAGCGTCGTGAAGAAACCCCGACGTCAACGGACCTCGGGGCGGGAAGCGGGAACAGGCCGTCCGGGAACGATGACCGGTCCCGGACACGGCCCGAACATTCGGCGGGAAAGAGGCGTCCAACCTGACATCAGCCGATCGATGGGGGGGCGAAATGCGCAGAGCGCTGATGCTGGTGGCGGGTGTGGCCGCGGTGATCGGACTTACGGGAGGCGAGGCCATGGGGGCGGCCGGCACCGTCGCGAGGCCCGGGGCGGTGGCCGGGGGCGTCCTGCCCAAGGGATTTCTGCTGTACGAGGCCGAGGCGGCGGGCCCGTCCAAGCCATGGGAGACGTGGCACGTCAGCGACCGCGTGGGCCAGCGCCTGGACGTGAACCCCTGTGGCGACGACCCGGCCCCGAAGGGCCGCGCCGCGGCCCGCGGCATCACCCACACCGTCGAGAACGATTACACGACCGAGCAGGTGATCATCTACCGTGACAGGTCAGCCGCGCGCAAGGCCATGAGTTCGCTGCGCGCCGACCTCGAGCGGTGCGCGACCCACAAGGGAACCGGGCACGACGGCTACTCCTACAAGTGGAAGAAGACCGCCATCGGCGACGACGCCCTGCGCGTCGGCGGCTTCTTCTTCGAGTCCCGCGTGCGCTATGTCGTCGTCAGGAAGGGGCGGGCGCTCGCCCTCTACTCGGGGACGGGCATGGTGACCTCGCGCCTCCTGCCCTCCCACTTCCGCCCGCTGGTGAAGGACGCCCGCACGATGGCCGGAAAGCTCTGCCGGCTCCGCCACGTCTGCGACTAGGCGGACATGCCCGTGCCGGCGTGCCCGGGTCCGGCGGGGTTTCGCTCTCTCGGGACTATGGCCCGGCGGCGGTGCGGGCGGGTTCAGGAAGTGAGCTCGTCCAGGGCCTTGAGCAGGCGGTCGACGTCGGACTCGTCCGTGTACGGGGCGATTCCCGCGCGGACGGCTCCGGCGTCGCCGAGGCCGAGCCACCGGCTGCACTCCAGGGCGTAGAAGCTGCCGGCCGGTGCGTTGACCCCGCGCGCGGCGAGGAACTCGCAGATCTCGGCGGAGTCCACGCCCTCGACCGAGAACAGCGCGGTGGGCGTGCGCCCGCGCCCGGGCGAGCCGTACCGCCGCACGCCGGGAATACGGGCCAGCCCACCGTCGAGCCGTTCCAGCATGGCCTGCTCGTGCCGCTCCAGCGCGTCCATGGAGCGGACCAGGCGCTCGCGGCGGCTCCCGTCGCCGGGTACCAGGCCGGCCAGGAAGTCGACCGCCGCCGTCGTCCCGGCGAGCAGTTCGTACGGCAGCGTGCCCAGCTCGAAGCGCTCGGGCACGGCGTCGGTCGCCGGCAGCAGTTTGTCGGGGTGGACGCGCTCCAGCAGGCCAGGGTCGGCGGCGAGCACGCCGAGGTGCGGGCCGAGGAACTTGTACGGCGAGCACGCGAAGAAGTCGGCGCCCAGCGCTCCGACGTCGACCAGGCTGTGCGGGGTCAGATGCACCCCGTCCACGAACAGCAGGGCTCCGGCGGCGTGCACGCGCTCGGCGATCGCCGGGACGTCCGGCCGGGTTCCCAGCAGGTTGGAGGCGCCGGTGACGGCGACGAGCCTGGTGCGGTCGCCCAGCAGCCCGGCGACCGCCTCGACGTGCAGCTCGCCGCTCTCGCGGTCGAAGTCCGCCCAGCGCACGGTGGCCCCGCGCGCCTCGGCGGCGTGCACCCACGGCCGGATGTTGGCGTCGTGGTCGAGCCGGGTGACCACGACCTCGTCGCCGGGACCCCATTCCTTGGCGAGGGCGCGGGCCAGGTCGTAGGTCAGCTGCGTCATGCTGCGGCCGAAGACGATGCCGGCGGGGGTGCCGGCGAGGAGGTCGGCCATCGCCGTGCGCGCCGCGATGACGATCTCGTCGGCGCGGCGCTCGGCGGCGGTGCGCGATCCCCGGTTGGCGACGGCGGACCTGAGCGTGGCGGCCACGGCGTCCGCGACGGCGTCGGGCACCTGGGAGCCGCCCGGTCCGTCGAAGTGCGCCGCGCCTTCCTCCAGCGCGGGGAACCGCGTCCGTACCTTCGCCACGTCGTACGTCGTCACAAGACCTCCCGGACCACCACGCACACCCGACGGCACGACGATATGCCCCTGAACGGCGTCCAGCCATACGACACCGTGGTGCGCGGGATCGCGACCAGGGCGACGACGACGGTGCGGGCGCCGAGGCCCGCCGTCGATACGACGCCCGCGGCCTACCGGCGGTCGTTCCGCTGAGGCGACCGGACCCCCGTCACGGTCGCCGCCATCCGGACCGCCGCCCGGGCCGCCGAACGCGTGGCCTGGACCGGGAGATCCGGTCCAGGCCAGGTCGATTGGTGCCGGACGCCCGGTCAGGGCTTTCCGGTGGGCTTGTCAGTGGGCCTGTCGGTCGGCTCTCCGGTGGGCTTGGGCTTGTCGGCCGGTTTGTCGGCCGGGGGCTGCTGGACCTCGTCGGCGGGCGGGGCCGTGACCGTCACCGGGATCCCGAAGTCGCTGAAGTCCATGACGTCCCGCTGGCCGTTGTCAGCGAAGGTGATGTCCAGGCGCCGGACCCGCCCCTGGTCGTCCACGTCCACAGAACCAGTGGCCGGGCTGGACGTGCTCTGCTCCTTGCCGGAGCCGGGCCCCTCGGACTTCAGCGAGAACGTGAACCGCTTCCCCGCCCAGCCGGGGCCGGAGGCCGGGCCGCTCTCCCGCACGTCGGTGGCCGAGCGGAGTTGCCGCAGGGCGGCCTGAGGGTCCTGGGGAGCGAGCTTGACCAGGGCGGTGGCCGGCGGCACGTCCTTCCTCTCCGACTCGCCGCGCGGGTAGACCGTCCACTTCGCCGCGCCCGGCTCCCGTACGTACATCAGGTCGCCGACGAAGCGGGTGTCGGTCGTGCCTCCGCTCCCCGTGAGCTCGCCCACGTGCCGGACGGGATCGATGGCGCCATCGGCCTTCTTGATGCCGGCGTCGACGTGGATGCGGTAGCTCTCACTGCCGGTGTTCTCGACCGCGGTGGCCACCTGGGCCTGCGCCGAGGGCTGGTTCCCGGGCAGCAGCAGCACGGTCGCCCCCACCGTGGCGGCGACACCGCCCGCGGCGAGCATCGGCACCAGGGACCGGACCCGGCTGGGCTTTCGCGCGACCGCCGTCATCAGATCGATGCCCGCGGGCCGATCCGCGGTGGCCTTGATGAGCAGTGTGCGCAGTTCTTCCTCGTTCATGGACGGCTCCTCTTGTAGGTGTCTCACCGGATGCCACTCCCTTGGCGCTCGGTTCGGTTGACCACCGTTTCGGGTGAGATCAGCCGCCGCATCGCCTGCAGACCGCGGTGCGTGTGGGATTTGACCGTCCCCGGCGAGCAGCCCATCAGATCGGCGACCTCCGCTTCGGGCAGGTCGGCGAAGAAACGCAGCACCAGGGCCGTGCGCTGCCTGGCGGGCAGCTTCCCCAGCGCGTTGCGAACGTCCTCGGCCACGGCCCGCGCGTCCGCCACGTCACCGGGACCAGTTCGGGCATTTCAGCGCGCGGGATCTCACGGCGCCACCGGGCGCGCCACCAGGATCGGTGGGTGTTGACCAGAATGCGGCGCAGGTAGGCGTCCGGCTCGCTGCTGGTGTCCAGCCGATGCCACACCTTGTACAGCTTGCCGAGGCAGGACTGCATCAGATCCTCGGCCGCGTGCCAATCCCCGGTGAGCAGGACCGCCGTTCTCAGATGATGTTCTCCCCGGTGCCGCACGAATTCCGCGAAGTCCGCGTCCACCCGGTCTCCTCTCGTCGGTGACAGCCACCCCCTGACACTCCCTAGGGCCCACCCCAGGTTGACCGGAAGCACGCGGAATCTCCGTAAAGGCCCGCTGACCGGGCCGCCGGAGCGCATTGTCGGTGGCCGTTGCGAGGATCGTCGCCATGGCAGACCTCACCTCCGCGATCACCGACTACTGGGACGCCGCCGCGGCCGCGTTCGACGAGGAGCCCGACCATGGCCTGCGGGCCGAGCGCACGCGCGCGGCGTGGGACCGGCGCCTGCGCGCCTGGGCGCCCCCCGCTCCGGCCGACGTCCTCGATGTCGGCTGTGGCACCGGCTCTCTGTCCGTGCTGCTGGCCGCGGCCCGGCATCGGGTGACCGGCGTGGACCTGGCGCCGCGGATGATCGAACACGCCCGGGCGAAGCTGGCGGTGGCCGGGCTGTCCGGACGGTTCCTGGTCGGTGACGCCGCCGATCCGCCCACCGGCGGCGAGCGGTTCGACCTGCTGCTGTGCCGCCACGTGGTGTGGACGCTGCCCGACCCGCAGGCGGCGCTGCGCGCGTGGGTCGCCCGGCTCCGTCCCGCCGGCCGCCTCGTGCTGGTCGAGGGACGCTGGGGTGAGGCCGGGCGGCCCTATGTGTCCGGAGCCGGATCGCTGCGGTGGAGCGGCGGTGTCGGCGCCGATGAGCTGGCCTTCGCCGTGGGGCCGCTCGTCGCCGGCCTGCGCGTCGAACCACTCGGTGACGACGCCGACCTGTGGGGCGGTCCGGTGGACGACGAGCGCTACGCGCTCATCGCTCATCTCTAGCGGGCCTGAGCGGGCAGCGGCGGTTCCGTGGATTTCGAGCGGGCCGGCCCGGCGCGCTCATAGATTCTTAATTGTCGGCGGTGGCTGCTAGAACTTGACTCCCCCGCCTTGTTGAGGAGTCCTTGTGATCCACGAACATCTCACCGAATTCCACGGCCTTCGCGTCCGCGACGCCGGCGACGAGGAAGCGCGCGGCGCCTCGCAGGTCGCGTGGCGCGTCGGCGGAGATCCCGACGAGGACGGCGAGGGCATCGCCGGCAGCTTCCAGCAGTTGTTCGACGAGGTCGACTGCGGCGTCGTGCGCGCACTCGTCGTGGGCTCGTGGGGGTGGAGCCACGACGGCGACACCGCCGCCGTGCCGGTGGGCCTGCTCGTCGAGGCGGCACACCGGCTCCCCGCGCTGGAGGCGATCTTCCTCGGCGACTACGTCAGCGAGGAGTCCGAGATCTCCTGGATCGGCCAGGCCGACGTGACACCCCTGCTGACCGCGTACCCCCGGTTGAAGCGGCTGGACGTGCGTGGCAGCGAGGGCCTGGAGCTCCAGCCCGTCACCCACACGTCGCTGGAGACCCTCCGCTTCGAGTCCGGCGGGCTGCCCGCGGCGGTGGTCCGCGCGATCGGCGCGTCGTCCCTGCCCGCGCTGCGCCACCTGGAGCTGTGGCTCGGCGAAGAGAACTACCACGGCGACTCCGGGCCGGAGGACTGGGCGCCGATCCTCGCGGGCGGTGGCCTGCCCGCGCTGCGTCACCTGGGTCTCCAGGACAGCGAGCGGCAGGACGAGGTGGCCGTCGCCATCGCCACCGCGCCGATCGTGGCCCGGCTGGAGTCGCTGGACCTGTCCATGGGCGCCCTGACCGACGAGGGCGCCGAGGCGCTGCTGTCCGGCCAGCCGCTCACTCATCTCAAGCGGCTCAACCTGCGTCACCACTTCCTGAGCGAAGAGATGACCGCGAAGCTCGCGGGCGCGTTCGGCGGAGTCGAGGTCGACCTGTCCGACCGGCAGAATCCCGATGACGATTGGCGCTTCATCGAGGTGTCCGAGTGACGGTGCTCGACACGGCGGGGGCGGCCCCGGCGTCGGCCGATCCGCCCGGCCCGGCGCCGCCGTTCGTGGTCGTCGGCACGCCGGGCGACCGGCGGGTGACCATGTTCGCGGAGGCCCTGCGGACGCGCGGCCTGCCCGGGCCGCTCGTCGTCCCCTGGCGTGATGTGCTCGCCGGCGCCGAGCTCCGCATCCCCGAGCGGGCGTACGTCCGCGTCGACTCACCCGGCGAGGACACCGAGGCGGACGTGCTGCTCCGCGGCCCCGGCGACCCGACCCGGGTCGGCGGTGGGGCGTCCTGGCATGCCGCGTTCGTGCGCGGCCTCGAACGTGTGCGGCGGGCCGTGGCGCGGACGCCGGGCGCGCGGCTGCTCGGGGACGTCGGCGAGATCGCCGTGATGTTCGACAAGCGGCGCGCCCACGCCCGCCTGGGGGCCGCGGGTGTGCCCGTGCCGCCCGCGCTGCCCGCGCCGATCACCGGCTATTCCGGCCTGCGTGAGAGCATGGCGCGCGCCGGTTGGAGCCGGGTGTTCGTCAAGCCCGCCCACGGCTCGTCCGCCTCGGGAATCCTGGCGCTCCAGGTCAGCGGGCAGAGGATCAGCGCGGTCAGTTCGGTCGAGCTCGTCCGCGGCCGAGGGGACGCCCGTCCTGACGGCCTCGAACTGCACAACTCGCTGCGCGTGCGCACCTACACCGACGAGGCCGACCTGGCGGCGATCATCGACAGGCTCGCCCCCGACGGGCTGCACGTGGAGCGGTGGTTCCCGAAGGCGTCGTCCGGCGGGCGCGTCTTCGATCTTCGCGTCGTCGTGATCGGCGGGCTGCCGACGCACGCCGTCGTGCGTGCGAGTCACGTGCCGATGACGAACCTGCACCTCGGCGGCGTTCGCGGCGACATCGAGCGGGTCCGGGCCCGGCTCGGGGCGGACGGGTGGCAGCGGGCCATGGGCGTCTGCGCGCGGGCGGCCGCCTGCTTCCCCGGCTCGCTCATGGTGGGGGTCGACCTCATGGTGGGCGTCACCTGGCGCCGCTTCGCCGTGGCCGAGGTCAACGCCTTCGGAGACCTGCTGCCCCGGCTCACCGGCCTGCCCGACGCGGGCGCCGCCGGTCTGGACTGCTACGCCGCGCAGGTGGACCACATCCTCGCGGCCCGGAGCGCGGCATGAGGGACATGGGCCCGATCATCGGCACGCACGACCTGCTGCTGGTCACCCTGGACACCCTGCGCTACGACGTGGCGGCCGGCCTGCTCGGCCGGGGCAGGCTTCCGACGCTCGCGAGCGTGCTGCCGGGCGGCGTGTGGGAAAGGCGGCACGCGCCGGGCAGCTTCACCTATGCCGCCCACGCGGCGATCCTGGCCGGGTTCCTGCCCACCCCGGCCGGCCCGGGCCCGCACCCCCGGCTCTTCGCCGCGGCCTTCCCCGGAAGCGAGACCACCGCCCCGGGCACCTGGGTGTTCGACGCCGCCGACCTGCCGGGCGGGCTGGCCAAGGCGGGCTATCACACGGTGTGCGTCGGCGGGGTCGGCTTCTTCAACAAGCTGACACCGCTCGGCTCGGCGCTGCCGTCGCTGTTCGCCGAGTCGCACTGGCGGCCCTCCTTCGGGGTCACCTCGCCTGCCTCCTTCGAGGAGCAGATCGCGTGCGCCGAGCGGTCGGTGCGCGACCGCGCGGAGCCGGTGTTCCTGCTCGTCAACGTGTCGGCGCTGCACCAGCCGAACCACTTCTACCTGCCCGGCGCGACCGGCGACTCGCGCGCGACGCACGCCGCCGCGCTGGAGTACGTCGACCGGCACATCGGCCGCCTCTTCGCGCTGATGAGCGCGCGACGGCCATGCCTGGTCATCGTCTGCTCCGATCACGGCACCGCCTACGGCGAAGACGGATATGTCGGTCATCGCATCGGCCACGAGGTCGTCTGGACGGTGCCCTACGGCGAATTCGTGCTCCAGCGAGGGGAGTGGACGTGAGGCCCTACGAAGGGTATGTATACGCCTATCCGCACAAGACGGCCTACCGTCCGCTGGACCCGAGGCCCCCGCTGCGGGAGGTCTGGGCGGACGAGCGCACCGACGCGCTCTTTCTCTACCTGCACGTCCCCTTCTGTGAGATGCGCTGCGGCTTCTGCAACCTGTTCACCAGGACCGGAGCCCCGGCGGACCTCGTGGCCTCGTACCTCGACGCGCTCCAGAATCAGGCGGAGGCCGTCCGGCAGGCGTTGCCGCCCGGCGCGCGTTTCGCCACCGCGGCCATCGGCGGCGGCACGCCCACCTACCTTGAAGCGGAGGAACTGGCCAGGCTGCTCGACCTGGCCGAGCGGTCCATGGGGGCCGACTTCCCGGCCATCCCGCTCGGCATCGAGACCTCCCCGGCCACCGCCACGCCGGACCGCCTGGCCGTCCTCGCCGAGCGCGGCACCACCCGGGTCTCGATCGGCGTGCAGAGCTTCATCGACGCCGAGGCCAGATCCGCCCTGCGCCCGCAGCGCCGCGCCGAGGTCGAGGCCGCGCTGGCCGCCATCCGCGAGGCCGCGTTCCCCGTGCTCAACATCGATCTGATCTACGGCATCGACGGCCAGACGCCGGCCACCTGGCGCCACTCCCTCGACGCCGCCCTAGCCTGGCGTCCGGAGGAGATCTACCTCTACCCGCTGTACGTCCGGCCGCTCACCGGGCTCGGGCTGCTCGCGCACGACTGGGACGACCAGCGGCTCACCCTCTACCGCCAGGGCCGGGACCACCTGCTGGCCGCCGGGTACGAACAGGTATCCATGCGGATGTTCCGGGTTCCGGGTACTACCTCCGCCACCGAATACCAGTGTCAGAGCGACGGCATGGTCGGCCTTGGCTGCGGCGCGCGGTCCTACACGTCGCGGCTGCACTACTCCTTCGAGTACGCCGTGGGCGTGCGGCACGTGCGCGCGATCATCGACGAGTTCGTGCGCCTGCCGCGCGACGCCTTCGCCGTCGCCAACGTCGGCTTCGCGCTCGACGACCTCGAACGGCGGCGCCGCCATCTCATCCAGTCCCTGCTCCAGGCCGAAGGCCTCGACCGCGCCGCCTACAAGGAGCGCTTCGGCGCCGACCCGCTCGACGACTTCTCCCTGGACGCGTTCGCCTCGCGCGGCTGGGTGGAGGAGGACTCCGCCCGCGTGCGCCTCACCCCGGAGGGGATGACTTATTCCGATGCCATCGGCCCCGCCCTCTTCTCGCCCCGGGTCCGCGCCCTCATGAACTCCTATGACCTTCGCTGACCCGCCAAAGCTGTCTATCTGGGACATCACGCCGCGGCACGTGCATTCGCTGCCTGTGGAAGACGCCTCGAAGTCCGGCGACCTGAGCAGCAGGCCGACGGACCCGAGCGTCAGGCCGGCCGAGCTGACCATCCTCTACCGGGGCCCGCTGGCCAGCTGTGACTACGACTGCGCGTACTGCCCCTTCGCCAAGCGTCGCGACAGCCCCGCTCGGCTGCGGGCCGACCGTGAGGCGCTCGCCCGCTTCACCGCCTGGATCGCGGCGCAGGACTTCCCGATCTCGGTGCTGTTCACGCCGTGGGGCGAAGGGCTCGTCAGGTCGTGGTACCGTGCGGCGATGGTGGACCTGAGCCATCTGACGCACGTGCGCAGGGTGGCGATCCAGACCAACCTGAGCACCCGGCTGAGCTGGCTCGCGGACGCGGACCCGCGCACGCTCGCCCTCTGGGTGACCTACCACCCTAGCCAGGTGACGCACGAGCGGTTCCTGGCCAAGTGCCGCGAGTTGCTCGCGCGAGGGGTGCGCTTCAGCGTCGGCGTGGTCGGTCTGCCCGAGCATGCCGAACCGGCCGGACGGCTGCGGGAGGACCTGCCCGCCGAGGTGTACCTGTGGATCAACGCCGCCGAGGGGCACGTCTACTCCGACGAGGAGGCGGCCTTCTGGACGGCCATCGACCCGTTGTTCGGCTACAGCAGGCGGCCGCACCGCAGCCTTGGGCTGCCGTGCCGTACCGGCGAGAGCGTGGTGTCGGTCGACGGCGAGGGCACGGTGCGGCGGTGCCACTTCGTCACGCGGACGATCGGCAACCTCTACGACGGCTCGGCCCTGCGCGCCCTCCGGCCACGGCCGTGCCCCCTTCCCGTATGCGACTGCCACATCGGATACGTGCATCTCGAACCCCTCGACCTCTACAGCACCTTCGCAGGAGGCCTCCTCGAACGCGTCCCCGCCACCTGGCCACACTGACCGGATAGAGCAGCGGGTCGTACTCCTGCCCGGTCAGGCGGGGGGTGGCGGTCAGGTTTGTTGTTGTGGGGTGTACTGCTCGGAGGTGAGGTTGAAGGTCCAGGCGACGCCTTGGCGGGCGGTGGTGACCCACGGCGGTACTCGGAGGAAGTAGGTGCGGTACGTGCCGTCGGGCTCGGGGGTCGAGTTGACGACCTCCACCATGGTGAGGGGCTCGTCGTCGCCCAACTCCGCCCTCCAGAGCACCCCGGTGTCGTCCTTGTGGACGGAGGCGGCGCCGGACTCACGCAGGTACCGATCGAACCCGTAGTGTTCGAGCATCACCCGCCGTAGCTCGGCGTTGGGCTCCTGCCGGATGCGCGGCGCGGACAGGTCGGCCATGGCGGCGCCGAAGTCCGCGGGGACGGGCATGCCGTGCCAGGCGTGCAGGGCGAAACCATCGGGGAACGCGAGAGCGGGCCCCTCGGCGCGGTGCAGGCGGCCCAGGTCGTCGCGGTGTATCTCGGACGGGCGTTCGCACATCAGCACGACACGTTCGAAGGGCCACCACCAGCCGGCCTCCCTGGACACCTGGATCATGCCGCTCAGCGGGGTGAGATCCACCACGGAGGCTCGCCCAAGGGCGTCGAAGAACGCGAGCCAGGGAGCGTCGTGCTGGCCGAGCACGGCGTCGAGGGTGGCGCGCCGCAGCAGTGCCTCGATTTTTCCGTCCGCTTCGGCCGGACGGGTCCGGTCGTCCGGTTCAGGTCGGCGGGAAGACGCGTCGGGTGTGCCGGCTTGCGCGGGCGCGATGGCCAGGCGGCCGACGCCTCGCCGGATCTCGCTCACCAACCGGTTCACCCTCGGCCAGAAGCCCGTGCCGACGAACTCCCAGGCCGCCGCCCAGCCGGCGGGCGTGAGAGCGGCGGCCGCCTGGGCGCGCACGCGTTCCCACGGTTCGGTCCTGACGCGGTCGCGGACGAGCGGCCCGGTATCGAGCTCGAGGAGCGCCGGGGAGAGGACGTCGAACTCGCGCATGACGCCGCGGGCTTCCGGGTCGCCGGAGAGGGCGACGGCCGCCACCGCGGCCTGGGTCGGCGAGCGGAACCAGACGATCTGCTGCGGTTCCGGCAGACCGGCGGCGCGATAGGCGGCACGGACGCCGTCCTCGGCGGCGGCGCGGTCCGCCGGGCCGGTGGCATGGGCGGCGAGATCCCACCTGGTCACGGCGTCGGCGAGATACGCGGCCGGCTCAGGGGAGAGGGCAGGGGTGCTCATGGCTTTCCTCGATTGTCAGGGGTGAGTCGTAGGCCTGGCGGACATCAGGGCGGTCCTCAGGACGTGGGATGGACCTGGGGTTTCGGGGACGAGCGGCGGCCTGAAAGGTGCCAAGGTGAGTGGTGGCTCCAAGGCTCTCGGGTGAGCGGTGGGGCAGGCGGTTGCCAGGAGCCGGCGGTCCGGCATTTGCGGGGATGGGAGCCGTGGCCGACGGGTTGTGGCGACAGGGAAGGGCGTGGCCGTTAGTCGGCGACGTAGCGGTGGTAGGAGCCGGGCACGTATTCGCGTTGCCGTACGACCCGGAACCACCCCTTGGGCAGGGAGATGGCGGCATGTTCCTCGTGCACCAACCGCCCGCCGTCGGGCAGGTGGAGGAACTCGGGAAAACCGAAATCGCGGCTCAGCAGTAACGTGCCCGGACCCGGGACCGCGTGCGCGTGCCCCGTCGCCTCGCCGAGTGCCAGAACCAACCGGCCGCGCGCGTCACGGGGCGCGGCCTGGAGATGCGCGGGCACCGACTCGGCGGCGACCGGCATGATCAGAATGTCTCCCTGGCGGAACACTGGAGCCTCCTCGTCATCGATCGAGGCCATCGGTCCAGGCCGTCGATCGGGGTCACTGCTCCAGAAGGTAGAGGACGGCACCGACAGTTCCGCCTCGCGGAACCAGGCCGCCAGAACCGGCCGCGACCGATGCCCGCCGGCTCGGATGGCTGTATTCGCGGCTTCAATTACGCCAATTCACGGCGAATTTGAAGTGTCAAGTGCGCTGCGTGACAATGACGCCATGACAGGGGAGCGCCCGCACGAGCCGCGGTCCCGTGAATCCGAGGCGCCATGTCCGCGCGGCTGTGACGGTTCGCGCCCGTTGGCCGCACTCGGGCACGGTGCTGTGGGCGCAGTGGTAGGGGGTGCCCCAGAGACGAACGGCAATTCTTGATTCTTCAGGTGTGCTTTCCTAACGTCCTAGTCGACGCGTCGAACAAAGGTTTCTCGTCGTCGGTCGCGGCCGGCGCGCGCAAGGGAGTGCACATGTCGAAAGAAGGGCACGCCACGTCACGGCGTGGAGTGCTGAAGGGTCTTGTGGCGGCGACGGTCGCCGCGCCGCCGGCCTTGGCGCTATCCAACGCCTCACCGGCGTTCGCCGGGACGGCCACGGTGACGGCCGGGGGGCTGGACCTGCCGCCCGCCACCGAGGCGATCACTCCGCTACGCCTGTACGTCCCCTCGTCGGTCCTCACCGACCTGCGTTACCGGCTGGCGAACGTCCGCTGGCCGGTCGAAGAACTGGTGACCGACTGGTCGCAGGGCACGCCGCTGCGCCGCTTGCAGAGGCTGGTCGAGTACTGGCGCACTCGCTACGACTGGCGGCGCCTGGAGAACCGGCTCAACTCCATCGGCCAGTACCGCACGCTGATCGACGGCGTGAGCGTCCACTTCCTGCACGTGCGGTCCCCGCATCGCGACGCCACGCCGATCATCCTCACCCACGGCTGGCCGGGTTCCGTCGTCGAGTTCCTGGACGTCATCGGACCGCTCACCGACCCGACCCGCTACGGCGGGCGGCCCGAGGACGCGTTCCACGTCGTCGTGCCGTCCATGCCCGGTTTCGGCTTCTCCAGCAAGCCCACGGTGACCGGCTGGAACTCCGCGCGCATCGCCGCGGCCTGGATCACTCTCATGCAGCGGCTCGGCTACCAGCGCTACATCGCCCAGGGCGGTGACTGGGGTGGTACGGTCACCACCTTCATGGGCAAGCTCCGGCCGAGGGAACTCGCCGCGGTTCACCTGAACTTCCCGATGCTGATGGGCGCGCCGGTGTCGCCCGAGCCGACATCGGAGGAGCAGGAGGCCCTGGCGCAGATGGCGGAGCACGGGGCCAATGGCGCGGCCTTCTCCCAGGCCATGCGGACCGAGCCGCAGACGTTCGCCTACGGCCTGACCGACTCTCCGGTCGGTCAGGCGAGCTGGATCTACGAGAAGCTCGCCATTTGGAGCGACAGCGGTAAGAATCCCGAGAGCATCTGGAGCTACGACCAGATTCTCGACACCATCATGATGTACTGGGTGCCCGACAACGCCGCCTCCGCCGCGCGGCTGTACTGGGAGGGCCTCGCCACGGACTACATCACCCAGGAGCTCGACCTGCCCGTCGGCGTCAGCGTGTTCCCCAAGGAGCTGTACCGGCCCCCGAGGATCTGGGGCGAGCGCGTGTACCGCGACCTGCGGTACTGGAACAAGCCCGAGCGCGGCGGCCACTTCGCCGCCTTCGAGCAGCCGGCACTGTTCACGGAGGAACTGCGCAGGTTCGTGCGCCTCGTGCGCTGACCCCGCCGGGGAGCGCGGCGAGACGACGCCGCGCTCCCCGGCGCCGAGCGGGTCAGCGGTCTCCGAGCAGGGCCGTGCTGAGCCCGCACACCGCGATGATCAGGTTCTCACCCAGCCGCCGCCAGGACCGCTCGGCGGCGGCCGGGCCGACCCGCCCGTGCGCCAGGTCGGCCTCCAATTCGGCGCACATGTGCACGATGAGCTGGCGGATCATCGCCCCGTACTGCTCGGACAGCTCGGGATCGTCGTTGCGGCCCTGCAGGCGCCGGATCTCTTCCAGGCGCCGGAACGACGGGGCGTCCAGGTGCGCCCGGATCGCGTACTCGCGCAGATTGGGGTCCACGACGGCCTGCGCGAGGAACCGCCCGTACCAGGACGGTGTGCCCAGCTCGATGTGGTGCTCGATGGCCGGCGCGATCACACACGTGATCCATTCCCGGCGGGTCACCCGGCCCGAGGGGTCGAGCGCGGCCACCATCCGGATCCGGTGCCTCTCGATCCCGGCCGCGTGCCGCGCCAGGATCGCCTGGATGAGCTCGTCGCGGGACGTGAAGTGGTACTGCACCGCGGACTTGTTGCGCTGGCCCGCCGCCTCGCCGATCTTCCTGACGGAGACGTTCGCGAACCCGTGTTCCGCGTACAGTCGCTCCGCCGTGTTCATGATCTTGTCCCGGGCGATCAGCGAGCGGGGAGACAGTGTGGTCGCCGCCGCGGACAGTGTCATTCCGCACCGACCTTCATGACCGCTCCCTGGTCTCGTCCTCGTTCGCTCCGGTTCAGGAGGGCCGCCCGCCGGAGTGGCCCGCAGATCGTCATGCGGGCGGTCGTCGGGCCAGGGTACCCAGAACGACCTAGATGTCCATCTTAATCACCGACCGGTCGGCCGCCCACGCGCGGTGTTCCGGCGACGAGGGTGACGAGGGTGAAGGGCGGCCTACCTGAGCTCACGAGGCAGGTGACGGCGCGTGGCTCACGGGAGAGCCGCGAGAGGGGTCGGCCACGGCGCGGGACACGCCCCGGCCGGCCGCTCACCGTGCCGCGGTTTTCACCACGTCACCCACACGTCTTCCAGCCCGCCGGACATCCCTCCGGTGCGCAGCCGGAGATCCTGGGGGGCGTCCCGCAGGTTGAGGGTCGGCAGCCGCCGCGCCAGAGTGCCCAGCACGACCTGAAGCTCCAGCCTGGCCAGCGGCTGCCCGAGGCAGAAGTGCGGCCCCGCGCCGAAGGTGAGGTGCTGGTTGTACTCCCGGAGCGGGTCGAACCGGTCCGGGTCGGGGAACTTGCGCGGGTCCCGGTTGGCGGAGGGCAGGTTCGGGATCAGCGTCGTCCCCGAGGGCACGTGGGTCTCGCCGAGCTGGACGTCCTCGGTGGCGAACCTCGGGATGCCGCCGATGGCGGCGAGAGTGGTGTCCAGGCGCAGGACCTCTTCCACGGTGCCCGGGATCAGCGCCGGATCGTCGATGACGGCCTCGAACCGCTCCCGCTCGGAGAGCAGCATCGCCGCCATGATCGCGATCATGTTGGACGTCGTCTCGTGGCCCGCGAGCAGGATGCCTCGGACGGTGACGATGAGCTCGGCCTTGCTGAGCCGCCCGTCCTCGGCGTCGGTGATCGCGATCAGCTCGCTGAGCAGGTCGTCTCCGGGGTCGGCCCGCCTCCGGTCGACGAGATCGGACACGTACGCGTCGAAGTCCCGGTACGCCCCGTCCACGTCACTCTGGGTGTAGCGCGTCAGGGTGAGCATGACACGGGACCAGTGCGCGAACTTGTCCTGGTCCGTGCTCGGCGCGCCGACCAGCGCGCAGATGACACGCACCGGCAGCGGGAGCCCCAGCTGGGACGAGAGGTTCGCGGGGGAGCCCTTGGCCACCATGGCGTCCACCAGCTCGTCGGTCATCTGCTGGACCCGGGGCCGCCACGCCTCCATCTTCCGGATGGTGAAGGAGCGGCTGAGCAGCCGCCGCCACCGCTGGTGTCCCGCCCCTTCGGTCATGTTCTCGGCGTCCGGCCTGGGACGGTTGAACAGGCCGCCGTCCTCGGTGGTGGAGATGCGCGCCGCGCCCTCCCGCGCGAGGTCGCGGGTGAACCGCGGGTCCGCGATCACCGTACGGGCGTCGTCGTACCGCGTGACGACCGTGGCGACGTCGCCGCTGGGCAGCCGTACGTGCGCGACCGGACACCGCTCGCGAAGTTCCGCCAGCTCGGGCGGCGGCTCCAACGCCGTTGCGCGGTCGAAGGGGAAGTCGGGGATCGCGTCGGCAGTCATCGTGTCCCTCCAGCTCGAAGACCGGGCGCTCCCACTCTAAGGCGGTCGCCTTACTAAGGCAATGTCCTTGAGTCAGGATCCGAGGTCCGCCCGGCCGCCCCGTCCCAACGAACGGCCAGATTTGGGAACGGCCTGGTGCTGCCGGGAGATCGGATGGGAACTGATACCGGAAACGCGACGCGCGCCGCAGGGCCGAGGGGGCTCCGGCGGCGCGATGACGACGCGGGAACCCGCTCCGGCGGCGACTCGGGGCCGAGGGGGCGAGCATGTGAGCGAGGCGTGGTCGATCGCTTTGCGCGGGCTGTGCGGGGGCCTGCTCGTCACGGTGTTCGCCCTGATCGGCGAGATGGTGAGCCCCAAGCGCTTCGCCGGCATCTTCGCCGCGGGCCCGGCCGTCGCCCTGGCGGGGATGAGCGTGACCTTGGTGTTCATGGGGAGCCGGCACGTCGCGCAGTCCGCGCTGGGGATGATCGTCGGGGCGGTCGCGCTGGTGGCGTACTGCGCGACGGCGGCGCCTCTGGAGGAACGCCTGGGCGCGATCGCCGGCTCGGTGGTCGCCATGGCGGTGTGGGCGGCCGTGGCCGCGATCGGCTGGTTGCTGATCAGATGAGCCCCCCGGACAAGATCCAGATCGAGCCCGCGAAGCTGCGCCAGATCGCACCGGCGGCCATGGCGCTGCGCTTCGCCTTCGGGGCGGTCGTCTCCATGGTCTCCGGCTGGGTGGGCGGCCGCTGGGGTCCGCTCGAGGGCGGAATCTTCCTCGCCTTCCCGGCGGTCCTGGCCGCCACCCTCACGCTGATCGAGACCGAGGAACGCAACCGGATCCTGGCCGCTCAGGACGCGCGCGGCGCCGTGCTCGGCGCGATCGGCATGATCGCCTACGCCCTGTGCGTGTGGACGCTCGCCACCCGGATCCCCGCCGTCGCCGCGATGGCGGCCGGGACCGCGGCCCGGGCGATCGTCGCCATCGTCCTGTACCGGCTCACGTGGGGCAGCGGCCGGGACCGCGGAACGCCGTGAACGGCCGCGCCGGCGCGTCGAACGCGGCGAGCGCCGCGCGGGCGGCCGTTCAGGTCAGGAGAGGCGCTCGATCGTCACGGGGATCAGCCCTTCCAGGCGGACCATCTTCGTGAGCTCCCTGAGCAGTGCGGCCAGGACGTCCGCGGATCGGCCGCCCAGCAGGGCCGTCACGTCGAGGCACCAGGCGATGCCCGGGCCGATCTGGTGCAGCCGCCAGCTGAAGGAGTCCGGGGGGACGTGCAGGTGGGACGCCCCGGAGACGCGCGCCCGTGAGCCGTCGCCGGACGCCGTCCAGGCCGTGTGCAGGCGGCTCAGAGCGGCGTCGTCCACGTCGTTGGCGAAGAGGACGCGGTAGAGACGTTCCTCGTGGAAGCCTGCGGGAACCTCCGGAGGGGTGAAGACCAGGGGAGGGGAGTGGGGCAGCGGCGCGGTGTCGCGGAAGTAGGTGCGCAGCGTCGCCTCGGCGGGCAGGGGGCGTCCGCTGAGGCGCCGGTACACGGTCTCGGCGTCGTGGCGGTCGATCGGGGTGATCCGCCGGCGTAGGTCCGGGTTCGTACGGACCTCACGGCCGAGGGCGGCGGAGCTCCACCAGCCGCCGTCCGCGGTGGTCCATCCGGCGTTGTCGAGGCCGGTCGCGGTGTGGTCGTCGGCGAGCACGAATTCCTCGACCAGGATTCCGGCCGGCCGCCGGGCGGTTCCGCCGTCGTCGTCGGCCGCGATCAGGTAGTAGTCGAGGGACGCCCCGCTCGGCACCGCACCCTGCGCACCGGCCACGACCGCACCCCCGTTGTACCCGCCCCGTGGGTCCGCGCCTCGACGCACTCCTCGCATGGGTGACGTCATACCCAACGCTCCCGTCCGGTGGACGGCCGGGTCGTCAGGTGGGCGACCCTGGATGCGGCCAACCGGGCCGCTGATCTGGTATCACAGATCGCGTTCACCCAGCGCTGCCGGTCCCGGTAGAACGCGCGCATCTCCGGCTCCAGGAACGCCGCGCGCAGCGTGTTGACCCCGGGCGCGAAGAACGGGCACATGCAGCCCGCGGCCCCGGGCTCCGCGACCGGATAAAGGTTGAAATGCCGGGACATCAGCCGACGCGGGGAAGTACCAGCTCCGCGAACACCGCCCGGTGATCGGTCTCCGGCACCGGGTGCACACCGAAGGCGCGCACACCCACCCCCGGACCGACGAGAACGTGGTCGATCGCCACGGGCGGGACGCCGAAGCCGTTGAAGTGCCATGGCCGGTACGGCCAGGTGGTCACGAACCCGTCGCCCGTCGCGTCGGCGGCGTCCGCGTACCCCTCGGCGAGCAGCTCGCGCACCGGCGCGTGATCCAAGGTGGCGTTGAAGTCGCCCGCCAGGACGCGCGGGGTCCGGCCGGGAGGCGGGAGCGCCGCCAGGCCTTCCGCCCAGCACCGGTGCCTGTCCGGACGGGCGGGCGCGCACGGGTGCACGGACACGACGCCGACCGGGCCCGCGCCCGGCACGTCCACGGTGGCCTCCGCCTGGCCGAAGCCGCCGACCTCGATGGCCTGCCCCGGGGTGACGGGATGCCGGGCGTAGATCGCCGAGCCGCCGACCCCGGGTCGGGGACGCTCGGTCCTGTACGGCAGCAACCGTGCCAGCCCGGCCTTGTTCAGCGCGGACGCGGCCTGGGGCGTCAACTCCTGAACCGTCAGGACATCGGGGCGCAGCTTGCGCACGAGGTCCACCAGAGCGCTCGCGGGAACCGAGCCGACCAGCAGATTGGAGGAGAGGACCCGCAGCGACGGTCCATCGGGCGCCGCCTCCCCGGACGGAAACGCACGAGGCAGGACGCACACCGCGAGTGACACACTGACCGCCAGGCTCACGACCAGCGCCGTCCAGCGGCGCGACACCAGCGCGGCGATCGGGGCGATCGCCGAGGCCAGGGCGGCGTACGGCGTGAACGCGACGAGCTGCACCCAGCGAAAGTGCACGTCCGCCGGAACCAGCCGCAGCACGGCCCACACCGCGAACGGCGCGACAAGCCCCCAGACCAGCACACCCACCCACCGCCGCCGACGACGCCCCACCGTCACGGCCGGCGAGTCAGCCCGCGTCTCCACCGTCACCTTCTCGATCCCCCTGTCATGGTCAACGTGCCGGGCGGGACGCGTCGGGCGTCCGAAGCCCTCAACCGGATGGATGGTCAGCTGGGATCAGGGCGGAATGCCGAAATATCCTCCGGCGCGAGGCTGAGCGGGAACGGCCGCCCGTTGTCGCCGGGCGCCCACCCTGCCCGGATGGCCGTCCGCACGCTCGCCGCCACCGTCGAAGGGCGAACGACCGCGCTCGGGAGCGACATCCAGTTCCCCGGGTGCGCGAACGGCGCCGACACCACGAGCACACGACCCGGCCGTTCGGCACGCTCCACCGCGAACGTCAACGGACCCCACCCGTTCGCCTGGGCGTAGGTGGGCCGGTGACGCACCCGCCACCGATACACCACCCCGTCGACGGTGACGAGCCGCGATCGTCTCCTCGCCAAGGCCACCCGACTCTCCGCCCTGTAGATCAGGATTCCGCGCCAGATCCTACGTCCCCGTGGAGGTCTCGTCGTCCAGCCCGTCGCGGCGGCGACCGTTTCGGCGGCGCGCCGGTGCCCACCGTGGTCCGCGTCGTGGGCAGTTCTTCGCGCAGGTGGTTGACGCGCTCGGTGACCTGCGCGAGGACGTTGTGTGCGGTGGCGAGGTCGGCGGGGCCTCGCGTGGCGACCATCCACCGAGGGGTAGATGTCTACTACCGGGGCGCGCCGGTTCGGTCTCGACGGCAACGGCCGTTTCCTGTTGCCTGAAAGCAGGAAACGGGAAACGCCTGGATCGCCTTGCCCGCGCGACGTGGGCTGACGCACTCTTTGAAGCGTGACTCACGGCTGTTCGGGCGGACAGTGACGGAGGTCCGCGTGGTCCAGCAGCCGAACCGGTTCGGGGAAGAGCTCCGGAGGCGCCGTCTCGCCGCTGGTCTCACGCTCACGCAACTGGCAGGGCTCGTGCACTACAGCAAGGGTCAGCTCAGCAAGGTCGAGCGGGGCGTCAAGCCGCCCAGCCGGGGACTGGCCGCTCACTGCGACGCCAAGCTCAACGCCGAGGGCGCTCTCACGGCCCTGGCGCGCACGACCCTGCCCGACGCCGAAGCCGAAGCGGAGATGACCACCGGTGACGAGGAGGTGTGGCTCATGCAGTTGTCGCCCGACGGGCAGAGCTGGTTCCGGACAGTGGGCCGGCGGCAGGTGATCGTCGCGGGCGCCGCCTCGATGGCCGGGATGAGCATCGGCAGGCCGGGGACGTCCTCCGCCGACGGTGAGAGGTTCCTGGAGGCGTCCCGCTCGCTCTTCGACGAGTACCGGCGGCTCGGCCAGACCGGAAGTCCCGGCCTTTTGATGCCCGCCCTCATCGCGCAGACGCACGTCCTGCGCGACCTGTCGGCGCACGCCGGTACGCGCGTCCGCCGCGCCCTGCTGAAGATGGGCTCCCGGTACGCCGAGTACGTCGGCTGGCTGGCGCAGGAGGCGGGGGACGAGAAGGCCGCCCTGTGGTGGACACAACGTGCCGTCGAGCTCGCCGCGGCCGGAGGTGACGGCGACCTGGCCGCGTACGGTCTGGTACGGCGCGCGCTGGTCACGCTCTACCGGGGAGAGGCCGAGCAGACCGTCGAGCTGGCCCGGCGGGCGCAGAGCGGTACGGTGCCGCCGCGCATCCACGGGCTGGCCGCCCAGCGCGAGGCCCAGGGGCACGCCCTCGCTGGGGACTACGACGCCTCCATGCGGAGCCTCGACCGTGCCCGGACGCTGCTCGCGCAGCACACGTCCGACGCGGGCGCGCCCGTCATCGGCAGCACCAACCTGCCGGACTCGGTCTCGATGGTGACCGGCTGGTGCCTGCACGACCTCGGGCGCTGCCGGGAAGCCGCGGAGATCCTGGACGCCCAGCTCGCGCAGGTGCCACCCCACGCCACGCGCACACAGGTCCGGTACGGCGTGCGGCGGGCGCTCGCCTACGCCGCGGCCGGTGAGATCGACCACGCGTGCGAGCTCGCAGAACGGCTGCTCGGCGACGCGATCACGGTGAGCTCGGCGACCGTCGGCGCCGACCTGCGAACCCTGGCCCGCACCCTGGCTCGCCACCCCCGCAACCCGTCGGTGCGCTCACTGGCACCCAGGCTCGGTACCGCCCTGCACATCATCGCCCCATAAAGAGCACCTCGTACTGATCGTTCCTTTGACGGAGGGATTCTTCGGCATGCACGAAATCTTCATCAACTACCGCACCGGCGACGGCGATAAGACCGCCGCCGCGCTAGACCGGGAACTTTCGCATCGCTTCGGGGAAGAGCGCATTTTCCGGGCGTCCAAGTCCATCCAGGCCGGCCAGAGGTACACCGAAGAGCTGATCAACGGCGTGCGGTCCAGCGCCGTTCTGTTGGCGGTCGTCGGCGCGGGGTGGTCCAAGCACCCCGGGCTGCACGACGAGCGGGACTGGGTCCGCAGGGAGATCCTCGAGGCGTACGCCAGCGGGACCCGGGTCATTCCCGTCATCGACGGCAGGAGGACCGATCGCCTGAGCGTCGCGGACCTGCCCGCCGAACTCGCTCAATTCGCGGAGGCCCAATCCCTGCACCTCGACCTGCAAAAAGGTTCGGTCGATCTCGTTCACATCGGGGACGTACTCGCCGACTACGTTCCCGCGCTGAAGAAGGCCGATCGCCGTCACACGGAGGCCGACGGACCCGGAGCGGTGGGCAACACGGTCGCCGACGTCCACGGCCCGGCGATCCAGTCCAGGGACATCACCGGCGATGTGTCGGACGTGAAGAACGTCGTCACCGGCAGCACAGGAACGTTCCACATGGGAAAGGGTGATCAGCACATCACGCGCCACGAAACGACCAACAACTACGACCATCGCACCGACAACTCCCGGCACTACGGGACGAACAACATCTCGGGCGAGAACCAGGGAGGAATACACCAGCGCTTCGACTTCTCCGGCAAGGACGAGGACTGACGCGCGATGAACGACCGGTTCAATACCCAGATGTACAACCCGCAAGGCAACAACGTGCACAATGGTGACGGCGACCAGCACATCACTGTGTACGCTCTGGCGGCGGATGCCCGAGGTAAGAGGCCGCGCGACGTCGCCGACGACGAACTGCTGTGGTTGAAGCGGCGTTTCGTCCCGCCCCCGGGATTCGCCACGGCGGAGGACGTTCTGCGATCGAGCGGCACCGTCCTGCTGGACGGGCGGCCAGGCAGCGGCCGAAACGCGGCCGCGAAGATGCTTTTGGACGGCCTGCGGATGGGCACCGAAGAGCTGCACGAACTGCCGATCAGGGACGAGTCGCCCCGCCTGAATCCCCAGAACGTCGGCGACAGGGACCTGCTCTGGCTCGATCTCTCGACGGTGCCCGAACCGCTCTGGGTCGAGACGCACGCCGAACTCTCCTCGCTACGCCACACCGTGCGGCGGCGGGGAGCGCACCTGGTGGTCGTGCTCCCGGAGCATAGGAACGAGCGGCTCCGGGGAGAGCTGAACCCTTATCGCGTCGGAATCGCGCGTCCTCCGGCCTCGGAGGCGGTTCGACTTCATCTTAGGCTGGCCAGCATTCCTGCCGGGGAGTTCCAACGGCCTGCCCCGGCTCTGGACGAATTCCTGGCCAAAAGCCGTTCGATGCTGGAGATCGGTCACTTCGCCGAGTTCGTCGTTCGCGCGCGGATGGAGGGCCACGGCGACGATTTCGCGGCTTGGTGCGCGTGGGCTCGCGACGCGATGGCCGATCACACCAAGGACGTTGCTGAACTCGTGCGTGATCGACGCGAGGGGCCTCAGCGCGCGTTGTTGCTGGCCACGGCCATGCTGCAGGGTGCCCACCCTGACCGGGTGTCCGAGGCCGCCACCGCCCTTCTCGCATTGGTGAAGTATTCGCGGCACGAGGACGAAACCCCGCTAGAACACGTGGATCTCGCCGTAAGGTTCGATGAGATCGAAGCTGAGACCGATGCCGACGGAAACGTGCGGTTCAAGAAGCCCGGTTTCGACGCGGCGGTTCGCGCCCACTTCTGGGCGCACATTCCGGAACTGCGCAGGCATCTTCAGGAATGGGTAGGAAGCGTCGTCGAGTCCGGCGGCCTTGACGACGAAGACTGTGACCTTCTGGTCGAGCGGTTCGCCAGCCAATGCCTGCATCCCCTGTACATGACGAACCTCGTCTCGCTGGTCGAACGCTGGACGTCCGAACCGGCGAGCAAGGTCCGGCTGCGCGCGGCCTCCCAGGCGTTGAAGCATGGCCTTGAGCATCCGGAACATGGTCGGTTCTTCCGCAAGACGATCTACGAATGGTCGAAGCTGACCAACCTGTCTCCCGCGCTCACCAAGGTTCTGGTGGCGATCTGCGCGGAGGTCATGGCGGTACGGCATCCGCCTCAGGCGCTCGTCCGGCTCCACCACCTGGCGCGGCGGGAGCGTCTGACCACGGACGCGCGGGGGGCACTCGTGCGGCTGGTGCGCGAGGGGGACGCCTGGCTTCGCCGCCTCCTGTTGCAGCGGCTGACCAGTCCTTCTCCTGACGAACGGATACGGGTTGCCGACGTCGAACTGTTCCTGGCGGTCGGCGATCCGGGGATGGTCACCGAGTCCCGGCGGTCGGCTCGTCCGCTCATCGAGGACGCCGTCGTGCGGGAGCGACTTGCCGTCGGGTGGGGTGTCGTCTTCGAGGGGCGGTCGCACGAGGAGTGGGGGCCCTTCGCGCGGTCCTGGCTGCGCGCGGCGTTCGAAGGGACACGGCATCGCGACAGGCTCCTCGACGTGCTCATCACCCCCGACCGCAGCGACGAGGTTCTGTCTCGTTTGTACGTGACCGCTCGCGACCTGCCCCGGGCCGAGTCGGGCGAGACGTTCACACCCGGCGAGCGGGATCGCCGCGCGTTCGCCGAGTACGTCCTCCACAAGATCGATGCCGCCCAGGGCATCCCGGCCGCCTGAGGTGTCGCCATGACGATGAATCGAGAAGGACGCGCCGTGAGGCACGGTAGCCGGACGGTGGGGATCTACTTCTTCCTCTTCTGCGGGCTGATAGCCGTGGGGCTGCTGCTGTTCGCGCCCCTGCCGGTCTGGACGTGGTTGATCATCGGCGGCCTGCTGCTCGCGGTCCTCGCCGTCCTGTACGTGCGGGCGGGCGGAGGACGCGAACCGTACTCGCCACCGCCTTCAGAGCCGGAACCGTACCTGCCCCCTCCAAGGCCGGAGCCCCGGCAGGAGCAGATCCAGCAGATCGCGCTTCCCAGCGCGGAGCCGGACTACGACTTTCTGTTCTCTGCGACGGTCCGCTGGGCTCCGACCGGCGTCGTGGAGAGTTCCGAGATGATCGGTCTGGCCGGTCTCGCCATCGAGGCGATAGTGGCCCGTGCCCGTGCCGTCACCGAGCAGCGGCCCCCGGCCAGAGCCTCACTCGTGCAGTACGAGCTGAACGGAGTTCTCGGCCGGGTGAAACAGGACCCGGGCGGATACCTGCGCGCGATGGCGCTTTCGGTGACGCTGACGCTCTCCGACGCCGACCAAAAACGTCTGGACCGGCTCGCCGGGATACGCAAGGACAAGGCCATCTGGGAGCATCAGAGGAAAGAGGAGCAGAGCAAGCGCGACTACCTCAGCGAGGACGTGCTGAAGGACCCCGGAAGCGCCGTCGTCTGGTATCTCGCCAGGAACGACGACCAGGTCGAGCGGGCGGTCAAGGACATAGGCCTTCTCGCCCAGCTCTCCTCCGCGGCGAACAACGCGGACGTGCCCGAACGTTTCCAGCATCTCGTGCCGTTTCCCGTGCCGGGCGGGTCGGCGGCGCACGCGGGGGACGGGGAGGCGAACGGCCACCCGCTGTCCGCGGTGGACCATTTCGCGGCGTTCCTGCGCGCGATGGGTTTCACGGAGGACAATCCGCGGTGTGCCCTGTTCGTCGAGCGGAACGTCGCGTTTCTCCGCGCGCAGGGCATGAACGACGTGGCGGACGACCTGGTCCGCCGGTTCCACGTCCCACCCCCGGTCCCCGGTGAATCGCGGACCCCTCCTCCGGACGAGTCCGGCTTCCCGGCTTCCGGCGAGCCTCCGTTCCCGCCGCCGCCACGGGACGATTCCTATCCGCCGCCGGACGGCCCGGAGGACGATCCGGGCCACGGCCCGCAGGACGAGCCAAGGCTCTGAGTTGTCGCCGTCGGGGGACGGAGGGTCGGTCCGGACGACGACCTCGGGATCCGTCGGGGCGTGCGCCTTGGCGCGGTCCCGGTACGCCGCTGGCCGGGCGAGGGGCGGACCGGGACCGCCGGGTCAGCGGGTGTTGACGCGTAGGTTGACGATCTGGCCCGGCGGGAGCTGGGCGGTGGAGGTTTGGCCGGCCGGCACCCATGGGCCGACGCTGTAGACGTAGCCGACCATCGGGTTGACGTGCAGGACGGTCACGGCGACCTGGTGTTCGCCGGTGCCGGTGGCGCAGTAGCTGGACACCGTCGCCGGCGTGGAGCTGGTGGAGCAGTTGGTGGGGACGGCGAGCGCCGCGGGCGCCGTGCCGATCAGCAGGGCCGTGGTGAGGGTGGCGGTGGCGGCCAGGGCGGCCGCGCGGTTCCTGGGTTTCACGGTGACTCCTCCGCCTCCCGCCGGGCCGGACGCTCGGCGGGGTTTCTTTTAGGAAAGTTTCCTAAGCGAGAGCCTAGCTGCGGGGGAGGCGGAGTCAAGGCCCCTCAGGCGGAACCGAGGCCGTCGGGCGGAGCCGGAGGCCGGTCGTCAGGCACGGTCGAGCCTCAGGCGGGCGCAAGCCCGTCAGGACGACGGTGGCCGTGGATCGGCCGCGAGCGCCTCGGCGGCCAGTTCGCGGCACTCGGCCAGCGTCCGGGCGGCGAGGGCGGCGCGGACGTCCGGCACGCACACCGCCGCCATCGACAGGCTCGTCACGCCGAGGCCCGCGAGGACCGGTGCGAGCCGCGGATCGCCGGCCGCCTCCCCGCAGACGCCCACCGGCTTGCCCGCCGCGCGTCCGGCCTCGGCGCAGCGTCCGATGAGCTCCAGCAGCGCGGGCTGCCAGGGGTCCAGCAGGTCGGCCAGGCCCGGGTGCTGCCGGTCGGCGGCCAGGGTGTACTGGCTCAGGTCGTTGGTGCCGATGCTGAGGAAGTCGGCCTCGCGCAGCAGCCGGTCGGCGTGCAGCGCGGCGGCGGGCACCTCGACCATGACGCCGACGCGCGCGATGCCGCGGGCCCGGGCGCGGGACGCGAACTCGGCCGCCTCGCCCGCCGTGGTCACCATGGGCGCCATCACCCACGGCTCGGCGCCGGTCGCGTCGGCGGCCCGGGCGATCGCCTCCAGCTGGGTGTCCAGCACGCCGGGCAGCAGCCGCGCGACCCGCAGCCCCCGTACGCCGAGCGCGGGGTTGGGCTCCTGCGGCAGGCCGAGGAAGGGCAGCGGCTTGTCGGTGCCCGCGTCCAGCGTCCTGACGACCACCAGCGGCGTGCGGGAGAAGACCGCACTGTAGGCGGCGACCTGCTCCTCCAGCGACGGCTCCGTCCTGCGGCCGAGGAACAGGAACTCGGTGCGGAACAGGCCGACCCCCTCGGCGCCGTCGGCGAGGTCGCGCGCGGACCCGATGTTGAGCAGCAGCTTGACCGGATGGCCGTCGGCGGTCCGGCCCGGCCCCTCGCCACGCCCGCGTTCGGCCCGCTCGCGCGCGCCGGCCGTGCGTACCCGCTCGGCGTCGGAGGAGGTCAGGCCGGTGCCGACCTCGCCGGTGGCGCCGTCGACGCTGACGAGCGTTCCGTCGTCCAGCGTCAGCGCGCCCGCGCAGCCGACGACGGCGGGCAGCCCGCGGCCGCGGGCGAGGATCGCGGTGTGGCCCGTCGGCCCGCCCTTCTCGGTGACCAGGGCCAGGACGGTGTCGTCCAGCCCGGCCGTGTCGGCGGGGGAGAGGTCCTCGGCGACCAGCACGAACGGGTGACCGGGCGCGGGCACGCCCGGCGTGGGCAGGCCGAGTGCCGCGGCCACGGCGCGGTTGCGCAGGTCGTCGAGGTCGGCGGCCCGCTCGGCGAAGTACCCGCCCGCGTCCACCAGCGCCCGCCGGTGTACGGCGAAGGCGGCGTCGAGCGCGTGCGGGGCGTCCATCCCGGCGTCGCAGTTCTCCGCGCAGCCGTCCGCGAGCATCGGGTCGCGGGCCATCATCGCCTGGGCTTCGAGGATGTCGGCCGCCTCGGGGTCGCCCGCAGCGGCGGCGCGCCGTTCGAGGTCCTCGGCGACCGCGTCCAGTGCGCGGGCGGCCACCGCGGCCTCGGCGACCGCGTCGGTGACCGGGCGCGGGTCGGGCAGCGCGGGCGGCCCGGCGATCCGGATCACCGGGCCGGCGGTGCGGCCGGGGCTGACGCCCAGGCCGCGCAGCGCCTCACCCATCGACGGCGTCCAGGTCGCGGGCCAGGAGCGCCACCAGCGTCTCGAGGGCCGCCTCCGCGCCCGGCCCGTCGGCGTCCAGGGTGACCTGGGTGCCGTGCACGGCGCCGAGGCTGAGCACGCCGAGCATGCTGGAGGCGGGGACCGGCTTGCCCTCGCCGACCCGGATCCGCACCGGCACCCCCTGGCGGGCGGCGGCCTGGACGAAGATCTTGGCGGGCCTGGCGTGCAGCCCGCTCGACGAGGCGACGGCCACTGTCCTCTCGGGCATGGTTCGTCCTTCCTGCTCAGGGTTCGATGGTGACCTTGATCGCCTCGCCGCGGCTGACGAGGCCGATGGCGTCGAGGACGCCCGGCAGCGGGAGCCGGTGGGTGATCAGATCGGCGACGGGCACGGCCCCGTCGGCGATCAGGCTGAGAGCGTTGGCGTTGTGCGCGGGGCTGGAGCCGTTGGCGCCGACGATGGTCAGCTCGCGGTAGTGCACGAGGTTGGAGTCGAGCTGGATGATCGGGGCGTCCTTGGGCAGGCCGCCGAAGAAGCTGATCCGCCCCTGCCGGGCCGCCATCTCGACGGCCTGCTGCTGGGCGGCGCCCGAGGCGGCCGCCGTGATGACGACGTCGGCTCCGCGCCCGCCGGTGAGCTTGACGACCTGGTCGACGGCGTCGCCGCTGATCACCTCGTCGGGGTGGACGAGCCCGGCGGCCATCTCCAGCCGCTCGGGGTTCACGTCGACCAGGAACACCCGGGACGCGCCGCGCGCCCGCGCCAGGCGGACGTGCAGGCAGCCGATCGGCCCCGCGCCCATGACGACGACGTCGTCGCCCGCGCCGACCCGGGCCAGTTCCTGGCCGTTGAGTACGCACGCGAGCGGCTCGGCCACCGACGCCTCGGCGAAGCCCACGCCGTCGGGGATCCGGTTGACGCCGTCCACGGCGATCACCTTGGCCGGGACGATCATGTACTCGGCGAAGCCGCCGTCGTAGTGGTAGCCCATCGACTCCTGGTTGGGGCACACCGTCATGCGGCCCCTGCGGCACTCCTCGCAGGCCCCGCAGGGGATCGCGGCGATCACCTGGACGCGCTCGCCCGTTCCCACGACCTCGCCGGAGATCTCGTGGCCCATCACCCGGGGCGGCCGGATGTGGTGGTGGCCGAACTTGTAGATCTTGGCGTCGGTGCCGCAGGTAGAGCAGTTCCGCACCCGGATCTTCAGCTCGCCGGGCCCGGCCTCGGGCTCGGGGGCGTCCTCGACGCGGATGTCGCCGGGGGCGTGGAAACGGGCGACCTTCACAAAAGCTCCTTCATCACGGTTTCTACCTCCGTCGCTTCGCGGAGGGTTCTGGCGCGGTCGGGGTCGAGCAGGATCTCGGCCAGCGCGGCGAGCAGCGCCACGTGGCCGTTCCCTTTGGCGGCGATGCCGACGCACAGGCCGACCCGCTCGCCGTCCCAGTCGACGCCCTCGGGGAAGCGCACCACGCACACGGCGTCGCGCAGCACGTCCTGCTTGCCCTTCGCGGTGCCGTGCGGGATGGCGACGCCCTCCCCGACGTAGGTGGAGATCGAGCGCTCGCGTTCGAGCATGGACTCGATGTACGGCTCGGTGATCGCGCCCACGGCCAGCAGCAGCTCCCCACACCGGCGGATCGCGTCGTCGCGGTCGCCGGCGCGGGCGCCGAGCACCACGGCGCGCGGCTCCAGCGGGAGCGGCGCGGCGTCAGGCATCGACCGTGCCGCCGTTCTTGATCGCGGCCACGAGCTTGGTCACGGCGGGGTCGCCGATGAAGATCTGGAAGGTGACCAGCGGGACGCCCGGCGCCACGGCCTTCGCCCGCGCGGCCAGCCCGATGTGGCAGACCACCAGGTCGGTGTCCTTGGGGATCTCGTTCACGGGCGTGTGCTCGACCGTGATCCCGGTGCTCTTGAGCTGCTTGCGAAGCTGGGTGGCGAGCATGACGCTGCTCCCCATTCCCGCGTCGCAGGCCACGATGAGCTTGTGGATGTCCTTGCTGTCGATGGCGGCCATCTATGCCTCCTTGGAAACGGTGGGGGCGCCGGCGGCGCGGGTCTGGGTCTCGACGGCGGGTCGCGCCCCGGACTCGGGGGCGGTCTCGGTGGACGCCTCCGCGACCTCCTCGGGCTCCTTCTCGCCGTGGCCGAAGCCGAGCAGGGCCGAGGCGACCGCGAAGGAGGCGGCGGAGGCGATGATGATGCCGGCGAGGACGCCGAACCAGCCGCCCTTGGGGGTGACCGCGAGGTAGGCGAAGATGCTGCCCGGCGACGGCGTGGCGACCAGCCCCGCTCCGGTGATCATGAAGGTGAACACGCCCGCCGCGCCGCCCGCCATGACGGCGAGGATCAGCCGCGGCTTCATCAGGACGTACGGGAAGTAGATCTCGTGGATGCCGCCGAAGAAGTGGATGATGATCGCGGCGGGGGTGGTCGGGCGCAGCGCGCGCGGCCCGAAGAAGAAGTAGGCGAGCAGCAGGCCGAGGCCGGGCCCGGGGTTGGACTCCAGCATGAACAGGATGGACTTGCCCTGCTTGACCGCCTCCGCCACGCCGAGCGGGCCGAGGACGCCGTGGTTGATGGCGTTGTTCAGGAACAGCACCTTGGCCGGCTCGATCACCAGCGAGGCCAGGGGGAGCAGGCTGTGGTTGATCAGCCATTCCACGCCGTCGCCCGCCGCGTTGGTGAACGCCTCGACGACCGGCCCGATGCCCCACACGCCCACGATGGCCATCGCCGCGCCCACGATGCCCGCGGTGAAGTTGTCGACCAGCATCTCGAAGCCGGACCTGGTGCGGTCCTCGGTGAAGCGGTCGACGTGCTTGAGGATGAACGCGGCGAGCGGGCCGACGATCATCGCGCCGAGGAACATCGGGACGTCCGCCCCGACGACCACGCCCATCGTCGCGACCGCGCCGACGACCGCGCCGCGCTGGCCGTGGACCATCCGGCCGCCGGTGTAGCCGATCAGGATCGGCAGAAGGTGGGTGATGATCGGGCCCACCAGCTCTGCCAGCGCCTTGTTGGGCAGCCAGCCCGTCGGGATGAACAGCGCGGTGATCAGGCCCCAGGCGATGAACGCGCCGATGTTCGGCATGATCATGCCGGCCAGATGGCCGCCCAGTCGCTGGATGGTGGCCTTGACCCCGGTGCCGTAGACCGGGGGGGTATAGGTGTCGGCCATGGGTCGTGCTCCTTCCTAAAGGAAAGGATGGGGGGCCTGCGCGTCAGGCGTGTGGGGTGAGGCGGCGGGCGGGGTCGGGCGGGCCGAGGCGGATGCCGTCGCGGACGATGTCGGAGGGGCCGGGCATCCGGCTGCCGGGGAGCGCGACCGCGGCGGCGGCCCAGGACAGCCCCTCCACAAGCGCTTGTTCACCGCGCGCACCGGCGGCCAGAAAGCCCGCGAGCAGGGCGTCCCCGGCGCCGACCGCGCTGCGCGGCTCGGCGACCTCCGCCTCGCCGTACCGGACGCCGTCGTCCTCGACCAGCAGCGCGCCGTCGGCGCCGAGACTCGCCAGCACCGTGCGCGCCCCGGCGGCGCGGAGCTTCCCGGCCGCCTCGATGGCGTCGCCCACACAGGAGATGGCCATGCCCGTGGCCTCGGCGAGCTCCTCCAGGTTGGGCTTGATCAGGGCCGGGGCCGCGCTCAGGGACTCGACAAGCGCGGGGCCGCTGGTGTCGACGGCGACGTTGATGCCCGCCGCCGCGAACCTGCGGCACAGCCGGGCGTACACGTCGGCGGGGACCTCGGGGGGCAGGCTGCCCGAGGCGACCACCCAGTCGGCCGAGTCGGCCGCGCCGAGCACCGCGTCCGCGATCGTCTCCAGTTCGGCGGCCGACAGCGTGGCGCCCGGCTCGTTGATCTTCGTGATCGTGCCATCGGGCTCGGCCAGGGTGACGTTCGACCGTGTCGGGCCCTCCACGGCCACGGTCACCATGTCCAGGCCCTCCAGGGCGAGCAGGCGGACGAGCTGCCTGCCCTCGTCCCCGCCGTAGGGGACGACCGCGCACGAGGTCACCGCGTTGGCCAGCAGCGCGCGCGAGACGTTGACGCCCTTGCCGCCCGGGTCGAGCCTCGCCGCGGCGGCCCGGATGACGGCGCCTCTGGCCAGCGCGCCGATCTCGATCGTGCGGTCCAGGCTCGGGTTGAGGGTCAGGGTGAGGATCACGCGCGCACCACCTCGGGGCCGGCGGCGGACAGCTCGGCGGCCGTCATCGGGTCGAGGCCGGTGTCGGTGATGATCAGGTCGATCTCGGGCAGGGACGCGAACCCGGCCAGGTAGGTGTTGCCGAATTTGGTGTGGTCGGCCAGCAGCACGACCCGCTCGGACGACTTCACCATCGCGCGCTTGATCGCCGCCTCGGCCGGGTCGGGGGTCGTCAGTCCCTTGGCGGCCGAGCAGCCGTTCGCCGCCATGAACGCCACGTCCACGTGCAGGTGGGCCAGGGGTTGCAGGGCCCAGTCGTCGACGGTGGCGAGCGTACGGCCGCGCACCCGGCCGCCGAGCATGATGACGTGCAGGTTCGGCCGCGAGGCCAGCACCGTCGCGAGCGGGGGGGAGTTCACGACGACGGTGAGCTCGCGGTCGGCCGGGAGGATCGGGACCAGGCGGCCGGTGGTGGAGCCCGCGTCGATGATCACCGAGCCGTCCTCGGGCAGTTCGGCGAGCGCGGCCTTGGCGATGCGCTCCTTCTCGGCGGTCAGTACCTCGTCGCGGGTGGCGAGGGCGGGTTCGAACCCGAGCCGCTCCACCGGGATCGCGCCGCCGTGCACCCGCCGCAGCACGCCTGCGCGCTCCAGTGCGGTGAGGTCGCGGCGGATCGTCTCGGTGGTGACGTCGAACTCCTCGGCGAGGGTCACCACGTCGACCCTGCCCGCCATCCTCGCCCTGCGGAGGATCTCCTGCTGCCGCTCCTCGGCATACATGATGTTGCTTCACCGCCGTTTGTGTGTTGGTTGTCCTGTGTTTACACCCGTTTCTATGGGATGGCAAGGGTCTCACAGGGTGGCCCGCGTGTTGTGACAAGTGCACGTTCCGTCACGGGGGTCGGTCCGGGGGTGGCGCTGAGGGGTGTCGGGCGGTGGTCTCGCGCGCGACAGGGGGAAATGCCCGCTATGCCGCCTATATCGCGCCGACAGGTGACATAAATGGATTACGGTCTCGCGTCGCTATCCACCTCCTCGCGCCCAGGCTGGACGTCCGGGCAGGTCACGGGCCTTCCGCGGCGATTACGGCGACTGAATCACCGCGCGCGGGACGGAGCGATGGCCCTAAAGTCCCGCCCGATCGCGGTGATTCGGTCCCCGTCCGCGGAAGCAGGCCCTCTACCTGCGTGAATGGGCGGGAAACGGCGCCGAAACGAGCCGCCCGAGGGCGTGGAATAGGATCGGCCGCCGCCTGGTTCTGGGATATCGCCGCCCCGCCCGACAAACGGGGAACGGCACCGAGAACCGCCGATGTGGCCGCGAAATCGGCCGGGAATACCGGAAGGGCCCCCAAGGTTTCAAGCCACATCGAGACGCAAGGATCCGAGGCCCGGCAAAGAGGATCGCCGAGAGGCATTCGAATTGCCCGTCAGAACGCCTGCGACGCCCGGCGGAATACCGGGTGCCGGCGGAACGGCCGAGCCCCCCGGGGGCTCGTGAAAGCCTCGTCGACGCCTGCGGAAACGCCGTCCCCGCCCGCCTGACCCGGGCCGGGGCCGGTTGACCGGCGCGGACCAGCCCCGCGTTCCCCCAGATCACCCGAGTCGAAGTAAGGAGTGTGCGGCCGCGGAGTCCAGGGCCCGCCTGCCCGCGTCGATCGACGGCCGGACGAATCCGGCCGCTCGCCGCCCACGCCCATCGAATGAGGCGGACGAGAGCAGAGCATTCCGGGGGCGTAAGAGAACGGCTCCCGGCCGGCGCCGAGGAAAGGCCGCGCACGCGGACCGCCTGGCCGCGCCGACCTTTCCGACCCATCACCGGTTTCACCTTACGCCATGGACGGCGGCGAATTCCGCCGCGCCCGTGAACGGGAGACACAAAGATGCCGAGTACAACGCAAGTCGACGTCAACGCCTCATTATTGATGGCCTCGGTGCAGGCCACTCTGGATGCGGCGCAGGAATCCATGGACGCGGCCCGCGCGATGCTCTCGCCCGGACGCGGGATCATCGCCTCCGAGGAGGCGGCCCTCGCCGCCGCGATCCGGACCGTGCCGCGCTGGCACTTCGCCATGCTGAACGACCTGGAGCGCAACGACGCCTTCGAGGTGGCGATCGAGCGCGTGCTCCCCCCGGGCGCCCACGTGCTGGACATCGGCGCCGGCACGGGCCTGCTGTCGATGATGGTGGCGCGCGCCGGGGCCGCGTGGGTCACCACCTGCGAGCAGAACCCGATGCTCGCCGAGATCACCCGCCAGATCGTCGCGCGGCACGGCCTGTCGGACAGGATCAACGTCGTGGCCAAGCGCTCCACCGACCTGGTGGTGGGCGTGGACATGCCGAGGCGTGCCGACCTCATCGTCTCGGAGATCGTCGACTGCGGACTGATCGGCGAGGGCGTCCTGCCGACCGTCGAGCACGCCCGCGAGCACCTGCTGGCCCCCGGCGGCCTGCTGCTGCCCGAGTCCGCGCGCATCCACGGCGCGCTGCTGGACAGCGTCGCGGTCGACCGCCTCAACCGTGTGGACCACGCCGCCGGTTTCGACGTCAGCCTGCTCAACGGCCTCTCCACCCCCGGCCACTTCCCCGTCCGCCTGCCCACCTGGCCGCACAGGCTGCTCTCGCCCGAGGTGGAGCTGTACGCGTTCGACTTCGCGTCCGGCTCGATGGCCGACGGGTCCACCGAGGTCGACATCCCCGTCACCGAGACCGGCGAGGCGCACGGCCTGGCTGTCTGGTTCGACCTCTCGCTCGGCGGCGGCGTCCGGCTCCGCAACTCCCCGGACAACCTCGCCTCGCACTGGATGCAGGCGTTCGTACCGTTCGCCGAGCCCGTCGCGCTCACCAAGGGTGACCGCGCCCACCTTCGCCTGGCCTGGCAGGACTGCCGGCTCTCCGCCTCCAAGATCAGCGTCTCGACCTCCGTGAAGGGACAGAAATGAGCTTCACCCCCCACCACACGCCGTTCGAGCTGGACCCGGCGCGGCTTCGCGAGCTCGCCCTGGACTTCGCCAGCAACCCCATCTACCTCGACAACGAGGACTGGGAGAACGAGGACAACCCCTACCACCGGCAGCTCCGGCCGCAGATCATCAAGTACCTGGACTTCAGCAAACCGCTGCCCGCCAGTGAGATCCTCGACTACTCGGCGCTGGCCGCCAACCGCCTGCTCGCGACGATCTACGAGGCCGACCTGATGTTCCTGCCCAAGAAGGGCATGAGCGAGTCCGCGTGGGCCGGCTTCAAGAACTTCTACAGCTCCACCAACCGGGCGCGCGGCGAGATGATCCGCCCGTACCTGGAGAAGCACGTCTTCGGCTTCCTCGACGACATCGAGGTCACCGGCGAGTGGACCAAGGAGAGCCTGGCCGCCTACCTCGGCCGCATCCAGGACCTGCCCACCACGCCCTCGGCCGGCGAGAAGGCCATCCGCGAGTCCAGCGACCCCAAGCGCGCCGCCCGCAACTGGCTCATCCAGTTCGCGCCGGACTTCCTGTCCGAGGCCTCGCCGATGATCCGCAACGTCATGGGCTACTACGGGCCCGTGCAGTCGGAGTGGTTCAAGATCGTGATCGACGAGTACGGCTACGGCGTCCACGGCACCAAGCACAGCACGCTGTTCGAGAACACGCTGGCCTCGGTCGGGCTCAGCGCGGACCTGCACCGCTACTGGCAGTACTACCTGACCAGCAGCCTCATGATGAGCAACTACTTCCACTACCTCGGCAAGAACCACGAGCTGTTCTTCCGGTACCTCGGCGCCCTGTACTACACCGAGACCACGCTGGTCGACTTCTGCCGCCGCGCCGCGGACCTGCTCACCGACGTCTTCGGCGACGAGGCGGACGTCAAGTACTTCACCGAGCACGTCCACATCGACGTCCACCACGGCCGGATGGCCCTGGAGAAGCTGATCATGCCGATCGTCGACCAGTGCGGCGAGTCGGTCATCCCCGAGATCGTGCGCGGGTTCGAGGAGTTCCAGGCCATCGCCCAGATCGCCGACGACGACTTCGCCGAGCAGGTGCGCTGGATGGACGCGGGCCCGCGGAACAAGGTGCTGCACGCGCCGGTCTGGGCCAAGATCGAGAGCGGCGAGGTCGAGGCGCCCGTGGCGCACATCGTCGAGCCGCGCGGTGAGCTGTCCAACACCCACCAGCACGACGGCGACGAGCTGTGCCACATCGTGTCCGGCACGATGAAGTTCGTCAGCGGCTACGACTCCCACCAGATCCTGGAGGCCGGCGAGGGCACCGTGATCTGGAGGAACCGCCTGCACGGAGCGATCATCGACTCCGAGGAGTGCGTGTACGAGATCCACTCGGTGGGGGACTACCGCGCATGCTTGTCGTGAACTTCAACGTCGAAGGCGCGCACAACTGCGTCGAGGTCGCGGGCGTGCCCTACGTCTACGCGCGCACGGCCAAGGGATCCTTCGTGATGCCGGCGCTGTGCCCCCACCGGGGCGGCCCGCTCAACCTGGCCGAGCTGGACGCGACGGGCGCACGGGCCGTGTGCCCCTGGCACGAGCGCGCGACCTCGATGACCCGGCTGCGCAAGAAGGGCATCCCGGCCGTGCGCCGCGGGAACACGGTCACCGCCGTGCTCCCCGTGCCCGCGGACTCCGAGGTGACGACCACCCACCGGCCGATGTCGCCCGCGTTCTGCGGCGGCAAGGCGGCCTGACCCCGCCGCCGGAGGGTCCGGTGCCCCGGCGCACCGGACCCTCCGGGCGGGCCCCCGCATCCGTGACCGCGACAAACCGAGAAACACCACGACTCCCGAGGAGACGTCCCATGGCCTACGCGTCCGGCATCGAGGCGTTCGTCGACAAGGTGAACGCCACCCTGCCCCCGGACTTCTACACCTACCCCGTGGAGCGGCAGCGCGCCCTCTACGACTCGCTCGCCGAGGCCCTGCCCATCCCGGTGCCGGACGGCGTCACCTGGCGGGACGCCACCGCCGAGCACGACGGCCGCGAGGTGCGGCTGCGCGTCTACGAGCCGGCGAGCACGAAGGGCGACGGCGTCATCTTCTACGTCCGCGGCGGCGGCTTCGTCATCGGCTCGCTGACCAGCCACCACAGCCTCGTCGCCGAGATCGCCCACCGGACCGGCCTGGTGACGATCGCGCTGGACTTCGGCATGGCCCCCGAGAACCCCTTTCCCGGCCCGGTCGAGGACTGCTACGCCGGGGTGAGCGCGGTGCTCGCCGACCCGTCCCGGTTCGGGCTGTCCATCGACCCGGCCAAGGCCGTGGTCGCGGGCGAGAGCTCCGGCGCCAACATGGCCGTGATCCTGTCGATGATGGCGCGCGACCGCGGCACCCCGCTGCTGCGCGGCCAGGCGCTGATCAGCCCGGTGCTGGACTTCACCCGGTGGCGGCACGGCGGCGAGGACGCGCCGCTGCTGTCCGGCGGCGAGATGGAGTTCTACACCGCCTGTTACTGCCCCGAGCCCGAGCAGGCCGCCGACCCGTACGTCTCGCCGCTGCTGGAGGGCAAGTTCCACGAGCTGCCCCCGGCGTACGTCGTCGGGTGCGAGCTGGACTCGCTGCGCGTCGACGCCGAGAAGTACGTCGAGTTGCTGCGCGCGGAGGGCACCCCGGCCAAGTACGTGATGGAGGCCGGCATGGTGCACGGCCCGGTGCGGGCGCGCGGGATGAGCGAGCCCGCGGCGGACATGGTGCGCCGGTTCTGCGTGGCCGCCTACGCCCTGGCGATGGACGAGGGGGAGTCCCGATGACCGGCGCGCACGACACGACCGGCCCCGTGGTCGTCGTCGACCCGTACTCCTCGGGCGCGCTGTTCGCCGCCGCGTTCGCCGAGCACGGCGTCGAGGTGGTCGCCGTGCTCACCGCCGAGCGCCCCCCGGACGCGTACGCCGCGTCGTACCGGCCCCAGGACTACGAACGCAAGATCGTCTTCGGCGGGGACCTGGACGCGCTGGCGGGCGAGCTGCGGGCGCTGAGCCCGCGGTGCGTGATCGCGGGCGGCGAGTCCGGCGTGGAGCTCGCCGAGCGCCTGGCGCCGCTGGTCACCCCCGGCCGGGCCAACGTGCCCGGGCTCGCCTCCGCCCGCCGGGACAAGTGGAGGATGGCCGAGGCGGTGGCGGAGGCGGGGCTCGCGGTGATCCCGCAGATCTGCACCGACGACCCCGCCGAGGTCCGCGAGTGGCTCGCCCGGGAGGGCCTGGAGGGGCAGGACCTGGTCGTCAAGCCGCCGATGAGCGCCAGCACCGACGGCGTGGTCAAGGTCGCCGGCGGCGAGGGCTGGGCCGAGGTGTTCGCCCGGGGCATCGGCCGGGTCAACCAGTTCGGCAACGTGGACGACCGGCTGCTGGTGCAGAAGTTCCTCAACGGCACCGAGTACGTCGTCGACACCTTCACCGACGGCGGACGGCACGGCCTGGTGGACGTGTGCCGCTACCAGAAGGTGGACAACGGGCCGCACATGGCCGTCTACGACGCCATGCGGTGGGTGCCCGGGGACGACCCGGCCGTCCCCGCGCTCGCCGAGTACGCGCGCGGGGTGCTGGACGCGGTCGGGATGCGGTTCGGCTCCGCGCACATCGAGATCATGAACACCGCCGACGGCCCGGTGCTGATCGAACTCGGCGCGCGGGCGCACGGCGGCGGGCAGCCGCGGTTCAACCGGGTCGCGACCGGCGACAGCCAGATCGACCGCACGGTGCGCGCCCTGGTGGGCGGCGAGGTCCCGCCCGGGTACCGGCTGGAGCGCCACCAGATGTGCGTGTTCCACATCGCGCGGGCCTCCGGGACCGTGCGCGACGTGTCCGCGCTGGAGGCGGTCAAGGACCTGCCGAGCCACCACTTCTCGGTGATGAACCTGGCCGAGGGCGACCACGTCGAGGAGACCAAGAGCCTGGTGGACAGCCTGGACTTCGGCTTCGCCATCCTGTCCCACCCCGACGCCGAGCAGGTCGAGCGGGACTACAAGGTGATCCGGGAGCTGGAGCGCGGCCTGGTGATCGACCCGGCGGGCGCCTGACCATGGTCACCCTCGCGTTCGCCGCCGCGTCCCTGGTGGTCATCATGACGCCGGGGCCGGACCTCGCCCTGATCACCAGGCTGGTGCTCACCCGGCGCCGCGCCGCCCCGGCGGTGGCCGCCGCCGCCGGGATGATCACGGCGGGGGCCGTCCAGCTCGCCGTCGGGACGATGGGCCTGGCCGCGCTGCTGGCGGCCCAGCCCTCGCTGTTCACGGCGCTGCGCTGGACGGGCGCGGCGGTGCTCGCCGTCATGGCCGCGCTCGCCCTGCGGTCGGCCCTGCGGCCCCCGCGCCCGCGAGACCCACAGGACCCGCGCGACCCGCAGGACGCACAGGACCCGCAGGACGCGCATGGCCCGCAAGCCGCGCACGGTCCGCGCGACCCGTCCGGCCAGGGCGGCGTCCACGGGCGGGCGTTCCTGCAAGGGCTGCTGTGCACCGGGACGAACCCGAAGGTCGGCGTCTTCCTGATGGCCTTCCTGCCGCAGTTCGTCCCGCCCGGGGTGGACCCGGTGCGCGGCGTGCCCGTCCTCGGCGCCGTGTACCTCGCCATGGGCCTCCTCTGGCTGCTCACCTGGACGGCGCTGGTCGACCGGCTCGCCCGCCACGCGCACACCCCGGCCGTGGCGCGCGCCGCCGACGGCCTCACCGCCGCCGTGCTCGCCTTCTTCGCCGTACGGCTCTCGCTCGGGAGCTGACCGTGAGGCGATGAGGTGCGCGCGCGTTCCGTCCGACGACCACACCTTCCGAAGGGACCGGTGTTCCCCTTGACGCACGAACCGACGCACGAACCGGAAGACCTGAACGACCCGAAGACGACCACTGCGACGACCGGCACGGACGAGGTCCGCCCGGCGAGGGAGCGGGAGATGGGACTGGACGCCGAGTCCGGCGAGAAGCCGTTGCTCCTACTGATAGGCAGCAGCTCCAAGCGCAACAGGGAGTTCATCCTGCGGTCGGTCGCCCCGCGCTACCGGCTGTGGCTGCTGCAGCCGGCGGAGGTGTCCTGGGAGGCGCCGTACGTCGTCGGCAACACCGTCGTCGACAACACCGGCGCGGACAACACCGGCGCGGACAAGCTCGTCGAGGCGGCCCGCGAGGTCGCCGCCCGCCACGACGTCGCGGGCGTGTTCTGCTACGACGAGGGCCTGGTGTGGCCCGCCGCCTTCGTGAGCCAGGCCCTCGGCCTGCCCGGCAACCCGCCCGAGGTCATCGCGGCCTGCCGTGACAAGAACGCCACCCGCGTCGCCCTGGACCTGGCCGGCGTGCCGCAGCCCCTGTCCATCGGGGTCGCGTCCCTGGACGAGGCGCTGGCCGCCGCCGACAAGATCGGCTACCCGGTCGTGCTCAAGCCGCGCGGCCTGGCGGGCAGCATGGGCGTCAAGCTGGCCGCCGACCCCGAGGAGGTCGCCGCCGCCTACGCCGCCGCCACCGCCGTCTCCTACCCCGGGGTGCCGGTGTACGAGGTGTCCGTCCTTGTCGAGGAGTACGTGGACGGCCCGGAGATCAGCGTCGACGCGGTCTTCTACGACGGCAAGTGCGTGCCGCTGGCCCTCGCGCGCAAGCGGGTCGGCTTCGCGCCGTTCTTCGAGGAGGTCGGCCACCTCGTCGACGCCGCCGACCCCCTGCTCGCCGACCCCGAGCTCGTGGACGCGCTGCGCCGCGCCCACGAGGCGCTGTGCTTCCACACCGGCGTGACGCACACCGAGTTCCGGCTCGGCCCGCGCGGCCCGCGCCTGCTGGAGGTCAACGCCCGCCTCGGCGGCGACATGATCCCCTACCTCGGCCACCTGGCCACCGGCGTCGACATCGCGCTGGCCGCCGCCGACGTCGCCGCGGGCCGTGAGCCCGACGTCACGGTCAAGCACCGCAAGGCGGCCACGGTCGCCTTCCTCTACCCCGAGCGGGACCTCACGGTCGAGACCGTGACCGTGAACGAGGACCGGCTCACCCCGCCGGTGCACAGCGCCGAGCTCCTCGCCGACCCGGGCGCGGTGCTGCGCCTGCCCCCGCGCGGCTACATCGCCCGATACGGCCGGATCATCACCCTGGCAGACACCCCCGAGGAGGCCCAGGTGGACACCACGGGCATCATCGAGATCACCGGCCGCCCGCTTCCGGCCCCGCCCGCGGAGGTCACGGCCCGATGAGCGCGGAGCACCCGTCCGTCATCCAGACCGTGCGCGAGATCTCGCGGCCGGCCTGGGTGCTGCTCGCCGGCATGCTGGTCAACCGGCTGGGCAACTTCCTGCAGATCTACCTGGTCCTCTACCTGACCAACAAGGGGTTCGCCACGTACGGCGCGGGCCTCGCCCTCGGCGCCTACGGCGTCGGCTCGGTGCTGGGCGTGCTCGCAGGCGGCGCCGTCTCCGACCGGTTCGGCTACCGGTGGACGATCGTGGCCTCCATGGCGGGCGCGGGCGCGCTGACGACGCTCATCGTCGTCCTGCCCAGCCTGCCGCTGATCGTCGCGGTGGCCGCGGTCGTCGGCGCGCTCGGGCAGGCGTACCGCCCGGCGTCATCGGCGATGCTGGTGGAGCTGACCCCGGAGCGGCAGCACGTCATGGTCTTCGCCGTGTACCGGCTGGCGTTCAACCTCGGCACCACCGCCGGTCCGCTGCTCGGCGCGCTGCTGATCACCTACTCCTACGACCTGATGTTCTACGTCGACGCGGTGACGTCCGTCCTGTTCGCCGTCTTCGCGCTCAGCCTCCCGCACTCGGTGGCGGGCAAGGACTCCGCGAAGGGCGAGGACGGCGCGGGCCGCAGGTCGTACCGCGGGGTGCTGGCCGATCGCCGGTTCACCCTGTTCATGCTGGCGCTGTTCCTCAACGCCGTCGTCTACATCCAGCACGTCTCGGTGCTGCCGCTGCAGGTCACCGCGGACGGCCACAGCCCGGAGCTGTACGCGGCGCTGCTGTCGCTGAACGCCGTCGTCGTCATCGCGCTGGAGCTGCCGCTGACCAAGTTCGTGCAGCGGATGCCCGCGAGGCTGGCCGTGGCGCTCGGCGTCGGGCTGGTCGGCGTCGGGATGAACCTGTACCTCGCCGGGCCCGCGGTCGCGATGTTCGTGGTCGCGACGCTCGTCTGGACGCTCGGCGAGATCGTCGGCACCCCGACCGTGTCCGCCTACCCCGGGCAGGTCGCCCCTCCCGGGATGCGCGGGCGGTACATCGCCGCCGCGGCGATGCCCATGCAGATCGGCTACGCCGCCGGTCCGGTGATCGGCGTCACGATGTGGACGCTGTGGCCGGACGGCGTCTGGTGGGGGTCCGGCGTCATCACGGTCTTCGCCGTGCTGGCCGTCCTCGCCGGGATGACCCGCCCCGCCCAGGCCGGCGCGGAGCCGGTGGAGGCGCCCGCGCCGGTGGAATCGGACGTGGAATCGGACACGGAATCGGTCACGGACGCGCCGCGGGCCGAGGAGGACCTGGCGGCTAGCTCCGGGGCCCGGTGATGCGCAGGTCGCCGCGCGTGGTCAGCACGAAGACCTGCCAGTTGTAGTACGTGTAGTAGGCGCGCGGGTCGCGCCGCATCGTCCGGGCGTAGCGCTGTACGGCGTCCACGTACCGCTGGTCGTGGTTGTAGGCGTACAGCGCGCGCCGGTAGTCCCGGGGCGCGCCCGACGCGCGCAGGTAGTTGGCCGCCCCGAGGACGGCGTCGCGCGGGTCGCGCACGTCGCCGCCCAGGCCGTACGCCTTCCAGGTCGCGGGCATGAACTGCATCGGGCCCTGCGCCCCAGCCGAGCTCGGCGACCTCAGGCGGCCGAACTTGGTCTCCACGAGCATGACCGCCGCCAGCACCTCCCAGCCGACCCCGAACCTGCGCTCGGCCTCCCGCATGTGGCCGCGCAGCTTCTCGGCCTCGGGCGGGTCCTGCGTGCGGAACCTGCCGGGCGTGGAGGTCGGACGGGTGAGAGAGAACAGGCTGCGGGCCGCCTCCGCGTCGTCCGCGGCGCGGGCCGCCAGGCGGGAGGGCAGGCGTTCGACGACGCGGCGGGCCAGCTCGGGCCGGTGCCCCATCAGGCGGTACACGCGCTGCTGGTACAGCGACAGCAGCACGACAGGCTCGGGCGGCTCGCCTTCGGCCTTCCCGTCGTCGCCGAGCCAGGCGTCCACGGCCCGCCCGAGCGCGGCCTCGGTCCGCACCAGTTCCCGCGCCAGGCGCTCCGGGCCGGTGGGGACGGCGGCGTCCGGCGCGGGCAAGGCGTTGCCGTGCGCGGACGGCCGCGGCGTCCCCGGGGGAAGGGAGCCGTCGTCGGAGCCCGCGGTTCCGGACGCTCCGGGCTCGGAGGACGTGGACGGCGGGGCGGGGGACGCGGCCGGTCGTGTCGCGGGCGTCACCGGCTCGGTGACCGGGCTCGCGCAGCCGGTCACCAGCAGGCCGGTCACGAGCAGGCCGGTCATCAGCGGACCCGCCGACGGCGGGCCCGCCCACCGGGCTCGCCGCCGGCCGATTACCGGCACGGCCGCGTCTGAAAGCCCGTGCAGGTTCACGCCGCGGTTTCCCCGCGATGCCACGTCGATGCCCCCCGGAAGCGCCACGCGCCCGACCCTACCCCCCGCCACCTCGCCGCTGGGGGAGGTTCCGCACGCGCCGGGCCCGTCCGGGGCAGGGCTCTGACATGGGGACGACACGCGCTTCGTGTGGTTTCGTCCTGGGCCGCGTGCCTTGCCGGGGCACAGGCGAACACGCCGTAACCCGGGGTTGAGTGACCGGTGACCGTACTCCTCCTAGCGTTTCCGTAGCCGGCCGGAGCCGGGGCGGGACGACAGAAAGGGCAGGTCATGCGGGGGCGAACGGCGGAACGCGGATGACGGCGACGACGGGGCGACCGGGCGGCACGCCCGCCGCCGTCCTCACGCTCGCCCTCGCCGCCACCCTCACCGTCGCGGCCTCCGGCTGCTCGGACGGTGACGCCCGCGGCCGTGAGGCGGTGACGGCCGCCACGCCTCCGGGCGCCCCGGCGAGCGCCGCGGCCGAGCCGCAGGGCAGGGCCGAGAACGAGCACGCGGCCGGGAAGGCCGCCAAGGAGGCCGTCACCGACGTCTATGCCAACGACCGGCCCGGCATGCTCAGCCCCGAGGTCGCGAAGTTCCCCTCGCGCGTGTACGTGCCGAACAGCGAGAGCGGCACCGTCAGCGTGATCGACCCGAAGACCTACAAGGTGATCCGGGAGTTCCCCGTGGGCCGGCGGCCCCAGCACGTCGTCCCGTCCTGGGACCTGAAGACGCTCTGGGTGAACAACAACGACGGCAACACCCTCACCCCGATCGACCCGGTGACCGGCAGGCCGGGCAAGCCGGTCCCCGTCGAGGACCCGTACAACCTGTACTTCACCCCGGACGGCACGACGGCGCTGGTGATGGCCGAGCGGCTGAACCGCCTGGACTTCCGCGACCCGCGCACCTTCAAGCTGCGCGAGTCGATGGACATGCCGTGCCGGGGCATCAACCATGCCGACTTCACCGTGGACGGATCGATCTTCCTCGCGAGCTGCGAGTTCTCCGGCCATCTCGTGGCCGTCGACTGGGCGGCGCGCAAGGTGCGCAAGGTGGTGGACCTCCCAGCCCACTACGACGGGGCCCACCACGACAGGGCCCACCACGACGGTGCCCACCACCTCGGGGCGCGCCGCAGCATGCCGCAGGACGTCAAGCTGTCGCCCGACGGGCGGACGTTCTACATCGCCGACATGGCCATGGGCGGCATCTGGCTGGTCGACGCCGGGAAGTTCCGCGTCGACCGGTTCGTGAGGACGGGCGCGGGCGCGCACGGGCTCTACGTCAGCCGCGACTCCCGCAGCCTCTACGTCTCCAACCGCGGCGAGGGGTCGGTGTCGGTGGTGTCGTTCGCCACGCGAAAGCCCGTCGAGACCTGGCGCATCCCGGGCGGCGGCTCCCCGGACATGGGCGGGGTCTCGGCGGACGGCCGCCATCTGTGGCTGGCCGGGCGCTACAACGGCGAGGTCTACGTCTTCGACACCCGCGACGGGCACGTCGTGCGCAAGATCAAGGTCGGCGCAGGGCCGCACGGGCTGGCGGTCTACCCGCAGCCGGGGCTCCACTCGCTCGGCCACACGGGGGTGTTCCGCTGACCTTCACCGGGACGGCGGCCATATTCGGTGCCGGCCGTCCCGGTGATCCGGATCGTTCACGATCACGTACCGAATACGTCTCAAATGTGTGAAATGCTGACGGTATGGACTTAGGTCAGTCGGACTTCACGCATGCGCACCACCTGGCGACCAGTGAGCTGCTCGACCGGACGCCGGGCCTGTGGGTCGACGCGGGGGACGACGACGATCCCGTCCTGTTCTACGCCGACGGGCGGCCCGTCGACACCTGGCGCGAGCACTACCCCTACACCGAGCGGATGTCGCGCCCCGAGTACGACCAGACCAAACGGCTGCTCCAGATCGAGCTGCTGAAGCTCCAGTACTGGCTCAAGGACACCGGCGGGCGCCTGGTCATCCTGTTCGAGGGCCGCGACGCCGCCGGCAAGGGCGGGACGATCAAGCGGTTCATGGAGCACCTCAACCCCCGGGGCGCGACCGTGGTGGCGCTGGAGAAGCCCAGCGAACGCGAGCGCACGCAGTGGTACTTCCAGCGGTACGTCTCCCACCTGCCGGCCGCCGGGGAGATCGTCCTGTTCGACCGGTCGTGGTACAACCGCGCCGGGGTCGAGCGGGTGATGGGCTTCTGCACGCCGGATGAGTACGACGAGTTCATGCTCCAGGCGCCGCTGTTCGAGCGCATGCTCGTCCGCGACGGGATCCGCCTGGTGAAGCTGTGGTTCTCGGTCACCAGGCGCGAGCAGCGCACTCGGTTCATCATCCGCCAGGTGGACCCGGTGCGGCAGTGGAAGCTGTCCCCGATGGACCTGCAGTCCCTCGACAAGTGGAACGACTACACCCGGGCGAAAGAGGACATGTTCCTCAACACGGACACCGAAGACGCGCCCTGGACGGTCATCAAGAGCAATGACAAGAAGCGCGGCCGGGTGGAGGCCATGCGCCACGTCCTCAGCCTGTTCGACTACGACAACAAGGACGAAAGCGTGGTGGGCACCCCCGACCCGCTGATCGTCCGGTCGGCGTCGGACATCGTGGAGGAGGATGTCTCCGACTCCGACGACGACGGGCACTTCGGCCTGCCGCCCCTGTCGTCCTCCTGAGGTCCCGCGCGGGTGAGGCAGGACCACCCCGTGGAGACCAGGTTCCTACCTTTTGGCGACATCTCCGACGATGATCGCGGCGTCCTTAACACGAGGGTGCGAGCAGATCACTCATCGGGGGTCGAATGACTTCATCACCGTACGGCAGGGCGGGATCGGACAGTGACCGTGTGCTCCACCTCGCGGGGGATCCCGACGCCGTGGCGCGCGCCCGGCGGCTGGTGTCCTCCGCGCTCGGCGCGGGACATCCGCTCCACGACGACTGCGTGCTGCTGACCAGCGAGATCGCCACCAACGCCGTCGTGCACTCCGAGTCGGGGGACGGCGGGACGTTCACGCTCAGCGTGTCCTACTCCGCCGAGTGGGTGCGGATCGCCGTCCAGGACGCGGGCTCGATCGACCCGCCCTTCGGCTGGCGCCCGTCCTCGCCGCTCGACACCGGGGGACGGGGACTGCTGCTCCTGGAGGCCCTGGCGCACCGCTGGGGCTTCATCCGGGAGGCGGGGATCAACAACGTGTGGTTCGAGATGCACGCCGACCTGCTGAGCCCCGAATCCGTCACCCCGAACAACTCCGGCAAGTCCCTGAGGGTCGCCCGCTGACCGCGGCCCCTCAGGGGCGTCCCCGGGTCGTGACGCGTCGCGGGGTCACGGCACGTCGAGGCGGCACAACCCCTCGGCCAGCACCTTCGTCGTCAGGCGGGTACGGCTGTCGCAGCCTAGCTTGGCGAAGATGTGCTCCAGGTGCGTGGTCACCGTCCGGACGCTGAGCACCAGCGCCGCGGCGATCTGCGGGTTGGAGTCGCCGAAGGCGACCCTGGTGAGCACCTCGACCTCCCGGGCGGTCAGGTCGTAGGGGAGTGAGCACGGCCGCTCGGCGATCACCGCCCCCTGGATCGCGCCGTGGAACCCCACCCCGGCCCGGTGGACCCGCACCTCCCGCCACTGGCCGGTCGAGTCCAGCCACAGCCCGCGCCGCGACAGCTCGCGCGAGTCGATGAAGTCCCTGGCCAGGTCCGCCATCGCCGGCTCGCGATCGACGGCCTCCGACCCCGGCCATCCGGCCACCGCCCGCCGCCGCCCGCCCCGCTCGAACGCGATGGCGTGGAAGCCCGGCGGCAGGCCGAACCGGTCGATGACGCAGCGGGTCAGGTCGGTGACGTGCGCCAGCGTGCTCGCCACCGCGCCGAGCACCGTGCCGGTCTCCGGCGGCAGCGCGCGGCGCGAGTTCACGTGCAGCAGCCCGGTGTAGCGGGCCTTGTAGCGGGCGTCGGTGACGTCGCCGACGAACAGCGGCGCGGTCAGGCCCGAGCGCCAGCCGTAGGGCTCCAGGTGCCTGCGGTAGTAGAGCTCGGTCCCGGGCGAGCCCATGGGCAGCGGGACGCGCGAGGCCATGGCCTCGCGGTAGGGGTCCAGGCGGGCGTACTCCTCGGCGGCGTCCTCGTCGACGCGGGCGTACCCGGCGGACACCAGGCTGCGGTGGCGCCCGGTCGCGGGGTCGTAGGCGACGAACTCGTACGCCTCCACCGGAATGATCTTGCGCAGCGCCGTCATGGCGCCATGCGCCCCCGATCCGCCGGCAACCTGGAATCCCACCTCGGCGAACGCGTGGAGGTGGCGTGCGCTCAGGGTGATGCTATCCATTGACCCTCCGCGATCAGCTTGCCGGACAGAGATCGTTCGGGGAATACGTAATCCTTCCGATGTAGAGCCTTGCCCGCCTATTTAGCCTCTCCGGCATCACGCCGGAGCGACGGAGAGGCAGAAGAACAGTGACGGTCCTGAACAAGGCGCGGGGTGCCACCGTCCTGCTCGCGGCGGCGCTCGCCCTCAGCGCGTGCGGCGGGTCCAGCGGTGACCAGGGCGCTCAGGGCGGGCAGGGCGGGCAGGGCGGCAACGGGGGAAAGCAGTTCTCCGTCGCCCTCAACGAGCCCGACCACCTCACGCCCGGCAACACCTCCAGCAGCTACTCGATCACGGTCCTGCAGGCGCTGTTCGACACGCTGGTCGTGATCGACTCCGGCGGGCAGCCGCAGATGCGGGCCGCCGAGTCGGTGACCAGCCAGGACCAGAAGACCTGGACGATCGATATCAAGCCGGGGCAGAAGTTCCACAACAGCGAGCCGGTCACGGCCGAGAGCTTCGCCGACGCCTGGAACGCCGTCGCGTACGGCCCCAACGCCTGGACCAACAACTACTACTTCACCAACATCGAGGGCTACGCCGACCTCAACCCCGAGGCGGAGGGCGCCAAGCCCGCCACCGACAAGATGAGCGGCCTGAAGGTCCTCGGCCCGAACACGCTCGAAGTCCACCTGACCGAGCCCTTCAGCCAGTTCCCGATCACGCTCGCCTACACCGGCTTCGCGCCGATGCCCAAGGCCGCGTTCACCGACCTCAAGGCCTACGACCAGGCGCCGATCGGCAACGGCCCGTTCGCCCTCGACGGCGCCTGGGCGCACAACCGGCAGATCAAGGTCAAGAAGTTCGCCGGGTACGCGGGCGCGCGCCCCGCCAAGTCGGACGCCGTCCAGTTCAAGATCTACGCCAGCCGCGACACCGCGTACACCGACCTGCGCGCCGGCAACGTCGACCTGCTCCAGACCATCCCGCCCGCCAGTTCCGCCGAGGCCAGGAAGCTGCTCGGCGACCGGTACGTCCCGACGGCGAGCGGCACGATGGACTACCTCGGCTTCCCGGTGTTCGACAAGCGGTTCCAGAAGCCCGAGCTGCGCAAGGCCATCTCGATGGCCATCGACCGGCAGGCGATCGTGGACGCCGTCTACAACGGCGCCTTCAAGCCGATGTCCTCGCTGGTCCCCCCGCTCGTCCCCGGCTACCGCGAGACGGCCTGCGGCGAGGCGTGCGTGTACGACCCGGCCAAGGCCAAGGCGCTGTACGACCAGGCGGGCGGCTTCACCGGCACGCTGAACCTCTACTTCTCCAACGCCGACCCGAGCTACGAGCAGTGGATGCAGGCCGTGGCCAACCAGCTCAAGGAGAACCTCGGCATCGCCGGCATCCAGTTCCGCAAGATCCCCGCCGCCGACTACCTTTCCACGCTGCGCGAGAAGAAGGAGGACGGGCCGTACCGCAACAACTGGGTCATGGACTACCCGAGCCCGCAGAACTACCTGCAGAACATGTGGGGCGAGGGCAACCGCATGGGCTGGCAGAGCAAGGAGTTCAACGACCTGATCGCCAAGGCCAACGCGGCGTCCGGCATGGAGGCGAGCATCCCGCTCTACCAGCAGGCCGAGGACGTCGCGCTGCGCGAGATGCCGATGATCCCGCTGTGGAACTGGCAGGACCAGGCGGGCTACTCGGGCAAGATCGACGGCGTGAAGATCGACGCCTACAGCCCCAACCTCGACACGATCACGGTCAAGTAGGAATGCGCGCGACGAGGATCCCGCGCCCGGCCCCGCGCCGGCCGGGGCCCTCCCATGCCCGCGCCCGTCTCAGCGGGGCGTGCGGGCCGTACGGCGGAACGGTTCCCGACCGAGGCGGGCCGTGCGGTACGGCCCGGCCGTCCAGCGGAGGAGCCGGTACGTGAGGTACGCCGCCGTCCGCCTGCTCCAGGCCGTTCCCGTCTTCGTGGCCACCACCTTCCTCATCTACACGATGGTGTGGGCCCTGCCCGGCGACCCGATCCTCGCGCTCGCCGGGGACAAGCCGCTGCCCGAGAACGTCCTCCAGGCGCTGCGCGACCACTACCACCTGAACGACCCGCTGATCGTCCAGTACGGCCTCTACATGGCCGGGGTGTTCCTGCGCGGCGACCTCGGCGAGACGTTCACCGGTCAGCCGGTCAGCCAGCTCCTCCAGGACCGCTGGGGCGTGACCGCGCAGCTCGCCCTCACCGCGTGGATCTTCGAGCTGGTCGTGGGCATCGGCCTCGGCGTGCTCGCCGGGCTGCGCCGCGGGAAGCTCGCCGACACCGCCGTGCTGGCCGGGACGACGTTCGTCATCGCCGTGCCGGTCTTCGTCGTCGGGTACACCGCCCAGATCGTCCTCGGGCTGAACCTCGGCCTGTTCCCCACCGCCGGCACCGACCAGGGCTGGCCGGTGAGCTACCTGCTGCCCGGCATGGTCCTCGGCTCCTTCGGCCTCGCCTACGTCGCCCGGCTGACCCGGACCAGCGTCGTCGAGAACCTGCGCGCCGACTACGTGCGCACGGCCACCGCCAAGGGCATGCGCCGGTCGCGCGTCATCGGCAGGCACACGCTGCGCAACTCGCTCATCCCGGTCGTCACCTACCTCGGCGTCGACTTCGGCAACCTCATGGCGGGCGCCGTCGTCACCGAGGGCATCTTCAACCTGCCCGGCATCGGCCAGCAGGTCTTCCAGTCCATCCAGCTCCAGGAGGGGCCCGTCGTGGTGGGCGTCACCACCCTCCTGGTCATGATCTTCATCCTGGCCAACCTGCTCGTCGACCTGCTGTACGGCGTGCTCGACCCGAGGACCCGCCGTGGTTGACCTGAAGGCGTCCGCCGAGGCCGCCGCCCCCGCGCGCGAGGTGCGGGGCTCGCTCTGGTACGACGCCTGGCTCGACCTGCGGCGCCGCGTCCTGTTCTGGATCTCGGCGGTCATCCTCCTGCTCGCCTGCGCCATGGCCGCCTTCCCCTCGCTGTTCGCGCGGCTCGGCCCGAACGAGGGCTGCCGGCTGCGCATGTCCAAGAAGGGTCCGGACGCGACCGCCCTGTTCGGGTACGACCTGCAGGGCTGCGACTACTGGTCGCAGATCGTCCACGGCACCCGCGCCTCGGTGGTCATCGGCATCGCCGTCACGGTCTTCGCCCTGCTCATCGCGGTCGTCCTCGGCCTGCTCGGCGGCTACTACGGCGGCGTCCTGGACGCGATCGTCTCCCGGGTGACCGACGTGTTCTTCGGCATCCCCTTCGTCCTCGGCTCCACGGTGGTGCTCGTCGCCTTCCCCGGGCACGGCATCTGGGCCATGACGATCGTGCTGGTGCTGCTCGGCTGGACGACCATGACCCGGCTGATGCGCGGCCAGGTGATCGCCGTGCGCGACTCCGACTACGTCCAGGCCGCCCGGGCCCTGGGCGCGAGCGACCGGCGCATCATGGTCAAGCACATCCTGCCGAACGCCATCGCCCCGGTGTTCGTGGTGGCGATGCTGAACGTCGGCAACGTCATCTCCGGCGAGGCCACCCTCGACTACCTGGGCGTCGGCCTCCAGTACCCCGACGTGTCCTGGGGGCTCCAGCTCAACGTCGCCCAGACCTTCTTCTCGGAGTACCCCCACCTGCTGGTCTTCCCGGCCCTGTTCCTCACCGCCACCGTCCTGAGCTTCCTGATGCTCGGCGACGTCGTCCGCGACGCCCTGGACCCGAAACTCCGCTGACCAGGGAGCCGCCGCTCACACGCGACTGCGGACGTTCACGTCACCGGGCGGCGTCGTCGAGCACGGCCCTGAGAGACGCCTCGAGGATGTCCACGCCGGTGTGCAGCTCGTCGTCGCTGATCGTGAGAGGCGGGGCTATGCGGAAGATGCCGCCCATGCCCGGTAGCTGGACGATGTTCATGTGCAGGCCCCGTTCGAGGCAGGCCGAGGTGACCGCGCTGCCCAGCGCGTCGGCGGGCGCCTTGCTCTTCTTGTCCCGCACGAGCTCGACACCTTGGAGCAGGCCACGGCCGCGGATGTCACCGACGACTTCGTAGCCGTCGTGAAGCGCCAGCAGTCGCTCGGTGAGCTGATCGCCCAGCCTCGCGGCACGCTCGACCAGGTTCTCGCGGTGGATGACGTCAAGGACCGTCAGCGCGACGGCGGCCGCCAGCGGGTCGGAGACGTGCGTGGTGTAGAAGAGGAACCCCCGGTCGTGGCAGACCTGCTCGATCTCGGCCGTCGTGACGACGGCCGCCACGGGCAACCCGGCTCCGAGGGTCTTCGACAACGTCAGGATGTCCGGGGTGACCCCGTCACGCTCGAACGCGTACATCGTCCCGGTACGGCCGAGACCGGTCTGCGCCTCGTCGAGGATGAGCAGCATCCCGCGCTCGTCGCACATCTCTTTGAGGCGACGTAGATACCCGGGCGGCAGCTCGATGAGCCCACCCGAGGACAGGATGGGCTCGATGAGGCAGGCGGCGAGACTCCCGGCGGACTGCTGGTCGACCAGAGCGAAGCCGTAGGCGAGCTCGGCCTCCCAGTCGTGGGACCCGTCGGAGGACCGGAACGGCGAACGGTAGGCGTTCGGCGTGGGCAGGGCGAGGTTCCCCGGTGCCGGCGGACCGTAGCCGCGCCGCCCGGCCGAGAAGGTCGCGGAGGCCGCCCCTTGGGTCATTCCATGCCAGGAGCGGTCGAAGGAAACGATCTCATAGCGGCCGGTGGAGAGCTTGGCCATCTTGATCGCGGCCTCGTTCGCCTCGGCCCCCGTGGTGAGCAGCAACGTCTTGCCCAGCGTGGGGGGCAGGGTCGCGGTGAGCCTGCCGGCGAACTCCACCACCGGAGCGCTGAGCATGCCGCTGTAGAGGTGGTCCAGCGACGCGACCGCGGACGAGACCGTCGCCACGATGTCCGGGTGCGCATGGCCGAGGATGGAACTCATCTGCCCTGAGGTGAAGTCGAGAATCGGTGCGCCCTGGCGATCGAAGACATACACGCCAGAGGCGCGTTCTATGACCCGCGGGGTGAAGCCCGATCCGTAGCGGATCAGCAGGCGGTCCGCCTCGTCCCAAAACGTCGTGTCCATCGCCAACCCTCTCTGCCCGCGTCCGAGACGACGCCGGATGTCTTGCCCAGATGCCATCTTCGATCGGCGGTAAGAGTTATAACAAGCAAACAAATGCCCCTGACCATTCGGCCCTGCCTTACGGTTGGTGCCATGCTCAACCCGCAACGTCTCGCGATCCTGCGCGCGGTCCTGGCGGCCGGGTCGATCAACAAGGCGGCACGGAACCTCAGCTACTCGCCCGCGACGATCAGCCAGCACATGACCGCTCTGGCGAAGGAAACCGGGCTGATCCTCTTCGAGAAGCGAGGACGCGGCATCGACCCCACCGATGCCGCACGGCACCTGGCAGATCAGGCCCAGCCGCTCCTCGCCGACTTCGAACGCCTCGAACGCGTAGTCGCCGATCTGCGGGGCGGTCAGGCGCAGCATCTGGCGATCGCCTGCTTCGCTTCCGCGGTCGAGCGGTGGATACCCGATGTCGTGCGAACCGTTCGCCGGTACCGGCCGAACCTCACCGTCGAGATCAGCCTCAACGAACCCCTCGACGGGCGCGGCCGCCGGCAACCGGACCTCGACATCCGAACCGAGCCCGCCGACGGAGCCGAAGTGCACCTGGACGGCTACCGGCGTCACGAACTCACCGTCGAGGAGCTCGTCGCCGTGGTCCCGCACGCGCACCCGCTCGCCAATGCCCGCGAAGTCGCTCTCCGGGACCTCGAAGGCGAACCCTGGGTGGATCACGACATCTACGACAGCCCGATCGGACAGATCATCTTGAGCGCCTGCAGAGTCGCTGGCTTCACGCCGCGCTACGCCGCCCGCTTGGACGATCACCGGGCGGCGCTGCGACTGGTGGAGACGGGCATCGGAGTCACCGTCCTGCCGCGCCTGGCCGTCGCGGAACTCTCCGGCGGACTCGTCGCCAGGCCCGTGATCCGGCCCACCGTCCTGCGGCGCATCGTCGTCCACGCCGGTGAGGACCGGCGCCGCGGCGACCTCATCGCCCGCGCGGTGGCGCAACTCCGCGACAGCGCCCGCACGACGGAAACCGCGTAGCGCGGAAGTCTCGCGGCCCCGGCCTCTCAGCCGTTGCTCGTGGCCAGCTTGTCGCGCAGCTGGTGGCGACGCCTGACACCCAGCTTGTGGTAGGCGTTCGAGAGGTGGACCTCGACGGTTTTGATCGTGACATAGAGGCGCTGAGCGATCTGGCTGTTGGTCAGGCCTTCCGCGGCCAGCCCGACGACCCGCACCTCGCTCGGAGTGAGCGACTCGGGACCGGTGAGATAGGCACGCCTGGGACGAGTCCCGGCGGCGGCGAGTTCGCTGCGCGCCGCCTTCACGAGAGGAGACGCGTGACAGCGCTGGGCGATCTCCATTCCCTCGAAGAGCAGCGCACGGGCCTCCGCCAGGTTTCCGCTCCGGCGTCGCCACGGGCGGGGCGAAAGGACACCCGGCCTCGGATTCCGAGACCGGGAGGGACCGGGGACGCGGTGCACTTTTTCCGGCACGGCTTCAGCCGGCGAAGGGGCGCGCCGGACCTCACGGCGCCGGCTCCGGGCGGCACCGAACCGGCCGTACGGCGGATCGGGGCGTACGGCCGGTTCGGCGTGGGCCACGTCGCGGTCGGTGGCGTCCGGCGCGAGGTAGGTGAGGTTGTCGCGCAGTGTTCCCGCGAAGATGTACGCCTCCTGCGGGATGAGGGCCAGGACGCGGCGCAGGTCGCGCGCGCGCCCCTGGACGTCGACACCGCCGAGGTGGACCGATCCGTGCTGTGGTGACAGCAGCCCGATGAGGAGGCTGGAGAGCGTCGACTTGCCGATCCCGCTGGGCCCGACGACTGCGATGTGCTCCCCTTCGGGGACGGTGAGGTCCAAGCTCCGGAAGATCGCGGCCGCGTGCGGTCCGTGGGCGAAGGTGAGGTCGCGTATCCGCAGGTCGTACCGGGAAGGCTCCGAAGTGGTCTCCTCGGGGAGGGGATCGGGCTCGGCGAATCCCTCTCCCAGGCGGTCGAGGGTGACCACCAGTTCGATGCCCCAGGCGCCCATCGTGCCGAACAGGCCGCGCAGAGCCGGTTCGATGCGGACCGTCAGGTAGGTGGCCGCGCCGACCAGCTCCGCGACGGTGAGGTGACCTCCGCGCAACAGCCACGGGGCGGCCGCCAGGAGCACCACGAGGGGTAGTTGCCCCCCGAGGAACACCAGCGGGCTTCGCAGAACGGTGGTCCGGGCCAGCTCGCGGGTGACCGCCGCCTCGGCCTGGACCGCGTGGCCCACCTCTTCGGCGGCCCGGTCCTCCGCGGCGCAGGCGATCGCGTCGCGCAGGCCGCCGAAGACCTCCCCTCCCCGGCGCGCGACCTCCTCCTCGGCCAGCAGCACCGCCCTCTGCCGGCCGACCAGGCGGCGCAGCAGCAGCGCGAACAGCGTCAGGGAGACGCCCATCAATGCGCCGGTGACCAGTGCGGCCAGAGGGGCGATCAGCGCGAGCCCGATCAGGGCGGCCAACGAGGTGAAGACGACCTGGCGCGCCGAACGCATCAGGGCGAACAGAATGTTCCGCACCGTGTGCACCTGCTCGGTGAGCTGGGCGACGCGCGCGGCGTCGGGGCGGGACGCCGAGCGGACCGACGTGGCGATGGCGCCCTCGACCACCGCGGTGACGAACGCGTCGCGCACCGGCTCGACGATCGCCGCGAGCATGGGGAGCACGCGGTAGGTGGCCACCGCCCCCGCCGCCGCGGCCACCAGCAGGAGGGTGAGGGCGGCGACCCCGGCGGTGACGTCGCGGGCCAGGAAGCGGTCCAGCGCGGCGGAGATCAGGAGGCCGGACAGCAGGGCCGGCACCGACTCCGCGAGCGACCACAGGGCGATGCGCGCCAGGGTTCCCCGGCGCCGGCGCAGTTCCCGGAGGAGCAGGGCGCGGCCGGGACGGTTCAGGCGGCGGGCGCGACGCGCCGGCGGTCTGGCGCTCATGGCGTGTCCTCGTTGAGGTCGTTCTCGTGCGATCGCGGCTCGGCGGCGAACACCGCCCGGTAGTCCGGCTCCTCCATCCACAGGCGCGCATGGGGGGCGAGCGCACGGATCCTCCCCTCGTCCAGCCAGGCCACCAGGTCGGCGCGCGCCGCGGTGGCCGCCCGGTGGGCGACCACGAGCCGGGTACGGCCGGTCGGTCCCTCGGTGAGCGCCTGCGTGACCTGGGCCTCGGTGACCGTGTCGAGGCTGGAGGTGGCGTCGTCCAGCACCAGGACACGGCCTCCGTGCGCCACCGCGCGGGCCAGGCCGAGACGTTGTAACTCTCCGCCGGACAGGTGCGTGGCCGCGAGTGGGGTGTCGATCCCCTCGGGCAGCAGGCGCAGGAAACCGTCGGCGTGCGCGACCGTGACCGCGGGCAGGATCCGCGCGTCGCTCGTGTTCTCGAGCCCGTAGGCCAGGGCGTCGCGGACGGTCCGGCCGAGCAGTACGGGGCGGTCGAAGGCGTAGGCGACCTCGCGCCGCAGAGCCCGCGGCTCGATCGCGTCCACGCGAACCCCGTCGAGGACGATCTCTCCCTCGTCGGGATCGGCGAGCCGGCCGGCCAGCAGGGCCAGGGTGGTCTTGCCCGCCCCGGACCGCCCCACCAGCGCGACCGCGGCGCCGGGCGGGATGTCGAGGTCGACCGCGCGCAGCACGGTCCGGTCGCCATGCCGCACCGAGACCCGCCGGAAGGACAGCGCTCCCGGTCCGGGCGGGAGGATCCCGGCAATCGCGGCGGCTCCGCCGCGTGGACGCGGGTGCGGGCGCGCGGACAGCACATCGAAGACGCGGCCGGCGTTCGCCCGGGCATCGGCCAGATGCACCAGGCCGTCGACCTGCTCCAGGAAACCGAGAGCGTAGGACAGGTAGAGGGCGGCCTCCAGGAACCGTCCCGCGGAAAGCCGCCCATCGGCGACCCCGAGGCCGGCGGCGATCAGCACGGCGACCCGGAGCGCGGTCAGCGCCAGATCGACCTGCCAGAAGGTGTTGCGCTGTGCCTGCCATGTCGCCAGCCCCGCCTTGGCCAGGCCGGGCAGCGGCTCGAGCACGCGGTGGATCTCCCGCCAGGTGGTGCCGCAGGCGCGGATGGTCCTGCTGCCCGAGAGCGCGTCGGTGAGACGGGCCGCGATGTCCCCCTGCCGTTCGAGGTACTCGCCGTAGCTGACGGTGACGCGTCGCAGGAGGAGCCGGAGCACCAGCAGCAGCGGGATCACCATGACGACGAAGACCGCGCCCAGCCGCCAGTCGACCAGCCACAGGGCGACCAGCCCGCCGAGGGAGGTCACACCGGCCACCGCGGCGTTGACCTGGCCGGGGACGAGGGTCGCGGCGGTCGCGGAGTTCCCGGTCAGGCGCGTCACCAGATCTCCGGTGGGGTGGCGTCGCGTCTGAGCCCTGACCGCCCGAAATCTTCGGGGACCGGATTCGGGTTCGCCCCTAAGACGCCGCGCCCTCGCACCGCTCACCCTGGGCAGGCGGGCCGAACCGGGAGCGTCCGGTCGCTGTGGGACGTTTCAACGCGGGGAGCAGATCATGGATGTCGAGGTCACGGACGCCGGCCGGGCGCCGGGGGTCGCGCGCGGCGACGAGAACCTGCTGGTGGACGGCGTCCGGGCGGCGCTGGACCGCCGGCGGGCGCACGACTGGCACGTGGAGCCCAAGGAGTTCTGGTGCCACGCGCGGCCGCCCGGCGGGCGTCCCCAGGTGCAGGGGTGGAAGCTCCATATCTCGGCGACACCCCTGTCGGCGCCGGTGGTGCTGACCAGATGTGCCGAGATCCTCGTACGCCACGGAACCGCGTTCAAGTTCGCCCGGAGCCTAGATCTGGTCGAGCAGCTCGTGTCCGGCACCTACGACCGGGGCGGGGGCGGCAAGTTCATCACGGTCTACCCCTGCGGCGGCGAAGACCGGTTGCGGGACCTGGCCGAAGGGCTCCACCGGGCGACGGTGGGTCTGCCCGGTCCCGGCATCCTGTCCGACCGGCCCTACCGGCCGGGTAGCCTCGTCCACTACCGGTACGGGGTGTTCGGCGGGGTGCCGATGCTGGGCAACGACGGTGCTTACGAGGCGATGCTCGTCGCCCCGACGGGAGCCTCGCGCTGGATCAGCGCAAGGCCTGGTTCTCCCCGCCGCGGTGGGCGCCGCGGGACCCGTTCACCGGGCGGCTCCCCGCCCCGGCGCCCGGCACCGAGGGCGGGACGCCGCAGCCGGTCCTCCTCAACGGCCGGTACCTGGTGCGGGAGGTCATCCAGCACTCCGGCGCGACGGCACGCCTGGTCGAGGTGTTCGAGCAGCAGGGCGACCTGTTCCTGGCGCAGGAGGCGATCCAGGGCGTCACACTCCGGCAGTGGGTGCCGGACGCCATCGAGCCTGACGAGGGCGAGGGATGGGGGCCGCCGGCGGACACCGCGCGGCGGATCGCCCGGGGCCTGGTCGACCTGGTCGAACTCGTGCACGCCGAGGGGCTGGTGCTCCGGGACTTCACCCCCAACAACATCATGGTGACGGATGACGCCGGCCTTCGCCTGATCGACCTGGAGACGCTGGCCAGACCGGGGGATCGGGTCCTCCGGGCGTACACGCCGGGGTACGCCGCACCCGAGCAGGTCGCCATGGAGCCGATCTGCGCCGCCCCCGCGCAGGACGCCGACCTCTACAGCCTGGGAGCCACCCTGTACTACCTCGCAGGCGGGGCGGATCCCCTGTTCGCGAAGGACGAGCCTTCGACCCGGCCGGTCCAGGAGCGCGCCGCCGCCCTGCTCCGTCACCTCGCCGTAGTCAACCCCGTCGCCCGGTGGCTGGCGCCGGTCATCGTCCCGCTGTTGCACCCGGACCCGGCGCGGCGCCCGCGGCTCGAGACCGTACGCGCCCTCCTCGACGGGCGTGAGGGTGCGGACGCGGGCGACGGAGCCACGCCGGCCGCGCGTCCCGGTACCGCGGACCTCGACCGGATGATCGCGGACGCGACCGGGCACCTGCTGGCCACCATGGATCCAGGCGACTCCGGCCGGCTCTGGGCGACGGCCGGGTTCGGCGCGGACACCGATCCGCTCAACGTCCAGCACGGAGCCGCGGGGGTGCTCGGCGTCCTCACCCGCGCCCATGACGTCCGTCCGGACCCGGCCCTGCGGGACGCGATGGCGACGGCGGCCGCCTGGCTCGCCCGCCACCTGCCGCGCGAGCCGCGAGCCCTGCCGGGACTGCACTTCGGCCGGTCGGGCACCGCCTGGGCGCTGCTGGAGGCCGGGCAGGCGCTGGGCGACGACGACATCGTCGGCCTGGCCGGGGACCTGGCCCGGCGCGTCCCGCTCGCCTGGCCGAACCCCGACGTCTGCCATGGCACGTCCGGGGCCGGGCTCACCCAGCTCCGGTTCTGGGAGGCCACACGGGACGAGACGTTCCTGGATCGGGCCCGCCAGGCCGCACGCGCGGTCACCGCCGCCGCCCGCCGTCATGACGGTCGCATCCTGTGGCCGGTCGAGCGGGACTTCGCCTCCGAACTCGCCGGCCTCGTCCACTACGGCTTCGCCCACGGCGTCGCCGGAGTCGGGGCCTTCCTGCTGGCCACGGCCCGCGCCACGGGCGACACGGGCTGCCTCGACCTGGCCTCCCAGGCGGCCGAGACCCTGCTTTCCGGCGACGCTGCTCGCGACGCTCTACGGGCGGGCGGTGCACAGCCGGTCCGCCGATCCCGTGTTGCGCGACCCGCTCGCCGAACAGGCCGTCGAGCGCAAATCGTCCGCTACCGGTTCTGATCCGGTGAGCGGCTCGTTCTCGTCCGGGCCCTCACCTCCTGGAGTCCCAAGGCCGGGCGCCGGGGGTGTTCGGCTCGAAGGTTCCCCGCGGTCCGCCGGAGGTTCGGCGGACCGGGAGTGCGACGACGGCCCGGGGCGGCTTCTACGTGCTGATCCACTCGGTGGAGGTGGTGACCTCTTCGAGGATGTCCGGTACGGGGTCGACGCCGATGCCAGGACCTGTGGGGACGTCGAGGTGGCCGTCGCTCAGCTCGAACGGAGGGGTGATGTCGGTGGCGTAGTAGCGGCGTGAGGCGGAGGTGTCGCCGGGCAGGGTGAAACCGGGCAGGGCGGCCAGGGCGACGTTGGCGGCGCGGCCGATGCCCGTCTCCAGCATGCCGCCGCACCACAGGGCGACGCCGTGGGCGCGGGCCAGGTCGTGGACGCGGCGGGCCTCCAGGTAGCCGCCGATGCGGCCGGGCTTGACGTTGATGATCGAGCAGGCGCCGAGGGTGATCGCGGCGGCGGCGTGCTCGGCCGACTCGATCGACTCGTCCAGGCAGATCGGCGTGGTGATCTTACGGGCGAGCGCGGCGTGCTGGACCATGTCGTCGTTGGCCAGCGGCTGCTCGATGAGGAGCAGGTCGAAGGCGTCGAGCTTGGCCAGGTGGGGGGCGTCGGCCAGGGTGTAGGCGGCGTTGGCGTCGACCTGGAGCGGCACGTCGGGCCCGAAGCGCTCGCGCACGGCGCGCACGGGCTCGAGGTCCCAGCCGGGCTCGATCTTCAGCTTGATCCGGATGTAGCCCTCGGACAGGTAGCCCTCGACGGCGTCGAGCAGTTCGGGGATGGAGTTCATGATGCCGACCGAAACCCCGCAGGGCACCCGGTCCCTGGCTGCGCCGAGGAAGGAGGCGAGTGGCTGGCCGCCCGCGCGGAGCTGGGCGTCCAGGACGGCCGTCTCCAGGGCGGCCTTGGCCATCCGGTGCCCCTTGAACGGCGCCATGGCCCGGTTCGCTCCGTAGGCGTCGGTGTTGGCCCGCAGGGCGGGGATGAGGAAGCGCCGCAGTACCTCGGCGGCGCCGTCGACGTACTCGGAGGAGTAGAGCGGCTCTGACATGGCCACGCACTCGCCCCAGCCCTCCGAGTCGGGCGTGACGACCCGCACGAGCAGCACGTCGCGTTCGGTCTCGGTGCCGAACGAGGTACGGAACGGCGCCACCAGCGGCATCGCGATCCGCCGCAGTTCGAATCCAGTGATCTTCATGATGTGTGCGGCCTCTCGCCGCGTCTCCCTCCGATACGGCCGCCGGCCGGGCGGCTGTCTAGAACTGTTGCGCGGTCCGCGTGGCGCCTCCCGCCGGTTCGGCCGGGGCCGGTCCGCCTGTCTCCGGGATATCAGACCGTGCGTTCCACGACGTAGCACGACTTGCTGTGGAAGCCGGTGATCCGGCAGCCCTCTCCCAGGAGGCCGCCGAGCACGTCCCGTACGGCGAGCCGCCACGCCTTGGCCGCGCCGGGGTCGGTGCGGCGCAGGGTCTCGATGTCGCCCGGCACCGCCACGAGGATCGTCCCGGCGTCGGTGCGGCCGGGGATCGGCCATCCGTCGCGGTCGGCCAGCCCGACCGCCGCGTCCGGTGGAACCCGCGGCGGGTACGGCTCGCACCGGACGGCGGCCAGCACGTGCGGCTCGGTCAGCCGCCACATGGCGAGCATGCGGTCCGACGCGTCCCCCGCGTTGATCGCGTCCTCCATGGCGCCGTAGAACGACGGCAGGTACGCCTCGGGGCGCGCGCCGAGCTTGGTCAGGTTGAAGTGGGCGTTGCGGCGCACCAGCGGGTCGAAGGTCCAGGTGATCCGATCAAGGCCGCGGCTGAGCGCCCACTCGCGCTGGTGCAGCTTGAGCGCGAAGCCGACCCCGCGGCCGTTGGAGGCCCCGGTGATGTGCGAGTGGAGCCCCCGCCCGGCCGGGGCCGCCAGGAAACCGACCGAGGCGCCGGTCAGGCGATCTCCCTCGTAGGCTCCGGCCACGTAGTTGCCCGCGTGCGACAGCGCACGCAAGAGCTCGACGGTGATGGGCCTGTTGCCCGGGTCGGGATGCCAGATGTCGTCGAAAAGCCGGACGACGGCTTCGAACTCCTCGATGGAGTGGAGCTCGCGCAGCACGACGCCGCTCATCCGAGCACCGCCCGGACCAGTTCGGTCAGCAGGCGCGTACGGCCGGGCATCTCCGTGACGAGCGTGTGCTCGTGCGCCGCGTGCGCGCCGCCGCCGACGGCGCCCAGCCCGTCGAGCGTGGGACACCCGACGCCCGCGGTGAGGTTGCCGTCGGAGACGCCTCCCACGGCCACGCCTCGCAACGGCGGCATGCCAAGATCCTCGGCGATCCGGCACGCCAGCTCGAACAGGCGCGCCGAGGAGGCGGCCTCCAGCGGCGGCCGGTTCGGTCCTCCGCTCACCAGCAGCCGTGTCCCCGCGAGGCGGGAGGTCAGGGCCCGCACCTGCTCGTCCACCAGCTTCTGCCTCTCGGAGGTGGGGACGCGCACGTCCACCGACACCGAGGCCAGCGCGGGCACGGTGTTGGTCGTCGTCCCGCCGGACAGCACGGTCGGGGTGACCGTGGTCGCGCCGTCGCCCATCGCGCCGAGCGCGATGATCTGGTGGGCCAGCTCGACGGCGGCGTTGGCGCCCGCCTGTGGTTCGAGGCCCGCGTGCGCGGCCCTCCCGTGGACGGTGATCTGGTAGGCGGACATGCCCTTGCGGGCCGTCTTGAGCGCGCCGCCGTCGGCGGACGCCTCCGTCACGAACGCCGCCGCGCACCCGCGCGCCGCGCCCTCGATCAGCGCGCGGGAGGTGGGGGCGCCGAGCTCCTCGTCCCCGGTGACCAGCACGCACACCCCCTCAAGGGAGGGCAGAGCCGCCAGCGCGTGGAATATCTGCACCAGCCCGGCCTTCATGTCGAAGACGCCCGGTCCGCGGGCGACCCCGTCCGCCACCGACCAGGGGTGCTCGCGAAGCGAGCCGATCGGCCAGACGGTGTCATGGTGGCCGAGCAGCAGCACCCGGGGCGTGCCGAAGGTCCACCGCAGGTGGCTGACCCCGTCGATCACGATCGTCTCCGGGTGCGCGCCGAGCCGTCTGAACCCCTGGTCGGCGACCACGCCGGCGCTGCGGGCCACGGCCTGGTGGTCGGCGGAGAACGACTCGCAGACGACGAGCTCCTCAAGGTCCTGGAGCATCAGGCCGAAGTTCACCGCGACCGCCCCGGCTCCGCGCGGAACGGCCGGAGCGCGTCGCGGCCGAGGATCTCGACGAGGTCGTCCTCGGTCAGCGGGTCGTCGGCGACCACGGCGCAGTGATGAAGATCAACGGACACGTACCAGCCCTCCGGGGATGTTTGCCGCAACGGTATGACAAGGGAGGGGGCAGGCAATTCGTCCGCCGCTACCTAAGACGGGCGGATTATTCGTCCATCTGGCCAACGAGCACGATTCCCGCTCGCGAGGGAGTGCGCCGGCAGGCCCGTGCCGGTCCTGCTCTCCCCGGTTCCCCGCGCGGGGGAGCATGCCCGGTCCGCGCGGGTCAGGGGCGTCGAACAGGGCGCTGACCGACTCGCCGTATGACGAACTCGCGGTCATGCGCCGGGATGGCACGTACACGGCCGGGGCAGAGCGCCCGTGATCTCTAGGGGCTCAATTCGACAAGTTCCGCACCGTAACGCCGAAGGGTCTTGTCGGTTAAGCGGTTGGCGGGACTCAAGCCGCGGTTAAGGTCCCACAGTCTGCGAGTTAGATCGATGAAACCGTGTGATGGCCGAGCCGTCCCGAGAGGTCCATTGTCCAGGTCCTTCGGCTCGAGGAGTTGCACGTAGGATGAATCGACGAGGAAGCTGCCCTCCGGTCCCTCGAACACGGCCATAAGGGTCAATCGCTTGAGCCGGACGGAGCGCAGAGTCCCGGCTGGGATTTCGTATGTCTTGTCGCGGACCGATACGACGAAATGCCCCTCGTGGAGTTCAGCGAGGTGGGCCGCCTGGCGACGTGCTGCGATACGCAGCATCGACGGTGAGATGTAGGCCAGGCTAAGCGGGATCGCAATGCTCGTGTCTAGCGGCACACCGAACAGCCTGATCAGGCCGACAATGGCAAGCATGGCGACAGGGGTGTCACCAGTTCCCAGAACAGTTGCCTTCGAGTTGGACGAAGCCGGTACACCAACAGCTGATTAGACACGAGGACATTTTCGTTGACTTGGGCCATTAATCCAGGAGTGAAGCGCGCCGACTTTGATGGAGGCTGATCATCTGGCTGTAACAGCCTGGTGGGGTTGGTGTCAGTGTAGTAGTCGGCTTCGTACTCGTTGGGCGGGACGCAGCCGATGGCGGTGTGCAGGCGCTGGGCGTTGTACCACCCTGACTTGAGGTATTCGCGGATTATCGTCGTGCCCAACAGCGGGCACACATCCCTGAGAGCGGCGGGAACGCGGCGTCCTGCGTGATCGCGCTGCAGACGGCGTTCATCCGCACCGGGAGGGTCCCCGCCACCGGCCGACTGGACGCCGTGTCGCCCGTCCCCGTGCCGGCCGGGTAAGGCGCGGCGCGGCCGGCCCATAGGCCGACCACGGTGTCGTACTTCCGGCCGTGGTCCCGCGCACGGGTCTTCGGGACACTTCTCCTCATCCCCACCTCGTGGACGAGGAGAACCCCGATGAAGGCTTTCGTCTTACGCGCGTACGGTTCACCGGCCGCGCTCGAACTCACCGATGTCGCCACGCCCGCGCCCGGCGGCGACGAGGTGCTGGTCCGGGTGCGCGCGACCTCCGTCCAGCCCTACGACTGGCATCTCATGCGCGGGCAGCCGTACGTCGCGCGCCTCATGGGCGGCGGGCCCGGGCTGCGCGGCCCGAAGATCAGGATCCTGGGCGCCGACGTGGCGGGGGAGGTCGTGGCGGTCGGGAAGGACGTGACCGGGTTCCGCCCCGGCGACGAGGTGTTCGCGATGCCCAAGCAGGGCGGTTTCGCCGAGTACGTATGCGTACGGGAGACCGAGCTGGCCCGCAAGCCCGAGAACCTCTCGTTCGAGCAGGCGGCGGCGGTGCCGCTGGCGGCCGGCACCGCCCTGATCGGCCTGCGCGACGGGGGACACGTCGAGCCGGGGCAGAAGGTCCTGGTCAACGGGGCCTCGGGCGGCGTGGGCACGTTCGCCGTGCAGATCGCCAAGGCGTTCGGCGCCGAGGTCACCGGCGTGTGCGGCCCGCGCAACCTGGAGTTGGTCCGCTCGCTCGGCGCGAAGGACGTCATCGACTACCGGACGAGCGACTTCACCCGCGACGGGCGGCGCTACGACGTCCTGCTGGACATCGCGGGCGGCCACCCGGTGTGGGCGTGCCGCCGCGCGCTGACCCGCGAGGGAAGGCACGTCCTGGTCGGCGGCCCTGCCGGCCGCTGGTTCCAGCCCGTCGGCCACATGTTCGGCGTGATCGCCCTGTCGCCGCTCATGTCCCGCCGGGCGGTCCTCGCGGACGTCGTCAGGTGCACGACCATCAAGCAGAACCTGACAACGCTCACCGACCTCATCGAGAACGGCGACATCACCCCCGTCATCGACCGCACCTACGGTTTCGAGGACATCCCCACGGCCGTCGCCTACCAGGAGAAAGGCCATGCGGCGGGCAAGGTCGTCGTCACGGTGTGAGCGGAACCCGGCGCAGCCGGGTGCGGGGCCGCGCTCGCGTAGCTCGGTGACCACGGTGACCACGTGCCCGGCCGAGCGGCCCCACCGGTCGGACTTCCAGAACTTGAGCGTGTCGCAGGGGCGCAGCGCGGCCAGGGCGGCGGCGAATTCGGGACGGTCCCCGCGCAGGCGGCTGGAGATCTTCTCCTGGAACAGCTCGTCGTAGCCGTCTTCGGCGAGGGCGTCGAGTGGAAGGGCGCGTGGCTCGTTCATCACCAACCACGATTGGTGCCGAATGTGCGCGCGTTGTCTGCCGCATGCCGCGGTTTCTCGACGGCTGCCACCGTCGTTTGCGGTCGTGACACGACCATGACACGGCGCGGACGAGGCGGAGACACGACCGGTCGACAGTGGATGGGGTCGGCGGGCGAGCTGCGGTGAGTTACCGAGCGTGCGGCGAAACCCGGCGGCGTGTCGTGCGTGTTGTTGATCGGGGATGACCGGCCGTGAGGGAGGGCCTTGAGCAGGCCCGGACCCGAACCGTCCACCGCGGACTGGAACGTGGAGGGGCCGTGTCCGGACCGGCCGGAGGCGGTCCTGCGGCACGGTGACGGTATCGGGTCGGCTGGTCGAAGCCGGACGGGCCGGCCATCGAGGTGGCCCCGGCCCGGCGCGCGGCCACCGATCTGGGCCGCCCGCATCAGGACGATGCCGTGCGGCCCGGGTGGCCCCGGCGTCGCCCTCAGCAAGCAGGGCGAGATGAGCCGGCCGGAGCTGCTGTGACCGTCCGTCGGACAGAAAGTCACGGCGAAGGTGATCACGAGAAGGAGAAGACATGGCTGATGACAGACAATGGGACCGGCGTTCGCTGCTGCGGGGCGCCACCGTGCTGGCCGGTGCCGCCGCGACCGCGCCGCTGCTAGGCGGGGCGGCCACGGCGAAAGCCGGTAGCGGTGCCGCCGACGCGCTGTTCAAGGCCGGAAAGTTCGAGCAGGCCGGCCGCGCCTACGAGGAGATCCTGAAAACAGACCCCGCGAACCTGCACGCGGCCCGTCGGCGCGGCTTTGTCGGGCTCCTGGCCAACCAGTTCCCCGACGCCGAGAAATACCTCAAGATGGCCCTCCAGTTGGCGCCCGACGACAAGGACACCAACTACTACCTGGCCGACTGCTACATCCGGCAGGACAAATTCTCCCTGTCCGCACCACACTGGCAAGCCGCTGGCGAGGACAGCTACGCCAAGTGGTTCGCGGCGGTCCGCGGCGAGCCGTATCAGATCCACGGCGACATCGCGCGGTTGCCATTGCAGCAGATGGACCCGATGCCGCTGGTAGAGGCCTCGGTCAACGGCGGACCAACGAAGCGCTTCACGTTCTACACCGGCGCCCCGAATCTGGGCTTGACCGCGACGGTAGCCAAGGAGGCCGGGCTGAGCCCCGTCGCCAGTCAGAAGATCGATTTCGAGGGCGGCACCATCTGGGCGTACTACGGGATACTGGACTCCTTCAAGCTGGGCGGCATCGAACTACGCAACGTCCCCGTGGGCTGGTCGGCGACGGAGTCGGGCGAAGATGTCGACACCGACGCCGACGGCATGATCGGCACGTGGGTCTTCTATCACTTGCTGACCACCTTCGACTACGCGGGCCGGCAGCTGATCCTGCGCCGCCGCACTCCCGAAACGGCCAGGAAGGCGCGCGCCGCCGCCACACGGGCGGGCGCCGAGCCCCTGCCGCTGTGGCTGGTCCGTGAGCAATATCTGCACAGCAGGGGCAGCATCGCCGGCGTCGCCGGCTCCCGCACAGGGGTGGTGGGCGTGAACTTCGGCGGAAGGGGCGAGATGGCCGCGGTCGTGTTCGGGGACACGGCCGAGCGGTTGGGGATCCGCAGCGACTACGACCGCCCGATCGGGACCTTTGCCCATAGCCACCCAGCCGTCACCTACCCCTGCTACCCCAAGGAGATCCGCCTCGGCGACGCTGCCGCCAAGGACATCTACTGCGAGACGCACTCACAGGCCGAGCTCGCCCCCTTCGGGTTCGGCGTGCCGGCCGCCTTCTTCCACTGCTTCTTCAAGCCCTACAACATCACCCTCGACTTCACCGACATGAACCTCTACATCGCCCGCGGCCAGGCCACCTGATCGCCGCGACCGCACGGGCGTCACGGGATCTACCTGGAGCCGGCCCCGCAAAGGAATCCCGCCACCCCGAGTGATAGGGCGTCCGCTGGCTCGCTCCCAGGGTGCCAATGCTCGGCCGGGCGTTCAGGTCGAGCCGGACCTCGCCGTAGGGGCGCACGTGCTGCCAGAACAGCGGGGTCAGGCCGCGCCGGTCGGCGGGGGTGAGCAGGGCGGCGTCGGGCGAATCCGCGGGCGAAATGGTCGAGGAGTTCGTCAACCGCGTCCCAAGCCCGAATGTGACTGAGCCGTTCCCCGGAGCGATCGTGCGTGTCACCGGCTACCCGGGATCTGGTCGCGCTATCGCGGGGGCAGCACACAGAACTCATGGCCATCGGGATCGGCCATGACCACCCAGCCGACCTCGTCCTGGCCGATGTCGACGCGAGTCGCCCCCAGAGAGATGAGACGGTCGACCTCCGCTTGCTGATCACCGTGGGCAGGCGGAGAGAGGTCGAAATGCAGCCGGTTCTTGCCGGCCTTCGGCATCAGCGGCGGACCGCCCCAGGTGATCTTCGGACCGCCGTGCGGCGAGCGAATCGCGGTCTCTTGGTCCTGATCCCAGACCAACGGCCAGCCCAGCGCCTCGCTCCAGAAGTACCCGACCTCCTGCGAACCGTCGCACGCGAGCGCTCCGATGAATCCGCAGTCGGCGAGGAATTTGTTGCCCGGCTCGATGACGCAGAACTCGTTGCCTTCGGGGTCCGCGAGCACGACATGACCCTCCTCCAGGCGTTGACCGATGTCGATGTGCCGAGCGCCGAGTCCGAGCGCCTTCGCCACCGTCTGCTGCTGGTCCTCGAGGGACGTGCTCGTCAGATCGAAGTGCATCTGGTTCTGGCCGGTCTTCTGCTCCTGAGTCGGAAGAAACCGGATCCGGAACCCGGTGTCATCGCTCGGCAGGAGCGCGATGCCGTCTTCGGGGTTGTCGGCCATCTCCCAGCCCAGGACGCCGGCCCAGAAGCGCGCGAGACGGAGCGGATCGTTCGCATCGAAGCAGAGTGCGTGGAGGTGACAAGTCATTCCGCTCCGCACCTCCGATCTTTTGACTCAAAGCCGCAGACAGGGCAAATCCTCCGCGCACATAGAGAGCAACAACGCTAGGCACTCGGGGCCCGCCACGCAAAGAGTTTTAGTCAGGGGACGCACCCGCGCACCCGATACACCACAATCCCCTGCCCTACCGATCGATCCAAGTGGGTCTGTCCGGCGACGTCGTCGCCCGCTACCTCGATCGATGGGTCCTGGCGATCATTGACCTCACCGACCAGGTCAGTGACATTCGACAGGCGCTGCGCGACTGCCGGGACGTCAAGGACATGCCTCCCCGGGAATCCCCGTATCCCCTGCCTGAAGAGCTCGCCCAGGCCATCCGTGCCACCATCACGGCTGATCCCGCCTGAGCAGCACGGCGACCGCTGGAAAGGCAGGCGTAGTGTGCGCGCGTGTCCGGGGACGGGATCTCGGCACGGCGTCCAGGCAGCCGGTGGCGGATTGGTCACCGTTCGTGCCGGGCTTGGGCCGGGGCGTCCACCGCGGATATACCTACTTGGTTCGTCGTGCCGCTGTGACGACCTCCTGGATCGAGTCCAGTACCAGGCGTGGCTCGGCGTACTGCACGTAGTGTTCGGGCGAGTTCGCCACCACCAGCCGGCCCCGCGTGGAGAGGGCGGCCAGGTCGCGGTAGTGGCCCAGCACCTGATCCGACTGCCCGGCGGCGGCGATCACGACCACTGGCATGTCACGCCACGCCCCCGGGCGCACGGTCGCCCGCACTTCGGCCGCGCTGTCGAGAGACGCCAGGCCTTCGGCGCGGGCGGCCGCCATGGTGCCCGCGCCGTACACGATCGGGGCGGCCCTGCGGGCAGCCTCCGGCGCTCCCGACGGCGTGAGGGCATCGCCGAGCAGCCTGACCAGGCCGAGGCGCGCGGCGGCTTGGTAGAGCGTGAACTGCACGGCGAGGAAGGGCTTGGCCGCGCCAAGCTCGGCGGTGCCGGTCTCGTCCATGACGTCCACGAGCACCAGCCCGGCCGTCTCCCTGGGCCGGTCGGCGGCGAACAGGCGCACGACCGCTCCGCCGTAGGAGTGCCCGACCAGGACGTACGGCCCGGACTCCCCGGCCGCCGCGAGCAGCGCGTGCAGTTCCCGTGCGGCGCGCCCGGCGGTGCGCGGCGCCGGGCCGTCCTCGCTCCACGCGTACCCGGCCCGGTCGTAGCTGCACACCCGGCCGTGCCGGGCGAGCCGTGGTTGAATTCCGGCCCAGCTCGCGCTCGACTCGCCGAGCCCCGCCTCCAGTACGACGGTCGGCCCGCCCCGTCCCGAGCAGTACAGACGCATGCGGTGGCCCTCGACCGCGATCAGCCGTCCCGGCGGCGGCCAGCGCTCATCGTCCCCGGATCGTGCGATCGTCTCGTATCCGAAACCCGCCGCCGCCACCAGCGCGAGCGCCAACACGAACCGGAGGACGATACGCGGCCACCGCCGCCTGCCTTTTGCCATGTCCCGAAGGCTAAGGATCGCGAATCCGCCTTTCGCCCTCCTCGCAGAGGATCCTGGCGTGCGACCGGCGTCTCACCCGTCGGCGTTTACTCGTTCCCACTACTGACGAGCCGAACGCCCCCCACGACCCGACTACGGCTCACGGAATGAGACGAACTGCTCGCCGCCTCCCGGAAGCGACCCCTGCGCCTGCCACTGGGGCCGATGTACGCGGCCAGCCGACGTACGGGCTCATGTACCGTCCCGTGCCTTGTCGGCGGAGTCTCCCGGTGGAGTACTCGGCGTGGAGACCTCGAACCAGACCGTGCGGCCCGTGTCGTTCTGCTGCCAGCCCCAGGCCGATGACAGTTCGCGGACCAGCCACAGGCCTCGGCCGCTCTCGCTCATGGGGTCGGTCTGGGCGGGGATCTGCGGGATCGTGTCGGACGAGCCCTCGTCGGCAACCTCGACCCGTACCGTCCGGGCGTCCGCGTACACCATCAGGTTGACCACGCCGCCGGGCCTGCTGCCCGACCGTGCGTGCTTGATCGCGTTCCCGACGAGCTCGGCCGCGAGGAGCACGATGTCGTCCACGGCCGGATGCCCGGCCCTCAGCAGGACCTCGCGCACGTACATCCGCGCGAGCATGATCGAGCCGGGGGTTCCGAGAAGGTCGGCCTTCCCGAGGAGTTCGAGCGTCGTCACTGCGCGACCTCCCAGATACGGTCCGCCGCGTCGTCCGCCGACACCTGGACCCGCTGCCCCTGACCCCTGCCCCAGGTGTAAACCCAGGCCCCCTTGTGCGAGAACGCCATGACCCGCAGCACTCCGCCCTCCCGAGGCACCACCAGCACCGGCTCGCTCTTAAGGGGAAGATCCACCACCGCCCGCAGCCCCCGCCTGTTCAGAGCCCAGGCCAGCCGGACGAGGTGGTAGAACCGCTGTTCCCCTGTAGTCCGAGGGCTTCCTTTCTTGGCCGTGACCATCTCTTCCCTTTCTTCTGGATGCATATGGCCGGATTCATGTCGTTTCATATTTGGTTCCGCTCACAGATCGCCTCCCGGCTGTCAGTAATTGGCGAGCGCGCTGGCAGGGGTGTCCATTTTGTGTCAGGTGGACATGTGTGCAGCGCCCCTGCGCTTCTAGAGTGCCTGTGAGTGGCTTGAAGTAAGGGCGGTATCACTGGACAATAGGGCCACAAATAGCTCCACTGTTGGGGGTGGATTGTCATAAATCTGTCAGTGGCGTCAGTGAAAGGGGCGAGATGAACATGGACGAACATGGCGAATACGTTTGATCCCCGACTAACGCCGCTCCAGCGATTCGGCAGGGAACTGGCCCGTGCCCGCAAAGAGGTGGATCTGACTCAGGTCGCGCTCGGTAAACGCCTGGGGTGCTCGTCGTCGCTGGTGGCACACATCGAGATCGGCGACAGGACTCCTAAGCCAGACCTGGCGGCCCGGTGTGATGAAGTGTTCGGAACAGGTGACCTCTTCCGCCGCCTCTGCCGCTCGGTCACTTCTCCGTCCAGCGGTCCTGGCTGGTTCATCGAGTGGGCCGACGAGATCGAACCCCGCGCCCGCATCCTGCGCAGTTGGGATCCCCTGCTCATTCCCGGCCTGCTTCAGACCGAGAGCTACGCGCGAGCCGTCTTCCGAGGTGGCCGCGCGGCCCCAGAGGTGGAGATCCAGGAGCGGGTGACGACCCGCATGCGGCGCAAGCTGATTCTCGAACGCGACAATCCGCCGGAATTGTGGGTTCTGATCGAGGAGTCGGTCCTCAACCGTCCCATCGGAGGCGCGGCGGTGATGGCCGAACAGCTCGACTACCTGGTGGACATCGCCGACCGCTCCGCCGTGCGAGTTCAGATCGTCCCTTTCGACAGTCCGTGTACGGACGGGTTGTTGTCGAGCTTCACGATCGCGGAATTGCCGGACGCGCCGACGGCCGTGTCCATAGAGTCTGCGGGGACAGGTGAGGTATCCGCCGCGCATGAACTTGTGGCCGCCGTCTGGGGGCAATATGACAGGATACGAGCAGAGGCGTACCGCCCTGGTCCATCCCTCCAAATGATTAAGGAAGTAAGAGACCAATGGCAGCGGAAGCAAGAGACCTGAATCTGGACCTCTCCAAGGCCGCATGGGTGAAGAGCTCGCGCAGTGGCAACACCGGAGGCAACTGCGTTGAGGTGGCGTCGAATCTTCGAGAAGTCGTCGGAGTCAGGGACAGCAAGAACCTCGCGGGACCGGTACTCGTCGTCTCTCCGGGCGAGTGGTCGACGTTCGTGAACGCCGTCAAGGCCGGAGGGCTAGGCATCTAGGCCGGCCCTTCGGCCCGCCGCACACCGCGACCAGCCGTAAGAGGAGAGCCCTCGCCATGAACGAGGGCTCTCCTCTAGTCCGCGCCAGGCGAACTCCGGCTGGCCGCTCAACGACTTCACCCGGGAACAGGCCGGGTGCCGCAACGCCGACGCTGCGCGATCAGGGGACCGAGGGGCGTGTTCTAGCGGCGCGCGGCGGACAGGACGACGTCGGCGAGTCTTTCGGCCGCGTCGGGACGGCCCTGCGCCCGGGCACGGTCGGCCATGGCGGCGCGTCGGCGGGGGTCGGCCAGTAGCGGGGCCACGGCGTCCTGCAATGCCGCAGCGGACACCTCGTCAAGCAGGGCCGTCGCCGCGCCCGCCTCGACCAGGTACCGCGCGTTGTGCGCCTGCTCGTCACCGGCGGAGGAAGCCAGGGGAACGAACACCGCGGGCTTGCCGAGCGCCGTCAGCTCCGCGATCGTCCCGGCGCCGCTGCGAGAGATCACCACGTCGGCCAAGGCGAGAACGTCCGGGAGTTCGGGTCCGACGTAGCCGGTGAGCAGGTACCTGGCCGCCAGATCGGCCGGGAGCGCGGTGGCGCGGCCGCGCAACTCCTCCACGTTGGCCAGGCCGCATTGGTGGACGACGTTCGCTCGGGACAGCAGCCACGGCAGGATGCCGCTCACCAGGCCATTGATCTGCTGCGAGCCCTGTGACCCGCCGGTGACGTAAACCGTGGGCATTGCCGGGTGGAAGCCGTGCAGCCCAAGCGCCTGTACCGCCTTGTCCGGGGAGCCGTGCAGGATTTCGGGTCGGACCGGGTTGCCGGTGACGATGGCGGCCGCCCGAACCGACTCGGGCAGGAGCGGCACGGTCGACGCCGACGATACCGCGACCCGCGCCGCGACCCGCGCGAGCACACGGTTGGCCAGGCCGAGCCGTACGGTCTGCTCGTGCACCACCAAAGGACGGCGGCACAGCGCGGCCCCTAGACCCACCGGGATGGCGACGTAGCCGCCGGTCGCCAGCACCACATCGGGCCGGTGGTCGGCGACGAGCGAGCGGGCTTGGGCGACGCCAAGAGGGACGCGGCCCATGTCGGCGATGTTGGCCGGTGACAGCAGGCCGAGGGGATTGCTGGAACGGCGGATCTTGCCGGTGGCGACCTCGGCGAACGGAATGCCCTCGGCGGCCGCGACACGGGCTTCTAGACCGGCCGCCGTCCCGATCCACAGAACCTCCAGCTTCCCGCCGGTGGCCGCCAGCCGGGCCTGGAGCGTGCGGACCGCGGTGAGCGCGGGGTAGGTGTGGCCCCCCGTCCCGCCTCCCGTCACGATCAGGCGCATGGGCCGTTGCGGGGCTCGCGGGGAAGGGACGACGGCGTCGCTGTTCACGGCGCGGCTCTCAATCTGGTCATGTGGACGGCGGTCGGTTCCGCCTCGATGGCTCGAACACGTGTTCAGCTCCACGGTAGCCCAATCCCTGCCCTGGATCCGTCGGATGCCGTCTCCGGCTGTCGGGGTCGGCTACATCGACGTCGGCAGACTAATGAACCCGGTGCCCTCGGCAAGGTCGTCATCGAGCCCTGACCCGCCCCTGTCCGTGGGCAACGGATCCGGCTCGATTTCGGACATGACCTTGTCGAGGTCACCAGCTCCCGATCGCCCCCGTGGTCATACTCGGCGCTCCCGGGAATATGGTCGGCGAAGATCTTGCTGACCAGGCCGAGTCAAAAGGCGGTGACGTCCTGCCCCGCGAAGGCGACCACGGATCGGAATGGAGTCATATTCACCAGCATGTATCGGGCCGTGCGCACCGTGCAACCGGTTTAGTCCTGCCAAAATGTGGCATTCCTGCCGTCGCCCGTATATCACAGCATTCGCCGTTACCTGCTTGGTGAGCTGCCTTCCATGGCAGTCAGAAGAAATACGTCCTGGCCGTTTTCATCGTGGTGTCGGCGCTTACCGCGGGCCTCGGCTCCGCGGCGCCGGTGGCGGCGCAGGAGGAACCGGCGCTCACCGCACGGGCGGGGGACCGATCCCGGGGGGAAGGCGAACAGCCCGCTCACGGATCCACGATGGGTCCTACGAGCATCGGGCGGCCGAGCATGTCCGGCGTGAACGGCACCCCGGTGACCTTCGCCGCCAGGGCGAAGCCCCTTGGCACGGCGGTGTAGTGGTTGTCGTCCCAGGCGGCGTCCCACGCGGCCTCGTCCTCCGGCTTGTCCAGCCCCATGCCCAGCTCCCGCATGAAGCCGTTGAGTCGGTCAGGGTCGGAGCCGTAACGAGAGCGTCAAGACGGCAGAACCGGGCCGGGCTCGCTGGGAGCCCGGCCCGGAATGGGTGCCGCTGTTGAGGGTGCCTAACCGGTGACTACGTCAGTTCACGTCGAACGTGACGCACTTGTTGCCGGTCGGGTTGACCTTCACGAAGCCGTTGGAGGTGATGACCTGGTCGATCGCCACGCCCCAGTTACGGTCGACGTTGGCGTTCTCCTGGCCCGGGTTCGGGTCGCCGACCGGCTTGCTGTGCAGGGCGTTCGGCTTGCAGATCCAGCCGGCCTCGCCCACGTAGCCCTGGATCCACGCCGGGCCGCCGCGGCGGTAGGCGTTGAACAGGGTGCGGTTGAACTGGTAGGTGCCGTTCTGGATCGTGGTGGGCGACGGGGCGACGCCGTTCACGCCGATCAGAGCGGTGCCGGTCGGGCTGCAGTTGGCCTCACCGGTGGTGTACTTGCCGAAGGACAGGGCCCAGATCGAGCGCTGACGGTCGACGGCGGGCAGGTTGTTGATCGGGGTGCAGTTGTTCTCGAACAGGACCTGGCCGCCGGTGGCCGCGACACAGGTGTTCGGGTCGCCGCCGAGGAAGCCCTGCCACGTCGAGTAGGTGCCGGAGCTGGTCTGGATGCCGTTCACGCGGATGGCCGCGTTGCCGCCGCCGAACTCGTTCCAGTTGTGGTTGCAGGTGCCGATGGTCCCGGGCGGGCTGCCGGCGGGGGGAGTGCCGAGGAAGATCTGCTTGAGCTGGTCCAGCGTCAGGTTGGTGACGCCGTCAGATGCGCCGCCGGTCCACCGCGGGATGGTCACGGCGTCCTTGGCCCAGCCGACGTAGCGCAGCTTGTCGTTGGGGTCGTTCTTGCACTCGCTGGGAGCGCTGGCGGGCGCCGAGGAGGAACGGGCATAGGCGTAGACCCCGGTGCCCGGCAGGCCGTCGTTTTCCACGCACAGCATGCGGAGGCCGGCCGAGGAGCCCTGCGGGTACATCTCAGTGGCGACCTCGTGGTCGTAGTTCTCCGTCTCCACGATGTTGGCCGGCTGGGGGGTGACGCAGGTGAACGGCGGGAGAATCGGCGGCAAGGTCATCGCGCAGCCGGGGGACTCGTTGAACAGGTCGTCCATGTCCTGCATGGCGAAGTAGGTCGTGTCCGACCCGACGCCTGTCATGACGAAGTTGAACTTGCCGTCAGAGAAGGCGGGCGCCGCCGAAGCGGGGAGCGTGAAGGCGCTCGCGGAGGCGAACACGGCCGCGACGGCGGCGACGCGCCGGGCCAGGCCGCGGAATCGGCTCTTCTTTTCGGGACTTTCGGTGGACATGAATCCTCGATCCTCTGGGGGTGGGGAGCATTCGTCGGTCTGCCCCTGAGCAGGGCGGGGGCGTCGCGACACCACTGGCATCATCAGTTGGCTTCCGCTTTTCGCCAACTAACTGGAAATGTCAGGAGTGAGAATCAGAGGTGAGCAAGGTGGAGATTCCAGGATCTCCTGCGTGATTCCGCCTAACTGGGAATGTCAGGAGTGAGAACCCGAGGTGAGCAAGATGGATGTTCCAGGACTTCCTGCGCGGTTCCGCGATTTCGCAATTTCGGTTTGTCATATAAGTATTTAATGGACGCGCCGTCGGCGTTTTCTCCCCGGGGAGTGCCATGTCATGCAGGGGGAGCGGGGTGGCACGGGGTGGCCACGAGGGGTTCGGAGGACTGGAGGAGGTAGGCGACGAGGCGGCCGTCGCCGCCTTGGTGGAATCGGCGGTGATGCCGTTGTTGGTCATGAGGACGAGCCTCGAAGCGGCCCTTGTGAGGAGGGTCCAGTTCAGCCGTGACGGACGGCCGTTTGCGGGCGTTCCGGCGACCGTGGCCGCCGGTGAAAGTCGTCCTCCGGCGCGGATGTCGGTCGGGACGATGGCCCCCGGCCGCCCGGCGGCGATTGCGGCACTCGCGGCCGAGTCGTGGACCGACGCGGCTCTGGCCCGGTGCGGCCGCACATCCGGCTCTGACCCGCGACGCTCCGCGTCCCTGCCCGTCACGCGGACCATGTGACGGACTGGTGGCGGCCCGGCCTCAGGACAGTTGCCGGAGGTGGATGCACCGGCCGTCGTGGTCGAGGATGGTGAGAGGAGGCTCGGGGCTTACGAGGACGAATCGGCCGTCTCGGGCCGGCGGGCCCGGTCGCGGCGCCGGAGCAGGGCCAGCAGGGACGCGCCCGCCAGGTACACGGCGAGCGCGGACGGGGGCAGGCCGGTCGGCCCGTGATAGGCGGGCCCGGCCAGGGCGACGGCGAGGAGGGCGGCGACCACGGCGGCCGCGCCGAGGACGGTCAGCGCGGCGGTCACCGACCCCCGCGCGCCACGTGAAGCGGTGGCAACCGGCCCCCGCGTACCCGGAAAGGCGGCGGTAACCGGTCCCCGCGTGCCGGGTGAAGCGGCGGTAACCGGCCTCCGCATGCCGGGGGAGGCGGTGGCGGGTGGTTCCACGCGTCGCTCGGCGCGGCCGAACACCGCGACCAGCGCCGCCAGGATCACGCCCAGGCACAGCAGCCAGGGGATCCGGAGCAGCACCCAGGCGAGCGACCCCGCGGCCGGCTGGGGCATCACGTCCGTCCCGTACAGGGCCAGGGCGCCGATGATCAGGGCGGTCATGTGCCAGAGGAACAGCGTCATGATGACCGAGTTCACCCCGACCACCGCCGTCCACGGGCCCGGCCGCCGCAGCCACCGGTTCCCCGCGTCCCGCAGCCACAACGCGACCCCCGTCTGCGAGGTCGCGAGGGCGAGCAGGGCGAGGGTGGGCGGCGCGGTGTTCTGTACCGCTTCGCCGGGGAATCCGACCATGCTGACCGGGTAGGGCCCGGCCACCGTCAGCGCGGCCAGGGCGCCCAGGCCGAGCACCGCCAGCGGCACGGCGACCCGGGGCCTGGCGGGCAGGCGCCCGTCCTGCCAGGCGAAGCCGAGCTGGTGGACGGCCAGCCACGCCAGCAGATAGTTCGCCTGGCCCACGTACGGAACGTCGAGGCCGAGCCGCGCCAGGTCGCATGCGCCGACGAGCGCCGCGAGGACGACCGGGACGGCCAGGCCCGCGCGCCGGTGCAGCGCGTACATGGGAGGGGTGAGCACGACCACGGCGATGTAGACGACCAGGAACCACAGCGGGATCGTGGCCAGCCACACCGCGAGGCCGATCAGGGACGGGCCGACGCCCGCGAGCCGCGCCGCCAGTGCCACCGCCGCGAGCGCGCACAGCAGCACGGTGGTGGGGCCGGCGAGCCGGGCCGTCCTGCCGAGCACCCAGGCGGCCGGGGCGCCGCCGCGCCGCAGGTGGGACCTCAGGGACGCGGCGTTGGCGTACCCGCCGACCAGGAAGAACAGGGGCATGACCTGGAACACCCACGTCAGCGGGCGCGTCCAGGGTACGGTCTCCAGCACGGCGCGCCCGGAGAACCCTCCGGGGCCGTGGGTGATCGAGACGACCAGCCAGTGACCGGTGACGACGGCCGTGATCGCGAAGGCCCGGACGAGGTCGACGTAGCGATCCCGCCGCGTCGGCGCCCGCTCGGCCACCCGCCGAATTCGCGCGACCACCGATCCACCCGAAATCCACGCCCGCCACGCCACCCACCGTGTTCCCGGGGTCGCACGGGGTTTCTCGGTGCCGCTGTCCGCCATGGCCGGGCATCCCCTTCCGCTCCCTTAACGGTCTATCAAGCGAGCTCCGGGCGGGTGAACGGCGGAGATACTCAACCGCGCATGGTGTCTCGTACCAGGTTCGGCAGGGGGGCGTACCCATGACGGGCCGTGCGGCGGCGCCCCGGCCAGGCGGCGGGGGCGTGGTGGGCGCCGGACGAGGCCGGGCGGACAGGAATTGGGAGGTTCGCGGGGTTTCTTGTGGGTGTCTGTGCTCGGGGGGAGGTTTGGCTAGGGGGAGGGGGTGGTGATGGGGGAGGTTTGGGGGGTTGTGGTGCTTGGCATGGGGGGCGGGGGCGGCCGCGCGGCGATAATTGAAGGGTCGCCCGCGGGCCGGGGCTCCGTTCGCGGAGGAGCGTCCGGGACCGCCTGGTCGTGCGACGGTGAGATCGTGGCCGTCGTCCGCGAGCACCGGGCGGCACCGTCGTCCGCGAGCGCCGGGCGGCACTTTCCTGCGGCCGGTCGGCCGTGTGCCGACCCCTGCCTGACGGCCGCCCTCAAGCGCGAGAATCGCGTGGAACAGGGGGACAGGCATATGCGCACTCGTCTTCTCGCCCTCCCGATCGTGGCGGCTCTGTCGCTGGCGACCGTCACCACGGCGGCGCGCGGCTCCGTCCAGGACCTTTCGCCCCGGTACGACCGAGGCACGCTCACATCGGCGTCCGCCTGGGGCCTGGTCACCCCCGCATCCGTGCAGGCGTCTCCGCTCTCGTCCGTCCGAGGAGTGATGGCCGCGCCGGTGGGGCCGGCGTGCAAATCGCTGCCCTCGTCGGGACGGGGGAGCCTCGCCGACCTCGGGAGGCTCCGGGTCGACACGGCGGCGGCGCACCTGCCGGACCTGTCGACGTTCCATTCGGCCCTCGTGGCGGCCGGGCTGACGAGCAAGCTGAACTCGGCCAAGAACATCACCGTGTTCGCGCCGACCAACGAGGCGTTCGACAAGCTCGGCAAGCGGAAGCTCAACAAGCTCGAGAAGGACAAGGCCGCGCTGACCAAGATCCTCACCTACCACGTCGTCCAGGGGCGTAAGACGCCGGCGGACCTCAAGAAGGGCGACTTCACGACGCTGGAAGGCGGCAAGCTCACCACCAAGGGGTCCGGCGGCAAGATCAAGGTCGAGGGCGCCAAGGTCCTCTGCGGCGACATCCCGACCCGCAACGCCAACCTCTACCTGATCGACTCGGTCCTCACACCCAAGGGCTGACCGGCGCGGGCCGGAAAGCGGCGGGGCGCCTCGGCGGAGGAGCAGGTCGATCACGCCGGTGGTGCCCTCGTCGCCGTGGCCCCCGGCCAGGCGGCGCTCCATGAGGGTCGTGAACGGGGTCAGCAGCTCGGCGCTGACCCCCTGCTCCTCGGCCGTGCGCAGCCACCCGATGCCGCGGTCGGCGGCGGGATCGAGCGCCGCGACTCGTCGTGCCGGCGAACCGGGTCTGAACCGGGTCCAAGGGGCCGGTGAATGAGGGGAAAGCGTCGAATGGCATGGCGGCCGTGGATATCGGAAACGCGGCAGGAATGCGGGCGATTAATTCGCGACGACGGCCGAGTTCGGCTACCGGATAAACCCGGGATTCGTCAACCCCAGAGCGCCCGGCGCGCTTTCTGGGGTCGTTTGGCAGTCCGCGCGCGGGTACGCGAGCATGACGTACGTCGGTATGACGCCGGGGGCCGTTCGCTTCGGATCACAAGGAGGACCGGTGGAAACACCGCCGATCGTGTCGCGCGACGAGTGGCTGGCCGCTCGCAAGGAGCTGCTGGCGAAAGAGAAGGAGGCGACCCGCGCACGTGACGCGGTCACCGCCCAGCGGCGCGCGCTGCCCATGGTCGAGGTCGACAAGGATTACGTGTTCGAGGGCCCCGACGGCAAGGCCCGCCTCATCGACATGTTCGAGGGGCGCCGCCAGCTCATGACCTACCACTTCATGTGGATGCACGACAGCGACGTCGGCTGCACGAGCTGCTCGTTCCTGGTCGACAACGTGGGTGACGTCCGGCACCTGAACAGCGCCGACACCACGCTGGCGCTGGTCTCCCGCGCCCCGATCGCGAACATCGAGCGGTTCCGGCAGCGCATGGGCTGGACGCTGCCGTTCTACTCCTCGCACGACAACGACTTCAACTACGACTTCCACGTCACCGCGGACGAGGACATCGTCGCGCCCTCCCAGTACAACTACATGGACAAGGCGACGCTGGAGTCCAAGGGCATCGGCTTCTTCGTCGGCAAGGGCCAGGACGCCCACGGGCTGAGCGTCTTCCTGCGCGACGGCAACCGCGTTTTCCACACGTACTCGACGTACGGGCGCGGGCCGGACCTGCTGCTGACGACGTACAACTACCTGGACCTGACGCCGCTCGGCCGGCAGCGGTACGTCAACGAGTTCCCGCACCACGACACCTACGAGACCGGCGCCCCGGCCGAGCACTGCCACTGAGGCCGGATAAGGATCTCCCCCTGCCTGCCCGCGCATTCCGTCCGGGCAGGCGGCGATGGGGGACGTTTGCCGCAGGTCTTCCCTGGCATGGGCACCGGGGGCGGGCGCTCGGCGATAATTGAAAAGGTCGCCGACGCAAAGGGGACCGGCATGCGAATCCGACTTTCCGCCCTTCCGGCAGTGGCCGCCCTGTCGTTCACGGTTCTCACCTCCGGTGCCGCCGCGCACGCCGCCCCGTCGCCCTCGCCGGTGGGGTCCGGATGCGGGTCGTTGCCGAAGTCCGGCCCCGGCAGTCTCTCCGAGGTCGCGAAAGAGCCGCTGGCCACCGCCGTCTCGCACATTCCGGAGCTGTCCACGCTGGTCGCCGCCGTGAGGAAGGCCGGGCTGGAGGACGCCGCGAACTCGGCCAAGGACATCACGGTCTTCGCGCCGACCAACGAGGCCTTCGCGAAGATCCCCAAGGACCAGTTCGACAAGATCGTCGGGGACAAGCGGGCGCTGGCCAGGCTGCTCGGCTACCACATCGTCGAGGGACGCAAGTCGCCCGCCGACTTCAAGAGCGGCGGGTTCACCACGCTGGAGGGCAGCAAGGTGACCACGAGCGTCTCCGGTGAAACCTACAAGGCCGACGGCGCCGGCGTCCTCTGCGGCAACGTCCAGACCCGTAACGCGACCCTCTACATCATCGACGCGGTGCTCAAGCCCCGCGGGTGACGAGCGGCAGCAGGACCAGCAGCCAGAAGGCCGCGACGGCCGCCGTCGCGAGCGCGATACGGAGGCGGCGGGGCGCGGGGGATCGCCGCCGTACTCCCGCCGCCGGTCGCGAGGCGCTGCCTTGTACCCCAATGGGGGTAGGAGTGCCAGTGCTCCTGCCCCCATTGGTGAAGGCCCTCGAAACTCAGGCGGCCGGCGAGGTCAGCAGCCGGTCCAGGACGCGGACGCCGAACTCCAGGCCGGCGACAGGGACGCGCTCGTCCACGCCGTGGAACATCCCGAAGTAGTCCAGCGTGGGGTCCAGCAGCAGCGGCGCGAAGCCGTACCCCCGGATGCCGATCTTGGCGAAGGACTTGGCGTCGGTGCCCCCGGTCATGACGTACGGAACCGGGCGGCCGGTCGGGTCCTCGGCGAGCAGGGCCGCGCACAGCTCGTCGAACAGTCCCGACGTCGGCGAGGCCACGCCGTCGTCGAAGCTGACGAACTCGCGGGTGATCTTCGGCCCGAGCAGCTTGTCCACCGTCTCCAGGAACTCGTCCCGGAAGCCCGGCAGGAACCGCCCGTCCACGTGGCCCTCGGCCGTGCCGGGGATGACGTTGACCTTGTACCCGGCATCCAGCATCGTCGGGTTGGCCGAGTTGCGGATCACGCCCTTGAACAGCGTGCCCGCCCTGCCGAGCCGCTCGACCTCCTCGTCCAGCCGGTCCAGGTCGATCGTCGTCCCGAGCGCCCGGCCGAGCCTGTCGATGAGCTCGGCCACGGCGGGCGTCATCCGTACGGGCCAGCGGTGGTCGGCCAGCCGCGCCAGCGCCCGGCACAGCTCGGCGACCGGGTTGTCCACCGGCGGCTTGGACCCGTGCCCGGCCACGCCGTGCGCCGTCACCTTCATCCACGCCGTGCCCCGCTCGCCCACCGCGACGGGGTAGACGCGGGCGTCGCCGGAGCCGGCCTGGACGCTGAAGCCGCCGGACTCGCTGATGGCCTCGGTGCAGCCCTCGAACAGGTCGCGGTGGCGGGTCACGGCGTAGCCCGCGCCGTACTCGCCGGTGGCCTCCTCGTCGGCGAGGAACGCCAGCACGATGTCCCGCTTCGGCCGCCGCCCGGTGCGCGCCCATTCGCGCACCAGCGCCAGCGTCATGGACAGCGTGCCCTTCATGTCCACCGCGCCGCGCCCGTTGACGCACCCGTCCTCGACCTCACCCGAGAAAGGGTGCAGCCTCCACTCGGACGGGTCGGCGGGGACGACGTCCAGATGGCCGTGGACGAGCAGCGCCTCGGGGTCGTCCCCCGGGACGCGGGCCACCACGCTCGTGCGGCGGGGCGCCGACTCGAAGACGACGGGCTCGATGCCCGCCTCCGAGAGCAGCCCCGCGACGTACTCGGCCGCCACGCGCTCTCCCGAGCCGTCCGGCGTGCCGTCGTTGGTCGTGTCCATCTTGAGCAGGTCCGAGCAGATGCTCGCTACCTCTTTCACTTTGGTCCTTTCAACGTCAACGGCGGCACCTCGGGGGTGGGGAAGCCGAAGATGAGCCCGTAGAACGCGAGCTCGGCCTCAAGCGCCGCGACGATGGTTTCCTCTCGTCTCCAGCCGTGCTGTTCCCCGGGGAACGTCAGGTACGCCCACCGGCCGCCGTGCGCCTCCAACGCGGCGACGAACCGCTCGGCCTGCCCGGGGTCGACGATGGCGTCCTCCAGGCCATGCATCATAAGCGCGGGCCCGGACGCCTGGTGGGCGTGCAGGGTGGGGGAGCGGTCCAGGTAGCGCTGCCGGGTCTCGGGCAGCGGGCCGATCAGGCCGTCCAGGTACCGGGACTCGAAGTCGTGGGTCTCCCGCGCCCACCCCTCGGGGTCGGTGATCGCGTAGCGGGCGACGCAGCCGCGGAACACGTCGCTGTGCACGAGCGCCGCGACCGACGTCCAGCCGCCCGCGCTGCCCCCGCGGATGGCGACGCGCTCCGGGTCGGCGAGCCCGGCCTCGATCAGCCCCCGGGCGACGGTCTCGCTGTCGCGGACGTCCACGATGCCCCAGTTGTGGCGCAGCCGCTCCCGGTACTCCCGGCCGTACCCGGTCGAGCCGCCGTAGTTGACGTCGGCGACGCCGATGCCCCTGCTGGTGAAGTAGGCGATCTCCAGGTCGAACACCAGCGGGCTGACGCCGGTCGGCCCGCCGTGCACGAACATCACATACGGGGAGGGGACGCCGTCCCGCGCGCCCCGCGGCGGGTAGACGTGCGCGTGCACGCCGCCGAACTCCATGGGCAGCGGCACGGGCAGCACCTCGGGGCCGGGAAGCTCCTTGGCGGGGGACAGCACCTCGCACGCCCCGCTCGCCAGGTCCACCCGGACCACCTCGAACGGCTTGTACGGCGTCGCCGCCACGCCCACCACACGCGCGCCGTCCGGCGAGGCCGAGATGGTGGGCGCCCAGTAGGTGTACTCCTCCGCGACGTCCCTCATCTCCCCGGTCTCGGGGTCGAGCACCCCGAGCCGCTTGCCGTCGGCCGTGCCGTACGCGGCGACGATCCTGTCCCCGGCGAGGGCGAACCAGCGGTAGCCGAGCTTCCAGGCCGCGTCGCCGAACTCCTGCGGGATGGGGGTGAGGTCGCGCGGCTCGCCGCCGTCCAGCGGCACCAGGTGGATGTTCCACCAGCCGGTCGGGTCGGTGACCGCGTACAGCGCGTCGTCGTCGCGCCATTCGAACTGCGCCACGGCCTCCTCGGGCCCGCCCGCGACGACGCGGTACGCCCCGGCGGTACCGTCGTCGCGCAGGGGGGCCACGCACAGGAAGGTGCCGTCCCAGGGCATGTTGGGGTGGTCGTAGCCGATCCAGGCGACCTGCCGCCCGTTCGGGGACACGCGGGGGTTGAACAGGAAGTGCTGCGCCGTCGCGACCACCCGGACCGGGCCGCCGCCGAGCGGCACCGCCACGAGGTCGCGCCGGTCCTCGGTCTCGCGCACGCACCACACCTCGTCGGCGGGGTCACCGGGGACGATCAGGTCCGCGTACCGCGACGGCCCCTTCGGGGTGAGCGGCACGGGCTCCCCGCCGGGGTCGAGGCGGTACAGCCGCTGGTCGTCCCAGTGCGTGAACACCAGCCCGCCCCCGGGCAGCGCCCGCCAGGACCGGCCGCCGTACTCGATCACCCGGTTGCGCGCGTTCCAGCCCGGCGGCAGCACGTCGCTCACCCGCCCGTCCGGGGTGCGCCGCACCACGCACCGGCGCCCGCCCTCGGCCGGGCGCGGCTCGTCCCACCAGACCTCCTCCCCGCCCGGGGCGGGCACGATGTCGGCCCAGAACGGGCGGTCGTCCACGCGTGCGACGTCGGCTGCAGTGATGGGAGACTCGATCACCAGGTGCCCTCTGAGGATGCGAACGGAAACGGAAGCGGGACATCAAGCGGGTGGATGACATGGACGATTCCCCCGCTACCGGCCGCGCGTAACCAGACGTGCTCGAACGCGGCCCGCGGATAGGTTCTCTTGACCGTGTCGTCGGACGGCGCCGCCGGATCGTTGGCGATCACGTCGCCTTCGGGGGTGAACCCGGTGACCACCATCAGGTGGCCGCCCGTCGAGTACCCCGCGCCGGGCAGCTCGCGCTCCTTGAACGACTGCGAGGTGATCACCGGGACGCCGGCGCGGATGAAGCGTTCCAGTTCGGCCAGCGAGCGCAGCCGGGTGACGAACCCGTCCATCCCGTACCGCCCGGCGTACGCCACCGCGAACGGCCAGTTCCCCGTGCCCTGGTAGCTGTGGTCGTACATGTCGCGGGCGGCGTGGTCCACGGCCGGGCACGGGTCGGCGGGGTCGACGAAGGCCAGCTCGCCCGGGTCCGGCCCGGCCCCCCAGTACCGCAGCACCATGGTCACCGAGGCGGGGCTGCACCAGGAGTCCCCGCCGCCGCCCCACTCGGGGTAGTGGCCGGCGTGGAGCCACTGCGAGCGCGGCGGCACGTCCAGCTCGGCGCCGCGGGCCTCGCCGGGCGCGCTGACCGGTACCCCGGCCCGCGGGGGCGGCGCCGAGGCCATCACCCCGGCCGCGCGCACCCGCGCGCCCGCGCCGTACAGGGTGATCCGCAGCCGGTAGGCGATGACGGGACGGGCCGCGACGAAGGTGTCGACCGCGACGTCGCCGTCCTCGTCGCCCTGGCCGGGCAGCGAGGTGCGGTGGATGTCGTCGGCGCCCTCGGCCCAGCGGCCCATGTCGTACCACTTGGTCAGCCCGCCGGTCACCGTGCGCGCCCGCAGCTCGACGCGCAGCCACGAGCCCTTGGGCGCCGCCGCCGTCCAGGAGGGCACCAGCTCGGTGGCGGGGAAGCCGATCTCGCGCTCCTCGGAGGTCCACCGCGCGTACGGCCAGGTGGTGGTCTCGCCGCCGAACGGATCGAGGTAGCCGGTCACGCCGCTCTCCGAGGGGACCACGGCGGTCCACCGGTGGTGGGTTACACGGCTGAGTCCGACGGGCGATGGGGTGACCACCTTGCCGATTGTGGTTTCGGGGATCATCGGGCACATCGGATGGTTTACGTATCGCCGCCCCGCCCGCGCGGGTCGGCCCGGCCGCGGCGCCCCCGCGGGACTGCCGGTATCGACCCAGGTCAGGATGGGTATCGTCAGTTTCATGCACGATCTCGCAGACGTGCGGGTCCTCGTCTACCGGCGCTTCGCCGAGCAGGGCGAGCCGCCGCGGCCCGAGGAGGTCGCCGCCGAGCTCGGCATCGGGACGCCCGATGCGCTCGAGGCGCTCCGCGCGCTCCACGACGCCCACCTGCTCGTGCTGGACGGCGACAGGCGGCGGATCGTCATGGCACACCCCTGGTCGGCGGCGCCGCTGGGGTTCGTCGTGGCCGGCCCGCGGGTCAAGTGGTGGGGCGGCTGCGCCTGGGACTCGTTCGCGATCCCCGCGCTGGTCGGCGAGCCGTGCCTGGTCGCCACCCACTGCCCCGGCTGCGGCCGGGCCCTGGCGCTGGACGTCTGCCCGGACGAGCCGCCGTCCGCCGACCTGGTGGCCCACTTCCTGGTGCCGATCCCGCGCATGTGGGACGACGTGGTGTACGCCTGCGCGCACCAGTCGCTGTTCTGCTCCGAGGAGCACGTCGGGCGGTGGCTGCGCGAGACCCGCAACCCGCGCGGGGTGATCCTCGGCATGCGCACGCTGTGGCTGCTGGCCACCCGGTGGTACGCCGGCCGCCTCACCCGCGAGTACCGCAGGCGCACCCCGGACGAGGCCCGCGCGCTGTTCCAGGAGCTCGGCCTTTCCGGCCCGTTCTGGGGGAGCGAGGCGGCGGAGCCGGACCCCGTCCCGGCCGCCGGGCGGGGGCTGCCCCGCACCGAGCCGGCCCTGCTGACCCGGACCGGCCCGGCGGCGGCCGCGCGGAGGGCGGCCGAAGCCGGACCGGTGCCGAGGTAGCGGATCAGGCCCCGCGATCGGGGCGGAGGGGCCGTCAGAGGTAGAGGCCGGTCGTCTCCGCGGGCGCCGCGGGGACGGAGGAGGCCCGTCCGGAACGCAGCGCGAACAGCTCCGCCAGCGACGCCCCCGCCCGGCCGACCCCCTCGGTGGAGCCCAGCCACTGGACGGCCTCGTCGTACGGCAGGCGGCCCGCCTCGACCTGCGCCAGGCAGCGGCCCGGGCGTACGACCGCCGGGTGCAGCCGGGACAGCTCCTCGTTGGTGGTCACCGCCACCAGCACGTCCCTGCCCTGCCCGAGCAGCCCGTCGGTGAGGTTCAGCAGGCGCGACAGCCCCTGCCCTGTGGCCTCCTTCGCCTCGGCGCGGATGAGCTCGTCGCAGTCCTCCAGCACCAGCAGGCGCCAGCGGTGGCCGTCGTCGTCGGAGTCGTACCCGACGGCGACCTCCATCAGGTAGCCGGGGTCGGCGAACAGCCGCTCGGGGTCGAGCACGCAGTCGACCTGGCACCATTCGGCCCATTCGCGGGCCACGGCCCGCAGCGCGGTGGTCTTGCCCGTGCCCGGCGGCCCGTGCAACAGGATCAGCCGCCCGTCCACCTCGGACGGTGTCACGCGCATCAGGCCCTCCAGTCCCGTGCGCGCCGCCTTGGAATAGTTCGCCTGGATCGCCGGCCACAGCGGGGCGCTGATGGGGCGCTCGGTGCGGCGGGGCCCGCGGGCGCCCGTCCACCAGAACCCCATGTCGACGTGGCCGCTGTCCTGCGGCATCGGCTCGGCCGCGTCCTTGGTGGCCTCCTCCAGCACCGAGCGGGCGAGCTCGTCGCTGACGGCCGTCACGGTGACCACGGCGGCGCGGTTGCTGTACCGGACGGCCCGGAGCGTCCAGCCGTCCCCGCACGCCAGGCGCGATTCGCGGCCGTCCTGCTCGCGCGCGGAGCGGGTCAGTCGGGCCTGGGCGGGCATCAGCGCCGCGTCGGAACGCACCCGCTCCAGGCTGGCGGAACGCGCGTAGGGCTGGTTCCCGTTGGCGAACGGGGACAGGGCCAGCGCGTCGATGACATCGATCGGCGAGTCGCCGTCGTCAAGCCACAGCCGCATGGGCAGGGCTTCCGCGGCGGGGAAACGGACCTCCTCCACAATGGACATATATTCATGATTCAGCCGTTTGTGCGGGAAGTCCAAGCATTTTCGCGCAGAGATGCAAACAAGTCGGCATCGAGAAACCGGCATCGCCGAACCGCCCATGTGGGCATCAGCATGCGGATAGGGTTGGCAAGATGCGGATTCCGCTCGCCGTGCGCCGTGAAGCCGGGGTTCGGCGCGGGGGTGGCAAGGCGGGTCCGCGGGCCGGTCCGGAAAGCGCTCGTTCCCCCTGGAGTTGTTCGTGGCCATCGACATCGTGTCGCGCAAAGACTGGGGCGCCCGTGCCCCCAGAGGTTCCTATTCCACGCTGACCTCCACGAAAGGCGTCAAAGTCCACTACACGGGCGGCCGCGTGGAACCGGCGATCCTGGACGACCACGACCGCTGCGTCGCCATGGTCAGGTCCATCCAGAACTTCCACATGGACGGCAACGGCTGGCTGGATATCGGATACAGTATGGTCAGTTGTCCGCATCGTAAGGTCTTCGTCGGCCGGGGCCCCAGGCATCTGCCCGCCGCCAACGGCCCCGACCTCAACAGCGGCCACTACGCCGTCCTCGCCCTCGTCGGCAACGCGGGCCTGATCCAGCCCAACGACGAGATGCTCCACGGCGTCCTGGACGCCATCGACTACCTCCGCGAGACCGGCGGCGCCGGCCCGGAGATCAAGGGCCACCGCGACGGCTACTCCACCGACTGCCCCGGCGACACCCTGTACGCCTGGGTCAAGAAGGGCGCGCCCCGGCCGGGCGGCGGGCAGACGCCCCCCGAGCCCGGCGGCCACCCGAAGTTCCCCGGCCGCCTGCTCAAGTACCCGCCGGTCATGCGCGGCGACGACGTCCGCACCTGGCAGGCCCAGATGAAGAAGCGCGGCGCGAACATCGACGCGGACGGTGCCTACGGGCCCGCCTCCAAGGCGGTGTGCGTCGCCTTCCAGCGCGAGCAGGGCCTCGACCCCGATGGCGTCGTCGGCAAGGTCACCTGGGACGCCGCCTGGGAGGCCCCGCTCTCCTGACGGGCTGCCAGACCGCCCGCCCTCCGGTCCTGGCCGGGAGACCTGATCTTCGACGGTCCTCCCGGCCGCCGCCCTCCTGGTCACGCCGAGCGATACCGATCTCGCAGAGGGGTCCCCGGCGTCCCGGCCCGAGAGACGAGCGCTTACGATCCGGGACATGAGGGTGCAGCCTGAGGAGTTCCGACCGGCCGCCGGGTTCACTCCCGCCACGCGGGACGACTGGGGGCGGCTCGCCGTGGGCGTGCTGCGCAAATCCGGCGTGGAGGTGGGCTCGCCCGAGGAGGCCCTGGCCTCCATGTCCTTCACCACCTACGACGGCGTGACCGTCGCGCCGCTGTACGACGCCGCCGACCTGCCCGGGGACGCCGGGCTTCCCGGATTCGCGCCGTACGTCAGGGGCGCCCGGGCCGCGGGCGCCGCGCCGGGGGGCTGGGACGTGCGCCAGCGCCACGCCCACCCCGACCCGGCCGCCACCCGCGAGGCCGTGCTGGCGGACCTGGAGAACGGCGTCACCTCGCTGTGGCTGGTCCTCGGCGACGGCGGCCTGGACCCGGCCGCCCTGCCCCAGGCGCTGGACGGCGTCTACCTCGACCTCGCCCCGGTCGTGCTCGACGCCGGCGCCCGCACGGCGGAGGCCGCCGACGTCTACCTCCGGCTGGCCGCCGGGCTCGGCGCCGGCCCCGCGGGCGGCAACCTCGGCGCCGACCCCCTCGGCCTGCGCGCCCGCACCGGCGTCCAGACCTCGCTCGCCGAACCCGCCGCGCTGGCCGCCCTGGCCCGCCGCGCCGCCGGATACCCCGGGCTGCGCGCGATCACCGTCGACGCCACCCCCTATCACGACGCGGGTGGCGGTGACGCCGACGAGCTCGGCTGCTCGATCGCCACCGGGGTCGCCTACCTGCGCGCGCTCACCCACGGCGGCCTCCCGATCGAGGAGGCGTTCGGCCAGATCGAGTTCCGGTACGCCGCCACCGCCGACCAGTTCCTCACGATCGCGAAGTTCCGCGCGGCCCGGCGGCTGTGGGCGCGGGTCGCCGAGGCCTGCGGCGTCCCCGGGCACGGCGGGCAGGTCCAGCACGCGGTCACCTCCTCGGCGATGATGACCGCCCGCGACCCCTGGGTGAACATGCTGCGCACGACGCTCGCCTGCTTCGGAGCGGGCACCGGCGGCGCGCAGGCCGTCACCGTCCAGCCCTTCGACGCGCGGCTCGGCCTGCCCGACGCCTTCGCCCGGCGCATCGCGCGCAACACCCACTCCCTGCTGGTCGAGGAGGCCGGCGTGGCCCACGTCCTGGACCCGGCCGGCGGCTCCTGGTACGTCGAGCGGCTCACCGCCGACCTCGCCGAGGCCGCCTGGGCGTGGTTCCAGGACATCGAGCGCGCCGGCGGAGCCGCCGCGGCCCTGGACCGGCTGATCCCCGAGCGGCTCGCCGCCACCTGGGCGCGCCGGTCCCGCGACATCGCCCACCGCGCGTACCCCGTCACCGGCGTCAGCGAGTTCCCCGACCTGAGGGAGCGGCGCCCGGTCAGGCCGCCCGCGCCCGAGCCCGCCAGGGGAGGGCTGCCCCGCGTCCGCTACGCGGGCGCCTACGAGGACCTGCGCGACCGCGCCGACCGTGCCGCCGATGCCGGGCCCCGGCCCGTGGTCTTCCTGGCCACCATCGGCCCGGTCGCGGCGCACACCGCGCGGGCGTCCTTCGCCGCCAACCTCTTCGAGGCGGGCGGTCTCGCCACCGTCACTGCCGGCCCGGGCACCGCCGGCCCCGGCACCGACCCCGAAGCCATCGCCGAGGCGTTCGCCCGCAGCGGCACGCCCGTCGCCTGCCTGTGCTCCGGTGACAAGCTCTACGCCGAGCACGCCGCCCCCGTCGCCGCCGCGCTCAGGCGGGCCGGCGCGAAGAAGATCTGGCTGGCGGGCAAGGGCGAGTACGACGGCGTGGACGCCCTGCTGTACGCCGGGTGCGACGCCCTCGGCGTGCTCCGCGCCGCCTTCGACGACCTGGGAGTGGCCCCATGATCCCCGACTTCACGGGAGTCCCGCTGACCGGCGGCGGCACGGGCCCCGCCGACCCGGCCGCGTGGGCGCGCGCCGTCCAGGAGCAGACCGGCAAGGACCCGGGCGACCTGGTGTGGGACACGCCCGAGGGCATCGGCGTCAAGCCGCTCTACACCGCCGAGGACCTGGACGGGCTGGACTTCCTGTCCACCTACCCCGGCGTCGCCCCCTACCTGCGCGGCCCGTACCCGACGATGTACGTCACCCAGCCGTGGACGATCCGCCAGTACGCCGGGTTCTCCACCGCCGAGCAGTCCAACGCCTTCTACCGGCGCAACCTCGCCGCCGGGCAGAAGGGGCTGTCGGTGGCGTTCGACCTCGCCACCCACCGCGGCTACGACTCCGACCACCCGCGCGTGGCCGGCGACGTCGGCATGGCGGGCGTGGCGATCGACTCGATCTACGACATGCGGCAGCTCTTCGACGGCATCCCGCTCGACCGCATGAGCGTGTCCATGACCATGAACGGCGCCGTGCTGCCCGTGCTGGCGCTCTACATCGTGGCGGCCGAGGAGCAGGGGGTGGCGCCCGAGCAGCTCGCCGGGACCATCCAGAACGACATCCTCAAAGAGTTCATGGTCCGCAACACCTACATATACCCGCCCGGCCCGTCCATGCGGATCATCTCGGACATCTTCGCCTACACCTCCGAGCGGATGCCGAAGTTCAACTCCATCTCGATCTCCGGTTACCACATCCAGGAGGCCGGGGCGACCTGCGACCTGGAGCTGGCGTACACGCTCGCCGACGGCGTCGAGTACCTGCGCGCCGGGGTGGCCGCCGGGCTGGACATCGACGCGTTCGCGCCGCGCCTGTCGTTCTTCTGGTGCGTCGGCATGAACTTCTTCATGGAGGTCGCCAAGCTGCGCGCCGCGCGCCTGCTGTGGGCCGGGCTCGTCAAGGGCTTCGGCGCGAAGAACCCCAAGTCGCTGTCGCTGCGCACCCACTGCCAGACGTCCGGCTGGTCGCTCACCGCCCAGGACGTGTTCAACAACGTGGTGCGCACCTGCGTGGAGGCGATGGCGGCCACCCAGGGGCACACCCAGTCGCTGCACACCAACGCCCTGGACGAGGCGCTCGCCCTGCCGACCGACTTCTCCGCGCGTATCGCCCGCAACACCCAGCTCCTGCTCCAGCAGGAGTCGGGCACGACCCGTGTGATCGACCCGTGGGGCGGCAGCGCCTACGTCGAGCGGCTGACCTGCGAGCTCGCGCGCCGCGCCCACGGGCACATCCAGGAGGTCGAGGCGGCGGGCGGCATGGCCAAGGCCATCGACGCGGGGCTGCCCAAGCTGCGCATCGAGGAGGCCGCCGCGCGTACCCAGGCGCGCATCGACTCCGGCAGGCAGCCGGTGATCGGCGTCAACAAGTACCGCGCCGGGTCCGACGAGGACATCGAGGTGCTCAAGGTCGACAACACGGCGGTGCGCGCCCAGCAGATCGAGAAGCTGCGCCGGCTGCGCGAGGAGCGCGACGAGCGGGCCTGCCGGGACGCGCTCGCCGCCCTCACCCGGGGCGCCGCCGGCGGGGGCAACCTGCTGGCCCTGGCCGTGGACGCCGCCCGCGCCAAGGCGACCGTCGGCGAGATATCCGACGCCCTGGAGGAGGTCTTCGGACGGCACGCCGGGCAGGTCCGTACCATCTCGGGGGTGTACCGCGAGGAGGCCGGCGACGCCGCCGGGGTCGAGAAGGTCAGGGCGGCCAGCGCCGCGTTCGCGCGCGAGGAGGGCCGCAGGCCGCGCATCCTCGTCGCCAAGATCGGCCAGGACGGCCACGACCGCGGCCAGAAGGTGATCGCCACCGCCTTCGCCGACCTCGGGTTCGACGTCGACGTCGGCCCGCTGTTCCAGACGCCCGCCGAGGTCGCCCGCCAGGCCGTCGAGGCGGACGTGCACGTCGTCGGCGTCTCGTCCCTGGCGGCCGGGCACCTGGCGCTGGTGCCCGAGCTGCGCGACCGGCTGGCCGAGCACGGCCGCGACGACATCATGATCGTCGTGGGCGGGGTCATCCCGCCGGGCGACTTCGCGGCGCTGCGCGAGGCCGGGGCGTCCGCGATATTCCCGCCGGGCACGGTGATCGCCGACGCGGCGCTGGACCTGCTGCGCGACCTGTCCACCCGGCTGGGCCATGCCGGTGCTTGAGTCCTACGTCCAGGGGGTCCGCGAGGGGTCCGTCGGCTGGATCGCCCGGGCCATCACCCTGGTCGAGTCGACCCGCGCCGACCACAGGGACCTGGCCCAGCGGCTGCTCGTCGAGCTGACCCCCCTGTCCGGCAAGGCAAGGCGGGTCGGCGTCACCGGCGTGCCCGGCGTCGGCAAGTCGACGTTCATCGACGCGCTCGGCGTCCACCTGACCGGCCAGGGCCTGCGGGTCGCCGTGCTCGCCGTGGACCCCTCCTCGACGCGCACGGGCGGCAGCATCCTCGGCGACAAGACCCGCATGGCGCGCCTGTCGGCCGACCCGAACGCGTTCATCCGGCCCTCGCCCACCTCCGGGACGCTCGGCGGCGTCACCAAGGCCACCCGCGAGGCGATGGTGGTCGTCGAGGCGGCGGGCTTCGACGTCGTCCTGGTCGAGACCGTGGGCGTCGGGCAGTCCGAGACCGCCGTCGCCGAGATGGTCGACACCTTCCTGCTGCTCACGCTCGCGCGGACCGGCGACCAGCTCCAGGGCATCAAGAAGGGCGTGCTGGAGTTGGCCGACGTGATCGCGGTCAACAAGGCGGACGGCCCGCACGAGATGGACGCGCGCAAGGCCGCCAGGGAGCTCGCGGGCGCGCTGCGGCTGCTGCGGGGGGGCGGCGGCACCTGGGACACGCCCGTGCTCACCTGCAGCGGCCTGGAGGAGGCCGGGCTGCCCGAGCTGTGGGCCACGATCGTGCGCCACCAGGACCGGCTGGAGGCCTCCGGGGACCTCGCGGCCAAGCGCCGCCGCCAGCAGGTCGGCTGGACCTGGACGCTGGTGCGCGAGCGCCTGCTCACCCGCCTGCTGGACCATCCTGGGGTCAGGGCGCTGAGCGCCGAGGTCGAGCGCGAGGTGCTGGAGGGCACCCTCACGCCGTCCCTCGCCGCCGACCGCCTGCTCGCCGCCTTCTCACGGCCGCCGTCCTAGGGGGGCGCATGGCGGGCGGGCGGGGCGATGCCCGCCTCGTCATGACTTATTCACCTGCGGACATACGGCCACCCGAGGTGAAGAAAACTCCCCCGGCTCCGGCCTTCCGGCCACCCGGCCGACGCGAAGGTGTCACCATGGCGACACACTCGGTTACCGGAGGTGCACATGAGCAGTGATCCGATGCTGTCCGAGGCGGTCGCCCGGGCGCTCGGCGGCGGCCTGGCGACGGCGGGGTGCCGTCCCGGGCACGGGGAGGCTCCTCTCGTGTACACCAGGGTGATCGGTCTGTGCCGTCTGGTGGGCGAGGAGCGCGTCTTCCGCGCGGCCTTCAGCCGCTCGCGGCCTCCCGTGGACGAGGCGTGCGCCACCGTGAACGGCGGCCACGCCGGGCGCGACGAGGGAGGGGCGCGGCGGCGCGAGGGGGACGAGCGGTGCGTCTGGGTGGTCGAACTGGACGTGGACGAGGTGATCCGCGACGCCCTCGACGACGACGCGCCCGTCTCCCGCGCGCCGGTGGCCCCGCGCGTGTGACCGTGACCGCGCGTGTGACCATGGCTCCGGGCGGCCCCGGGCGCATCCCGCGGACGTGAGCGGGAAGGCGGGGGGAGCGGCGGCTCGTGAGGTGTCGTCCAAGGTCATATAGCATGTCGGTCATGAGCATGCCCGCCGGAGAGCGGCTGGGGTTCGACATCAAGCGGGTCGAGCAGGAGCTCATGGCGGCCAGGAACGAGGCGGTCAGGACGGCCCGCCTGACGGTCCCGCAGTACGCCGCGTTGTTCGCCCTGGCCGACAATCCAGGCATCTCCTCGGCCGCGCTGGGCCGCGCCTGCATGGTCACGCCCCAGGCGATGACCGTCGTGATCAGGAACCTCGAGGGACGCGGCCTCGTGCGGCGCACCCGCCACCGCTGGCACCGCAACGTCCTGCAGACCCACCTCACCGACGCCGGCCGCGCCGCCCTGCGGGTCGCCGACGAGCGGGCGGTGGCGATCGAGCGGCGCATCTTCGACGAGTTCACCCCCGAGGAGCGCCAGACGCTGCGCGCCCTGCTGGCACGCTGCTCCAAGGCCATCAAGGCGCGGGGCGGATCACCGGCGGCGCCGTGGTGAACAGGATCTTCACCGTCGAGGAGGCCCGTGCCCTCATGCCGGCCCTGCTCGGGTACGCGAACGACCTGATCGCGATCCGCGCCGACCTGGCCGAGATCGGCCACGACCTGGCGAGCACCGGGCGCTCGCGGCTCGGGGGCATCGCCGAGGCCAAGGCGCTGGAGGCGCGCGTCGCCGAGATCCTCGGCTGGTTCGGCGACCAGGGCATCGAGGTCAAGGGCGTCGCGCCCCTGCTCGTCGACTTCCCGGCCGTCCTGTCCGGCGAGTCGGTGCGCCTGTGCTGGATCGAGGGCGAGACCACGCTCGGCTGGTACCACCGCAGCGAGCTGGGCTTCCCCGGCCGCCGCCCCCTTCCCTGACCGTCCTCCGGCGGCCCGCTCCGGGCCGTCCGGGTGAGGGGTGGCCACGTGCGCGAGGGGCCCGTCCCGGGACTGCCGCGTTCCCTCCTGGTTTTCTGCCCTATCGACTGGCCTGCCCGTTTTGTCGTACTGTCCGCCCGGCATATCGCCTTGACGCGTCGTCCGGGCGTGATCGATCATTTCCGGATGCGCGCCTCCCGGCGGACTCCCGCCGCGCTTGCCCTGACGTTATCCCTCGCCTCGGCGGCCTCGCTCGCCGCGTGCACGCCGGGTCCCGCCACACCGGCGACATCAGCCCCACCGGACTCCTCGGGCTCCTCCGGCTCTTCGGCCCCCGAGGGCGGCGTCTCCGCCAGTCCCACGGTGGACGTGTCCGCGGCCTACCGCACGACCCTCGCGGACACGGCCGGCCCGCTGCGGACCGCCCTGGACGGCCTCGCCAAGTCGCGCTCGATGAAGTCGCTGGACCAGCGGCTCGAACGCGCCCAGAACGCTACGAGCGACGCCGTGGAAGGCCTCTCGGCGGCCACGCCGCCCCCCGATGTCACCGCCGAGCACACCGACTACCTCGCGGCGCTGCGCGGGCTGGAAGGCGACCTCGGCACCCTGCGCGACGGCGTCGCCGGGCACTCCCTGTGCGCGCCCTCGGCCGTCCTCGCCCGGCTCGGCAAGGCCGACGGGTTCGGCGAGGTCAGATCGGCGGGCCGGGACCTCGCAGCCAAGGGTGACTACCCGGCCGACGTCGCCAAGCTCAGAACGCCCAAGGAACAGACGCGGCGGCCGGCCAACGGCGCGTTCGTCCGCAGAGGCCCGCGGGGCGGGCTCGGGCGCCTGACCGTGAAGAACGGCGGGTCTTTCGACACCGTGCTCAGCATGGTGCGGGGCAAGAGCGTGGTGACCCGTTTCTACATCCGCAAGAAGAAGAGCGTCACGATCAACGGCGTGCCGGACGGCAACTACAAGGTCTACTACACCAGCGGCGCCGACTGGGAGAAGGGCTCGCGCCTCTTCACGCGCGACTGCGTGTTCAAGCGGTTCGACAGGTCCCTGTCGTTCCGGACGGTGCGCGGCGCGACCGTGATCCAGCGCACGATCTGGACGATCAGCCTGCAGTCGGTGCTCGGGGGGAACGCGACGAGCTCCGAGGTGGACCCGGACGAGTTCCCCCGCTGACGCGCCGGCTCCGCGCCTCGAACCGCCGTGCCGGAGGCGCGGCCATAGCGCAGTTCGGGGCGCGGCGGTGTTCTGGAGTCGTCACGCGCAAGGGTGAGGAACGATCCCTTGCGCGTGACGGCGGAAGATCACCGACTCCAAGGCGCCCCGAACAGCCGAGCGGAGCGAGGCCATAGGCACAGGCGTACGTCAGCTCGAGAAGAGCATGCCGACCCAGCTGCGCTGGTGGTGGCCCCGGTGGTGCCCGTGCTGCGGGGCACCCCAGGCCGGGCCGCCGCCGTGCGCCGGGGGCGGCGGGGCGTACTGCTGCTGTGCCCACTGGTTCTCGATCCTGGACAGGGTCTCGAGCTCTCCGTAGTCCAGGAAGATGCCGCGGCAGTTGTCACACTGCTCGATGTGGACGCCGTTGCGGTCAAAGGTCCGCATGTTACCGCTGCACTTCGGGCAACGCATCGAGGCGATCTCCTTCAAACTGGCCTGAGGCGACCCTACTGCGCGGCGGCGGTGCGCGTGATCCGTCCGCAGGACGAGACCAGGGCCCGCTCGACCTCGTCGAGGGGGCGGCCCTCCGCGCCCGCCGCAGCCACAGCCGTGGCCGCCAATTGCACCGTCAACGCGCGGGCGGGCACGTCCAGTTCCCGCCACGGATCCCCGGCGGGCACGGCCGATCCGCCCGCGGCGAGGTAGGCGCCGCGGAACCGGTGCCAGGCGGCCGGGTCCAGCAGGCCCGTGGCGTACCAGGCGGCGGGCCGCGCCAGATCCCACGCCGCGACGCCCACGCCGAGGTCGTCCACGTCGATCAGCAGCCAATCGCCCTGGTACCGGATGATCTGCCCGAGATGCCAGTCGCCGTGCGTGAGCCGCGCCCGCGGTGGCCCGCCGCCGTCCGGGGGCCGGGGGCTCGGGACGACCGGGGGAGGGGCCGCCGGGCGCGCGGGACCCTCGGGCACCGGCCTCGCGTCCGGGGGCAGCGTGCGGAAGGCCTCGCGGATCACCGCCTCCGGCGCCGCGTACCCGCCGTCCAGGCCGTCCAGGAGCGCGACGGCGCGGGCCACCCGCGCGGGGCCGCCGGCCGGGGGCAGGGCCAGGTCGTCCACGGGAACGGCGTGCAGGCGTGCGAGAAGCCCCGCGGCGGCCTCCCAGGGCGCGGCGCCGGGATCACCCGGGTCCACGGGCTCGCCCGCCGGCCACACGGTGACCGGGCGGCCGCCGACGTGCTCGACCCGCGGCGACGCCGGGGGCAGCAGCACGCCCGGGAGCCCGGCGGCCACGCGCAGGCGCGCGGCCAGCGCCGTCTCGTCGGTGCCGGGCGGGTGCGCCTTGACCACGACGTCACCGGCGCGGACGACCGTCACCCGGGTGTGCTTCAGCAATGTCCACGACCCCTCGCCGGCGACGCGCGCGAGGCGCCGCGCCAGAGTGGAGGCCGACGCGTCCTCGTCCCGCACCGTCACCGGTCCAATCTACGGCGACGTCCGGGTCGTAAGGTGATCTCATGGAGATCGGCTTCGGGGTGCCCGTGTCGGGCCCGTGGGCGACGCCCGCGAACATGGCCCGCGTCGCGCGCCGGGCGCAGGAGCTGGGCTACGCCTCGCTGTGGACGTTCCAGCGGCTGCTCTACCCGGTGGGCCACCCGATGGGCCCGGTCTACCGCGCCGTGCAGGATCCGATCGTCACCCTGTCGTACCTCGCGGGCGTCACAGAGGGCATCCGGCTCGGGCTCGCGATCGTCAACCTGCCGTTCTACTCGCCGGCCCTGCTCGCCAAGCAGCTCGCGACGTTGCAGACCGTCTCGGGAGGGCGCCTGGACGCCGGGCTCGGGCTCGGGTGGCTGCCGGAGGAGTTCGCGGCCTCGGGCGTCCCCATGGAGGGCCGGGGGCGCAGGGCGGTGGAGTGCCTGCAGGTGCTGCGGCGGCTCTGGACCGACGAGGTCATCTCGCACAGGGGGGAGTTCTACGAGATCCCGCCGTCCCACCAGGACCCGAAGCCGCGCCCCGGCCCGCCGCCGGTGCTGCTCGGGGGGACGGCCGAGGTGGCGCTGCGCCGCGCGGGGGAGCTGGCCGACGGCTGGATCAGCTCCAGCCGCGCCGACCTGGCCACCATCCAACGAGCAGATCTACATTGTAAAGGACGCGGCTCGCAAGGCCGGGCGCGATCCGGAGTCGCTGAGGTTCATCTGCCGGGGCGTCACCAAGCTGCGCGAGGCGGGTCTGCCCGACCGGCCGCGGCTGACCGGCTCGCCGCAGGAGATCCGCGCGGACGTCGAGGCGCTGGCGTCCACGGGCCTCACCGAGCTGTTCCACGACCTCAACTTCGACCCCGAGATCTCCGCCCTCGACACAGACCCCGACGCGTCCATGCGCCGCGCCGAGGAGGCCCTGACGGCCCTGGCGCCCTAGCGTCCGGTTTGCTCGGTGCGGCGTGGCCGCCGTCGGCCGTGGACGGGCTTCCCGGCGTTCAGATCAGGTCCCAGGGGTTCCTCTCGTAGGCGTCCTGGAGGGTTTTCATCAGCGGATAGTCGACGGTGAGACGCTGCCGGCCCACTCGCTGGACCGACATGATGCCCCAGGAGTTGGTGAGGAACGCCGACCGCAGCGCGGGCAGGTCCGCCAGGCGCACGACCTGGCGGCGGGCCGGGACGCCCATCTCGGCCAGCCCCCGCTCGACCAGCGCCATCGTGATCCCGCGCAGCATGGGCGCCTCCGGCCAGACGATCGACTCGCCGTCCGAGAAGCCGATGTTGGTGATCGCGCCCTCGGCGATGGTGCCGTCGGGCGCGACCAGCAGGGCCTCGTCGTATCCGGCGCGCTCGGCCATGCGCAGGTAGTACGTCTGGCCGAAGCCGCCGACGTGCTTGATGTGCGGCACCGGGCGCTGGTAGGGGGCGGGCCAGACGTTGCGCGGCGGGTTCGGCGGGTCCTGCGGCGGCCGGACGGTGACCATGACGCACGGCTCGACCTCGCCCCAGGTGGGCAGGTCGCGGCCGAAGATGTAGACGCGCACGGAGGCGTCGTGGACGTCGCCCCTCAGCGCGTGCCGGACGCGGGCGCGAACGAGCTCGCCGTCGAGCTCGCGGCCGAACAGCTCCTTGGTGGCGGCGTCCAGCCGGTCCAGGTGCAGGCCCAGGCCCCTGACCCTGCGGTCGCGCACCTGCATGGCGCTGAAGTGCCCGTAATTGCGCAGGGCCGGATGCCGAAGATCCTCGACGGCGGCGGGGGCCCCGTTGATCTCGATTCGCTCCACCTTCAGGGACTCTAGCCGCAGGGGCCGGAATCCGGCAGTGCGCCCTGGTCACGACGGTCGCGGCAGGGTGCGGCGTGGGTGACGGACCGGGCCGGGCACCTGTCATTCTGGATTCGCATGGAAAGTGGTGAAAGTTGCCCCCGACACTCAGGAGAACGGTGAACGAGCGCAGGCCGATAGAGAGCTGGTTGTCCGATATGGACGGAGTGCTCGTCCATGAGGGAAACCCGGTACCGGGCGCGGATGAGTTCATCAGGAAGCTGCGCGACTCCGGCAAGCGGTTCCTCGTCCTGACGAACAACTCCATCTACACGCCCCGCGACCTTTCGGTGCGGCTGCGAAGCGTCGGGCTGGAGGTGCCCCCGGAGTCGATCTGGACGTCGGCGCTGGCCACGGCGAAGTTCATCGGCGACCAGCGGCCGGGGGGTTCGGCGTACGTGATCGGCGAGGCGGGGCTGACCACGGCGCTGCACGAGGTCGGGTACGTCCTCACCGACACCACCCCGGACTACGTGGTCCTCGGTGAGACCCGCACCTACAGTTTCACGGCGATCACGCGGGCGATCCGGCTCATCGACGCGGGCGCCCGCTTCATCGCGACCAACCCCGACCCGATCGGGCCGTCCGCCGAGGGATCGCTGCCGGCCTGCGGCGCCGTCGCCGCGATGATCACCAAGGCCACGGGGGTCGAGCCGTATTTCGTGGGCAAGCCGAACCCGATGATGATGCGCAGCGCGCTGAACGCGATCGACGGGCACAGCGAGACGACGGCGATGATCGGCGACCGCATGGACACCGACGTCGTCGCGGGAATGGAGGCCGGCCTGCACACGATCCTGGTGCTGACCGGGGTGACCGCCAAGGAGCAGGTCGACCGCTACCCGTTCCGGCCCTCGCGCGTGGTGGACTCGGTGGCCGATCTCATCGATCTGGTCGAATAACTGACCTGGCCTGACAGGTTCGGAGAGGAACATGGCGATATGACCGACCTATATCTTGAAATCGGCCCCAAGAAGGTCTTCGCCTGCTCCTACGACTGGCCGGGGTGGTGCCGCATCGGCAGGAGCGAGGAAGAGGCGCTGGAGACCCTGGCGCGGTACGTGCCGCGCTACCGGGTGATCGCCGAGCGGGCCCGCATGCCGTTCGAGCCCGACTCCTTCGTCGTGATCGAACGAACGCCCGGCGACACGACCACCGACTTCGGGGCCCCTGCGGCGATCCCGGGCATCGACCGGCGGCCGGTGGACGCGGCGGTGGCCGAGCGCGACGTGGCGCTGATCCGGGCGTCCTGGGAGCTCTTCGACGAGGTCACCGCGAGCTCGCCCGAGGAACTGCGCAAGGGGCCCCGCGGCGGCGGCAGGGACCGCGACAAGATGGCATCCCACGTGGTCGAGGCCGAGCGGGCGTACGCGCGGAAGATCGGCGTCCGGCACCGCCCGTTCGGCCTCCTCGACCGGGCCGCGCGGGCGGCGATGCGCGACGAGATCGCCGAGGTCCTGAGCAAGCCGTCCGACGGCTCCCCGATCGTCGACGGCGGCTGGCCCGCCCGCTACGCCGCCCGCCGCATCGCCTGGCACGTGATCGACCACCTCTGGGAAATGGAAGATCGTGTCTGATGGCCGCGCTGTGCCTATTGCCGAGCCTCCGGCTCGGCGGTTCGGGGCGCGCCGCGCCCCGAACAGTGCCTATGGCCGCGCTTCCGGCACGGCGGGTTCGGGATCAGGGATCTTCGGTGCGGCGGAGGCGTTTCAGGGCGGAGCGGTGGCGTTTGGCGGTCAGGCGGCGTTCCTCGGCGCCCCGGGAGGGCTTGGTGGCGCGGCGGCTCTTCGGCGGGGGAGCGATGGCCTGGGCGATCACGTGCGCCAGGCGGGCCCTGGCCGCCTCGCGGTTGCGCAGCTGCGAGCGGTACTCCGAGGCGCTGATCGTGAGCACCCCGCCGACGAGCCGGGGCGCGAGCCGCTCCAGGGCGCGGGCCTTCAGCGGCGGGGGCAGGGCCGTGGTGGCCGCCACGTCGAAGCTCAGCTCGACGCGGCTGTCGGTGGTGTTGACGCCCTGGCCGCCGGGCCCGGACGAACGCGAGAAACGCCAGCCGAGCTCGGCCTCCGGGATGGCGACCGAGCTGCCGACGAGGAGCGGACCAGGCATTGCACCAGCGTAACCGGACACTCCCGCCACTGATCAACCCATTTGTCCGCGAGCTCCGCGAGCTCCGCGAGCTCCGCGAGCTCCGCGACGCCCCGCGACGCCCCGCGACTGCTGCCGGACGCGCCGGAGGCTTCCCCGCAGGCGACTGTGTCCTGCCGAAGTCGCGCACCGGCTTGTGGTGATCACGACGGTCGGGCACAGTGTGCATGTTCCTGAGCAGGCGTCAGCCGTACCCGGCGAGGGCGGGCGACCAACCGTGGGAGGACCGTGCGGTGGCGGCGATCGTGGGGGTTCACGGCATCGGCAAGTACAAGTACTTCCAGGCGGCGGGCACGGCCAAGGGCGCGGCCGACACGATGCGCGCCAAATGGAACCGCTACCTGCACACCGGCCTGACGGGCGGCGCCCCCTACACCGGGCAGTCCTACGTCAGCGAGGTCGCCTACTACGCGCACCTGCTGCGCAAGGAGACCCCGGCCGCCGCCAGGAGCGACCTGCGGAAGATGGACGCGGAGTCCCAGCTCGTGCTGGCCGCGTGGATGAAGCAGATGGGCCAGGTCGGTGATTTCGCGGGGGAGAAGCTGACCGGGCTGATCCACCGTCTCGCCGAGTGGCTGCTGGCGCGGCTCGGCCCGCACGCGAAGGACTTCGCCGAGGACTTCTGCCCCGAGGTCGCCGCCTACCTCGCGAGCGCGGACGCCGCCGCCCGGGTGCGGGCGCGCGACGCCGTCGCCGAGACGATCCGCCGGAACCGCCCCGAGGTGGTCATCGCCCACTCGCTGGGCAGCGTCGTGACGTACGAGGCGCTGTGGGCGCACCCGGACCTCTCCGTCGAGCTCCTGATCACGCTCGGCAGCCCGCTCGGCATGCGCGGGGTGATCTTCGAGCGGCTCCAGCCCCTGCCGCAGGGCGGGCGCGGCCGGTGCCCCCGGGGTGTGCGCCGCTGGGTCAACATCGCCGACAAGGACGACATCGCCGCCATCCCGGGCGCGCTGAAGGGCACGTTCGACGGCGTCACCCTGGACGAACGGGTGAACATCGACTGGGCGGACTTCCACACCGTGCGCAACTATCTCGGCTGTGGCGCGGTGAACGAGCACCTGGAGCCGTACCTCAAGGGCTGACGTTCGGTAATATCGCGATCATGAAATGGGTGCTCTTCGACTACGGGGAAGTGCTGAGCCACGCTCAGCCCGAGGACGACCGCGTGCGGCTGGTCGAGGCGGCGGGCGTCGACTTCGACCGTTTCTGGCGGGGGTACTGGGAGCACCGGCTGGAGTTCGACCGGGGTGTGCTCTCGCCCAGCGCGTACTGGTCGGAGGTCCTCGGCCGCCGGATGCGCGACCCCGAGGTGGAGCGCCTGGTGCGGCTCGATGTCGAGAGCTGGAGCCACATCAACGAGGACACCGTGGCGATCATCGAGGAGCTGCGTACGTCGGGCACGCGCGTCGCGCTGCTGTCCAACGCGCCCGTGTGCCTGGCCGACCGGATCGAGCTGATGCCCTGGGCCTCGACCATGAACGCGCGCTTCTACAGCGGCCACCTGGGCCTGGTGAAACCGGACGCCGAGATCTACCTGCGCGTGGCGGCGGAGCTCGGCGCGCGCCCGTCGGACTTCGTCTTCGTCGACGACCGCCTGGTGAACGTCTCCGGCGCCGAGTCGGCGGGCATGTCCGCCATCCACTTCCGCGGCGCGACCCAACTCCGCGACGCCCTCAAATCCACGAACGGCACCCCCAAGACCCCCTGACCCTCTGTTCGGGGCGCGGCGGTGTTCTGGAGGAGGAGGGAGGAAGGGGTGAGGAACGAGCCCCTTCCGAGTGACGACGGAAGAACGCCGCCTAAAGGA